>JBQTKI010000066.1:0-14268 GCA_052386275.1 Gammaproteobacteria bacterium
CTGTACGCGAACCATCGGGCCGCCCTCTGGCGCTTCATCCGGCGCACCGTCGGCGACGATGCGGCGACCGACGACGTGTTCCAGGAATGCTGGTCGCGCGTCATCGCGAATCGCGCGAGCTACCGCCCGGAGGCGCGGTTCGCGACCTGGCTCTACCGGATCGCGCGCAACTGCTGCATGGATTTCTGGCGCCGCAGCGGCCGGCGCGGCGCACGCGAGGTCGCAGACGACGAGGCGATCGCCGCCGCGGATGACCCGGCGCCCGGACCGCTGCAGTCGGCGCTGGCGCAGGAATCGGGTGCGCGGCTCGCAGCCGCACTCGCAGCGCTGCCGGAGGAACAGAAGGGCGCGTTCCTGATGTACGTGGAAGGCGGGTTGTCGGTGGCGGAGATCGGCGAGGCAACCGGAGTCAACACGGAGACTGCGAAGAGTCGGCTGCGTTACGCGGTCGCGAAACTGAAGGACATGCTGGGCGCGGACGCGCCCGGGGACTGAGGCGATGCAGGACGAAGGAAAACCGGTCAATCGGGAAGCCTGGCGACGGCTGCTCGCGCGCGGCGGCGGCGAACCGCCGCGTGCGACTGATGAGCGCATCCGCGCCCAGGCGCGTCGCGCGCTCATTCCGCGCGCCGGGCGCTGGTGGCTGCCCGCCTCACTCGCGGCGTCGCTCCTGCTTGCGGTGATGATCGTGCAGTGGCAATACGAAGAGATCGGTGCGCCCGCGCTGATGACGGAATCGGACGTTGCGACCAGGACCGAGCCCGCGGAGGAGGCCGGCGCGGCGCCGGAACCGGCGCCGCAGGCTGCGGCGGATTCGGCGGCGACCGTCACCCCGCGCTCCGTCGCTGAAGCCTTTCCGCAGCAGGAGGTCCGCCGCGAATCGCCTGCCGCGGAATCGCCCGCGGCCGCGCTCGAACGCGCGCCGCCGCCGCCGCTGCTCCAGGACGGGCCGGCGGTTTCGCCGCCTGCCCGCGAGGGCGAGGCGAGCGAACAGCGCGCGCCCGCGGCCGCTCCCGTGCCCGCCGGCAAAGCGGAGGCCATCGCCGTCACCGGCTCGAGGATCGGCATGTTGCAGGCATCCGGCAAGGAACGCGCGGATGCGCGCACGCCGGAGGAGTGGTACGCCGAGATCGAGAAGCTGCGCGAGGAGGGCCGCGACGAGGAGGCCGAGGCCGAGCTGAAGCGCCTCGAGGAGGCCCACCCGGGCTGGCTCGAGAAGCACCTCACCGAAGAACGCTGAGCCGTTCGTCTCATTCGCGCGAGGTCTCGCGCAGCATCTCTTGGTAGGCCTTCATGAACCGCCGCCAATGCGCGCGATCGTCGAGGTCGCCGAGGCGGAACTTCCAGTTCTTGTCCGGGTCCTCGATGCGCTCGCGGAAGCGCGCTGCCTGCCGGCGCCGTGATACGTAGAGCCAGAACTTCACGATCACGGTGCCGTTGCCGGCGAGGTGACGCTCGAAGTCGCGGATCGACTCGAAGCGTTCCTGCCAGGTGCGCTTCGCGTGCGACTCGGGCAGCTTCTGCGCCGCGAGCAGCTCGGGGTGCACGCGGAAACCCGCGGGATTCACGCCGGAGAAAACCTTGCCGATCGTGCTGTCCTTGCCGGCCGCGTCCACGCCCTGGAACACGGCGAGCACGGCGAAACGCTCGTCGGCGAACAGGAGCTGCTGCAGGCGGTCGAGCTCGTCGACCTGGTCCTCGAGTTCGTCCTGGAGCGCGCCCTTCGACGGCGTGCCCGCAGGCGGGCCGGTCGGGCAGTCGGCGAGCGAGAACTGGCCGTCAAACGGCACGCGATGGCGATTCAGCGGGTCCGGCTGCGCGTGGCTCACTTCGCGTGCTTCTCCACGCGGATGAAGAACCACAGGCCGGCGCCGACCAGCGCCGACAGGGAACCGGTTGCCAGCGTCGCCGGCCAACCCGCGTGGTCGACCAGCAACCCGACGACGGGCGCGAGGAATCCTGCCGCGTTCCCGCCGGTATTAGCGGCGCCATAGGCGGTCGCGGCATGCGGGCCGCCGACATAGGTCGCAGCGGAGGCATAGGGGCCCTCGGTGAACTGCGTGAATCCAAAGCACAGCGACAGCAGGCCGACGGCCACGTAGGGATTCGCTGCCTTCATGCCTGCGAGCAGGAATACGGCGACCAGCACCAGCGCGATCATCGCCGGCAGCCGGCAGCCCCATCGTCCGCCGATTCGATGGCACAGGCGATCGCAGATCAACCCGCCGGCGGCGGCCATCGCGGCGCCGGTCGCGAATGGCAGCACGTACAGGAAGCCGCTTTCCAGCAGCGTGAAGCCGCGCTCCTCGACCAGGTAGACGAACAGCCACTGCGCGAACATGTAGAACACGTAGTTCATGCAGAAATAACTGGCGGCCAGCAGCAACACGTCGCGGCGCATCAGGACCTCGCGCCAGCTGCCGGGCGGCGGCCTGCCGGTGGCCGTCGCATCGCGGCCATGATCGATCAGCGCGATCTCCTGCGCCGTGATGGCGCGATGCAGGGCGGGCCGGTCGCGGCCGTACCAGTACCACCAGGCGCCGGCCAGGATGCCGAGCGGCGCGAGCGCATAGAAGGAATTGCGCCAGCCGAACTGGATGATCAGCAGTGTCACCGCTGGCCCGATCGCCGCCTGGCCGAGCGCCAACCCGGTGGAACTCAGCGAGTTGGGAAACGCCCAGCTGCCGATCGGGAACCAGCGCGCGATGGCGCCGGTCATGATCGGGAAGATCGGCGCATTCGCGATGCCCATCAGGAACCGCGCGGTGATCAGCGAAACCATCGCGCCGGTCGTGGACGCCGCCATCAGCGACGGCGCGAATCCCGTCAGCAACGTCAACACGCCCCAGGTCACGGCAATGACCGCCAGCGCGCGGCGGTGCCCGACCGCCTCGCCGAAGATGCCGCCCGGAATCTGGAACAGCGTGTAGCTGAGGTTGAAGCTGCCGAGGATCCAGCCGATCTCGGCGCTCGTGAATCCAAACTCCGCGCGAATGCTCGGGAGCGCGACCGAGATGTTGTTGCGCAGCAGGTAATTGATGAAGGAGAGGACGACCAGCACCACGAGGATGCGAAACCGCACCGGCATGGCGCGCAGGCTGGTCATGGCCGGCTCACGCGCCCAGGCCCTTGCGCAGCGCCCGGTCCCGTTTCAGGTCGTCGAGGATCCGGTGCGCGGCATTGAAACCCGGCGCGCCGGTCACGCCGCCGCCGGGATGAGTGCCGGCGCCGCACAGATACAGTGCGTCGATCGGGGCCGCGTAGCGCGCATGGCCCGGCAGCGGCCGCATGAAGAACAGCTGGTCGGGGCGCAGGTCGCCATGAAAGATGTTGCCCTCGGTGATCCCGAAAACCTGCTCGAGGTCCGCCGGCGTGTACAGGCGGCTCGCGACGCGCGCGCGGCCGACCGCCGGCACGACAGCGCCGATCTGGCGCAGCAGCTGCCGCTCGAGGCGAGCGCGCTCGATTTCCCAGCCGGATGCCGCGGGGCGGTACGGCAGGTATTGCACGAAGCAGGTCATCACGTGGCGGCCGGCCGGCGCCAGCGACGGGTCGACCAGCGACGGCACCAGGCAATCGATCCACAGCGGATCGGCGATGCGCCCGAGACGCGCCTCGCCGTAGATGCGCTGCGCGCCGTCGAGCCAGGGCACCAGCGTGAACTGCGCGCGCTGGAGCGCATCGGCCGCGGGATCGGCGCCCTCAAGGCGCGGTTCCTCCGCGAGCACCAGGTTGAACTTCGCGCAGGGCCCGTCCATCTTGATGCCGCGCACCGCCGCGAGAAATTCCGGTTCCAGCGCGTTCGCCGGCACCAGACCGAGGTAGGTGCGCTTCGGATCCGCGTTCGACACGACGACACCGGCCGGGATTTCCGTTCCGTCCTCGAGTACCACGCCCTGCGCGCGGCCCGATCGCAGGCGGATCTCGCGGACGACGGCGCCGGTCCGCATTTCCACGCCCTGCGACCGGCAGGCCGCGGCCATCGCCGCGGTGATCGCGCCCATGCCGCCCATCACGTGGCCCACGAATCCCTGTTGCGCCTGCTCGCCGCCGCCCAGCAGGTGGAACAGGAGTCCGAACAGCGTGCCCGGGTCGTACGGCCCGCCGTGCTTGCCGTAGAGGCTATTGGCGAGGATCAGCGACTTCAGATGCGGGGAGTCGAGCGAGCGGTCGAGGAACTCGCCGAGGCTGCCGGTCATGAACGCGACGAGGTCGGCGATCTCCCGTCCGCGCAGGCCGCGGAACCGGAAGGCGAACCGCAGCAGCTCGCACAGTCCCGCGAGTCCGCTCTTCTGCAGGTCCGGCGGCGCCTGCATGAAGAGCGGCTCGAGGTGGCGCGCGAGCCCGGCGAGCCGCGTCTCGAGTGACAGGAAGCGGTCGCAGTCCGCCGGCGCGAAGCGCATGAGCACCTCGCGCATCTTCGCGTGATCGCCCCACCACGGCAGCACCACGCCGTCCGGCGTCACTGCCTGCAGCGTCGGGTTCGCCGCGATCATCCTGAGGCCATGCTGCGCGAGGGCGAGGTCGCGGATGATCTCGGGGCGCAGCATGCTCGCCATGTAGGACGCGGTCGAAACCCTGCAGCCGGGCGCCGCCGCCGCGTCGATCTCCTCGGTGACGCAGCAGCCACCCAGGATGCCGCGGCGCTCGAGTACGACGGTCGAGAGCCCGGCACGCGCGAGATAGAACGCCGCCGTCAGGCCGTTGTGCCCGCCGCCGATGACGGCGACGTCGTAGCGATTGCGCGTCACGCCTGCGGTTTCAGGCCCCGGGAATCGCGGTCAGGTCGCCGAGATGGGACTCGAGATAGCGGCGGATGTCCAGGCTCGGGTCCTCCATCGGCGCGTAGTACGCGCCCTGGAACCCACGCGAACGCATGCCGGCCTGCACGCCCTCGCAGATGCCCCAGTCCTGCCGGTTCACGACGTCCCAGAAATCCACCACGTCCGACGGGTCGAAGCCCGGCTGGGTGACCTCCGACTGGTGGAACAGGAACTCGCAGGCGATGCGCGTGCGGTCGGGCGCCACCGGCCAGAGCATGAAGGCGGCGATGTGCTCGGCCGCGGCCGACAGCAACAGGTTCGGGTAGACGATCTCGCCCTTGTGGTGCGTGCGCTCGACCTCCGACAGCCCGGGAAACGGCGCGCGCGTCGAGGTGCCGGAGGCGGTGAAGGTCCAGGCGCCGGAACGATGCGGAATACCGTCCTCCCAGGCAAGGCCCGCGCCGCCCTGTTCACGAAACGCCGGCACCAGCGCGCACAGTTCCGGGTGCACGGGCCCGCAGTGGTAGCACTCGTTGTAGTTCTCCATCAGCACTTTCCAGTTCGCCGCGACGTCGTAGACGAGTTGCGCGCCGCGGCGCATCTCGGCGAACGGATAGCGGCCGAGCACACGCTGCACTTTCTCGAGCTGCCCGGCGAAAGGCGGCGGCGCGCCGCGCGAGAGATTCAGGAAGATGAACCCGCCCCAGGTCTCGAGCGCGACCGGGACCAGCGAGAACCTGTCCTTCGGACAGGCGGCATCGAAGGCGACGAAGGGCGCGCCGCGCAGTGTCCCGTCGAGGTTGTAGGTCCAGGCATGGTACGGGCAGACGATCGCGCCGCCGGCGCGGCCGGTATTACGCGCCGCCGGGCGCGCGGCATCCGGCAATGGCGGCTCACGCACCAGCTGGCTGCCGCGGTGCCGGCACACGTTGTAGAACGCGGCGAGCGCATCGTCGCGCCCGCGCACCACGATCACGCTCTCGCCGGCCACCTCGACCACCAGCACGTCGCCGCGCGCCGGCAGCTGCTCCTCGCGCCCTGCCGCGAACCAGCGATGATGGAAGATCTTCGCGGCCTCGAGCCGGAACACCTCGGGGCTCGCATAGAAATGCGCCGGCAGTGCCGCCTTCATCTCGGACGCCCGCACCGCCTGGTCTTCAGCGCTCATGCACCCCCCGGCGCCCGGCTAGATCGAGGGACCCGGCACGATCGGCGAGCCGTCGAAGAACCGGCTGAGCCGGAAGCGCGACAGCGCGTCGCGATCCGCCTTGCCGCTGACCAGGTCGGCGACCAGTTTACCCGCAGCGGGCCCGATGCCGAAGCCGTGGCCGCTGAAGCCGGTGGCGACGTGGAAGCCGGCGATTTCCTCGACCGGCGAGATGATCGGCAGCACGTCGGGGGAGGCCTCGATCAGGCCACCCCAGGTCTCGACGAAGGCGGCGTCGCCGAGCCGCGGATACCAGCGCCGCAGTTCGTCGCGCATCCGCCTGAGCACCTTCGCTTCCGGCGCCGGGGCGAGCACCCGCTCACGCTCGAACGGCGAGACCGCATCAAGCGCCCAGCGGCGCGGCGTCGCCAGCGCCCGGAAGAACGCGCGCCCGAACCCGAGTCGCATGTCGCCGTGGCCCTGCCGCAGGACGGGCATGAACTGCTTGATGAAACGGAAGGTCGCGGGTGTCAACGGATGCTGGAGCGACCGGCCGTGCGCGACCGTATAGCCGCCGTCGAGGCGGCGGCGGATCGCGATGCGCGGCGACCAGGCCTGACCCTCGAGCAGCTGGGGAGCGGGTGCGGTGCGCGCGACCGTGCCGAGGACGTTGAGCTGCGGCACCGTGATGCCGAGCGAGCCGCAGAAGAGGCGCGTCCACGCGCCCGCGGCGCAGACCACGGCGCGCGCTGCGACCGGGCCGTGCTCGGTGACGACGCCCGCGACGGCGCCGCCCGCGCGTTCGATGCCGCGTACTGCCGTGCGGCTCAGGATACAGGCGCCGGCGCGTTCCGCGCCCCGCGCGATCGCCGGCGCGGCGCGGTTCGGCTCCGCGCGGCCGTCGCTCGCGGTGTAGAGCGCCCCGGCCCAGCGTTCGCCGCCCGACAGCACGCGGGCGAGCTCGGAACCCGCGATCAGGCGCGTGTCGAGCCCGTGTTCGCGCGCGACGCCGAGCCATTCGCCGAGCCCGGCGAGCTCGGTATCGTTCTCGGCGAGGTAGAGCGCGCCGCCCTGGCGGAACCCGAGGTCTTCGCCGAGTTCCGCCGCCAGGCCCTGCCACAGGCGCAGGCTCTGCATCATCAACGGCAATTCGACCGGCGAGCGCCCCTGCTGGCGCACCCAGCCCCAGTTGCGGCTGGACTGCTCGCCGGCGATCCGCCCCTTTTCGAACAGCGCGACCGCGGCACCGCCGCGCGCGAGGTGGTAGGCGGCGGAACATCCGACGATGCCGCCGCCGACGATGGCGACGTCCACCGCCCGGGGCAGCGGGGCGCCGCGGGTTTCGAAGTCCCACTCGTCCGTGGCGAGATCCGCAACTTGCCGTTCGCCGGCCATATGCGAGCATGCTAACGAAAATGCCGCCGTCCGCGTCCGATCCTCGGGACAACGCCTGGCTCGTGCTCGCGCTGGTCGCGGTCGCGAACTTCGGCAATTTCTACGTTTACGATTCGATCGGGCCGGTCGCCGACCTGTTGCAGCGGCAGCGCGGCTTCAGCGACACGCAGATCGGCCTGCTGAACGCCATCTACAGTCTTCCGAACGTCGTGCTGCTCCTGGCGGGCGGCATGCTGGTGGACCGGTTCGGGGCCGCCCGCGTCATGCTCGCAACCGGCGCCGTCTGCGTGGCCGGCGCGCTCGTCACCGCGCTCGCCCCGGGGTTCGACGGCATGGCCGCCGGGCGGCTCCTGTTCGGCATCGGCTCCGAGACCTTCAACATCGCGACGCTCACCGCCGTCGTCCGCTATTTTCCGGAGCGGCACCTGGCGCTCGCGGTCGGAATCTCGCTCGCCCTCGGGCGCGCCGGGGCGTTTTCGGTGGACCTGTCGCCGGCGTGGATCGCTTCCGCCTACGCCGGGGGCTGGCAGCCGCCGCTGCTGCTCGCGGCTTACTTCGCGGCCTTGTCGCTTGCCGCCGCCGCGGGCTACGGGTGGCTCGACCGGCGCAGCGAGGCGCATCCGGGCATGGCGCCGGCCGCCGTGCCGCGCATCAGCCTGCGCGCGCAGTTCCGGTTCGGGCCGGCCTTCTGGTACCTGCTCCTGCTGTGCGTGCTCTGGTACTCGGTGATCATCGCTTTCCGCAGCACGTTTGCGATCAAGTATTTCCAGCATGCGCACGGGCTTTCGCTCGCGAGCGCAGGCGCGATCAACGGTTATGTGTTCCTCGCGGCGCTCGTCGCGACGCCCGCGTTCGGCTGGCTCTGCGACCGCAGCGGCCGCCACGCGCCGCTGCTCGCCTTCGGGGCGCTGCTGCTGCCGCTGGCGTTCGCGGCGCTCGCGACGGCCGGAATACCGCTCTGGATGGGCACGGTGCTGATCGGCGTCAGCTACTCGCTGGTGCCTGCCGTGATGTGGCCGCTCGCCGCGCAGCTCGTGCCCGGAACGCGCCTCGGCGCTGCACTGGGGCTCATGGCAGTCGCGTTCAACGTCGGCATTGCCGGCGCCAACATCGCCGCCGGCCGGCTGAACGACGCTTTCGGCGCCGGACCTGCGCACCCGGCGGGCTACGACGCGATGTTGCTGTTCTTCGCCTGCTGTGGCGTCCTCGGATTCGGCTGCGCGCTGCTGCTGTGGCGCAGGATGGGATGGGACGGGCGCGCAGTCGCGGCCGGTCCCGGGTAGGCGCGCGGCACGCTGCTACAATTGCGGCCCCGTCTCCCGCCGGATGCCGTCGGAGTCCCGATGAAGAAGCCCGTCAACGTCGCGATCACCGGCGCCGCCGGACACATCGGCTACGCGCTTGCATTCCGCGTCGCTTCCGGCCAGATGCTGGGTACGGACCAGCCCGTCAACCTGCACCTGCTCGAGATCACCCCCGCGCTCGGCTCGCTCGCCGGCGTCGTGATGGAACTCTCCGACTGCGCCTTCCCGACGCTCAATCGCATCGTGCCGACCGACGACGCGAAGGCCGCCTTCAAGGACTGCGACTACGCGATGCTGGTGGGCGCGCGGCCGCGCGGCCCGGGCATGGAACGCAAGGACCTGCTGATCGCGAACGCACAGATCTTCTCCGCGCAGGGCAAGGCGCTCGATGCCACCGCGAGCCGCGACGTGCGCGTCCTGGTCGTCGGCAATCCTGCCAACACCAACGCGCTGATCGCCGCCTCGAATGCGCCCGGCATCGAGCGGCGCAATTTCACTGCGATGACGCGGCTCGATCACAACCGCGCGCTCGCGCAGCTCGCCGGGAAGACCGGCCAGCACGTGACCGCCATCCGCCGCATGATCATCTGGGGCAATCACAGCGCGACCCAGTATCCGGACATCGCGCAGTGCACGATCGGCGGCAAGCCGGCGAAATCGCTGGTGGACACGCAGTGGTACCGCGAGCAGTTCATCCCGGCGATCCAGCAGCGCGGCGCGGCCGTCATCAAGGCGCGCGGTTCCTCGTCCGCGGCCTCGGCCGCCTCGGCCGCGATTGACCACATGCGCGACTGGGCGCAGGGCACCGCGGATGGCGACTGGACCAGCATGGCGGTGCCGGCGGACGGCAGCTACGGCATCGGCGAGGGCGTCATGTACTCCTACCCGGTCACCTGCAAGGGCGGGCGCCTGGCGATCGTGCAGGGGCTCGCCGTGGACGACTTCAGCCGCGCGCGCATGGACGCGACGCACCAGGAGCTGCTCGAGGAACGCGAGGGAGTGCGCGAACTGATCTGAAGGGGGAACCGACATGTCCCGGACGCGGTTCGTCGCGGCTGCGGCCGCGGCAGTGATGGCAACGGTGGTGACGGCAGGCGCGACGGCGCAGGAAAAGACGCAGAAGCCGCCGCTGCACGGCTCGCACTGGATGGCGATCACGGGCAAGCCGCTCGCGGCGACGGCGGGCGCGCACATGTTCGAGAAGGGCGGCAACGCGGTGGACGCCGCCTGCGCGATGCTCGCCGCGACCTCCACGATGTGGGACGTGCTGTCCTGGGGCGGCGAGACGCAGGCGCTGATCTACAACCCGAAGACGAAGAAAGTCATCGCGCTGAACGCGCTCGGCATGGCGCCGACCGGTGCGACACCGGAGTACTACAAGTCGAAGGGCTACAGGAATCCGCCGGAGTTCGGCCCGCTCGCGGCCGTCACGCCCGGAACGCCGGGTGGCCTCATGACGATGCTGGCCGAATGGGGCACCATGTCGCTCAAGGACGTGCTGGCGCCCGCCATCCAGATGGCCGACGGCTACGCCATCGAGGCGCAGACGGCCAACTCCATCAACTCCACCTCCAACGTCGAGCGCATCA
This sequence comes from Gammaproteobacteria bacterium, assembly GCA_052386275.1. Classification (GTDB taxonomy): domain Bacteria; phylum Pseudomonadota; class Gammaproteobacteria; order Steroidobacterales; family Steroidobacteraceae; genus SCUD01. The sequence goes on from JBQTKI010000066.1 coordinate 10,199, forward strand.
AGCAGTGGAAGTATTCGCGCGCGGTGTACTTCACGCATCCCGATGCGGCGCGCCCGGGCCCTGAAGCCGGCGAGATCTTCGTGCAGAGGGATCTGGCAGTGACACTGCGCAAGCTGGTGGAGGCAGAGCAGAGCGCGCTGAAGGCGGGCAAGTCGAGAAAAGAGGCGATCCAGGCCGCCTACGATCGTTTTTACAAAGGCGACATCGCGCAGGAAATCGTGCGCGGGACGCGCGAAGAAGGCGGCCTCTTCACGATGGAGGATCTCGCGAGCTGGCGCGTGCGCATCGAGGAGCCGTCGGTGACGTCGTACAAGGGCATCGACGTCTACAAGCTGCAGCCGTGGACGCAGGGCCCGGCGCTGTTGCAGGCGCTCAACATCCTGGAGAACGCCGACGTGAAGGCGATGGGGTACAACTCGCCGAGATACCTGCACACCGTGTATCAGGCGATGAGCCTGGCGTTCGCGGATCGGGACTTCTACTACGGCGACATCTACACGCCGCCGGAAGAGCCGACGCGCGGCCTGCTGTCGAAGGAATATGCGAAGTCGCGCTATGCGCAGATCAACTGGGAGCGGAACGACGCAGCCATCAAGCCTGGCGATCCCTATCCGTTCCAGGGCGGAGTGAATCCGTTCGGGCAACATCTCGCGGCGTGGCGGGTGGAGTCGGCGGCGGACAGCGCGCGCCGCAGCGGCCAGCAGGATCGCGTCATCCCGGAGGCCGATTCCGCGTTTTATGAATCATTCATGCGCGGCACGACGTCGATCCAGGCCGCGGACACATCGGGTTGGGTCGTGTCGATCACGCCGAGCGGAGGCTGGGTGCCCGCGGTCATCGCCGGCCGAACGGGCGTTGGACTGAGCCAGCGCGCGCAGAGCTTCGTGCTGGACGCTGGGGACGGCCCGTTCAACGTGATCGCGCCGAGCAAGCGGCCACGCGTGACGCTGACGCCGAGCCTGGCGCTGAAGGACGGCGAGCCGTTCCTCTCGTTCGCGGTGCAGGGTGGCGACAGCCAGGACCAGAACCTGCTGCAGTTCTTCCTCAACATGGTGGAGTTCGGGATGACGGTGCAGCAGGCCGTCGAGGCGCCGAACATGAACAGCTACCAGATGCGGTCGTCGTTCGGGGATCACGAGTCGCGGCCCGGGCGCATGCTCGTCGCGTCGTCGACGCCGGAGTCCGTGCGGGTGGAGCTGCAGCGCATGGGCTATACGCTGGAATTCCAGGCGCGGACGTCTGGCCCGATCAACGCGATCTTCTTCGACCGCAAGCACCGCTCATTCTGGGGCGGGTCGTCGAACCACGGAGAGGATTACGGAATCGCCTGGTAGACGGCAGCGCGCAGGGACGCAATCCGCGCCTGCATCGCGGCCGTGTTGGATCGCTCCGACTCGAATCGCGCCGCGAAGGCGGCCGCGGTCTGCTCCATCTCCTTCAACGCGCGGTTCCTGATGAATCCCATGCCCGCGATCCGTGAGCCCGGCGTCACGAAGTTGTGATACTCGAAGCGCGTCCCCGGCTTTCCCGTGACGGGATGAGTCGTTGAGGTGAACCGCGCGTGCCCGACGGTTCCCTTCGTCGAGGACGCGCGCACCAGGGTCCAGTCCACCCGATACCCGCTGCCGTCACGAGACAGGCGGTCGCGCACGGTGTACCTCTCGTCGCTCACGATCGGCAGCGCGACGATGTAGTCCACCTCGACATCCGATGGCGTATGCACCTTCGAGATGCGCGAGAGCTTCGTGCTCGGGATGAACTCGACGTGGCGCGCGTAGTCCGTGAACACGGCCGCCGCCTCTTCGGGCGTTGCTTCCACGAACGTCACGATGGTCACGGCCGGCCAGGGCGAGCCCGCCCGCTGCTCGCGCACGATCTCCTGCGAGCCGGCAGTCGCCGAACACAGCGCGAGAGCGATCACAAGGCGCGTCACGCCGCAAGGTACTCACGCGGCGCGCCCTTGTTCCCTGCGTCAGTCTTCCCGCAATGCCACCATCGGGCTCACGCGCGCGGCCCGGCCCGCTGGAACAAGACAGGCGAGCAGCGCCACCGCGGCCAGCAGGGCGGGCACCGCGGCAAACGTCGCCGGGTCGAACCGCGAGACGCCGAAGAGCATGCTGTTCAGCACGCTGCCAACCGCCACCGCGCCGGCGAGGCCGATCGCCACGCCCGCTGCCGCCAGGATCATCCCCCGCCGGACGACCATCCGCACGATGGACGACGGCCGGGCGCCCAGCGCGACGCGGATCCCGATCTCCTGGCGGCGGCGACTCACCAGAATGGCGATGACGCCGTAGATGCCGATCGACGCGAGGGTCAGCGCCAGTAACGCAAAGAGGCCGAGCAGGACCGTCGTGAAGCGCGCCTGTGACAGCGAGTTCGCCATCACTTTCTCGAGCGTCTGCACATCGGCAATCGGAAGGTTCGGGTCGAGCGAACGGACCGTCTGCCGCACGTATCCCAGGACCCCGAGCGGATCGCCGGTGGTGCGAATGACAAAGGTCAGTGCCCGCGGCGCCGACGCGCCCGCCGCGTCCCATTGGGCATGCGGCACGTACATCTCGGCGCGCGGCGTCTCGGTCACGGCATTGTGACGCACCTGGCCACTCACTCCGACAATGGTGATCCACGGCTGGTTGGCCGTGCCGATGTGGAAGCGCTTGCCCAGCGCGCCGTCCGGCCAGTAGCGCCTCGCCATCGTTTCATTGATCACCGCGACGATCGGCGCGTTCTCGTGGTCCGCTTCCGTGATGCCCCGGCCTTCGCGGATCCGCATGCCCATCGCCTCGAAGTAGCCCGGCGTCACCACCTGCCAGTCACCGTTGGGATTCTCGTTCGGCGCGGTGGGGCGTCCTTCGATGGTGATGGTCCAGTCGCCGATCGTCCCGGTCAGTGGCAGCAGCCTCGCCGCGCCGACCATCGTGACACCGGGAAGCTCGGCCAGCCGATGCCGCAATGATCGATAGAAGGCGATGACCGTCGTGTCATTGGGGTACGTCGCAACCGGCAACGCGAGCCGTGCCGTCAGGGCGGTGGTGTGCTGGAATCCGAGGTCCACGCCACGGAGCTGCGCGAAGCTGCGGATCAGCAGCATTGCGCCAATGAGCAGCACGACGGAGAACGCCATTTGCGCCACAGCCAGTCCGTCGCGGAATCGCTGGCGGACGACCCCCGCCGAGCCGGACCGGCCGCCGTCCTTGATGGACCTGGTCAGGTCGGGGCGCGTCAGCTCGAGCGCCGGCGCCAGCCCGAAGACCAGACCTGTGGCAACCGTCAGCAGCATCGTAAACGCGAGCACGCCGCTGTCGATCACGATTTGCTCGATGCGGGGAATCCCCGCGGGCTGCGCCGCCTGTAGCACCTGCAGCCCGCCGTACGCGAGCGCGGTGCCCAGCGCGCCGCCCACGAACGCGATCACGACGCTCTCGGTGAGGAGCTGGCTCACGATCCGGGCGCGCGACGCGCCCAGGGCCGTTCGCACCGCGACTTCGCGATGCCGCTCGTCGCCCCGCGCCAGCATCAGGTTGGCGACGTTGGCGCACGCGATCAGGAGGATGACGCCCACGGCGCCAAAAAGGATCCAGACGGCCGAGCGCACGTCGCCGATGACGAAGTCGCGCATGGCAACGGCGTTCAGGCCCGTCTCATCGCCTTCCTGCCAATGTCCCTGCTCGAACCACTGGGCTTCGATCGCGCGCATGGCGGACGTCGCCGCGGCGGGATCGACCGTCGCATGCAGGCGGCCGAACGCGATGAGGCTGCGATTGCCGAACTGGGCGCTGGTCGGCGCCAGATCGTACGGCGTCCACAGCTCACTGGGCCGGTCGCTGCCGAAGTCGCGCGGCAGCCGGAAGCCCGGCGGCATGACGCCGATGATCGTGCGCGCCGTCCCATTCACCTGGATGGTCTGCCCAACGACGTCCGGTTGTCCGCCGAATCGTCGCTGCCAGAGCGCGTGGCCGATCACGACCTGATCTCCGATCGCCGTGGCGCTGTCGCTCGCCTCGAACGCGCGCCCGATGACCGCGGAAACGCCGAGGGTCCGGAAGGTCCCCGGCGTCACGAAGGCC
>JBQTKI010000067.1:0-6050 GCA_052386275.1 Gammaproteobacteria bacterium
CGGGATTCTGATTCCAGCATGGCACGACTGGATGCCAACCGCCGCGCGGAACTCTGGGCCCTGGTCGCCGGGCAGGTGGTCTCGCTTCTGCTGCTCGCCGGCTGCGCGTGGTGGGTGTACCGGGAGCTTTCGATCGTGATCGGCGGAAGCCGGTTGACGGATTCCATCACGTGGGGCGACCATTTCAACGCCACGCTGCGCGGTCAGCTGGCGTGGTTCGCACTCGCGGTGTTGGCGCTGCACGTCGTGCTGGGCCTGCTCGGCTCCGCACTCGCGCGCCTGACCCGCGCGGCGTTTCCGAATATGCCGGCGAAGCATTATACCCCGGTCACAATCGGCTGGATCGTCATGATCTTCGCGTTCGCGCTGCTCGCGAACTCGAGCTGGTATCCGGCGTCCCGCTTCGCGGGCGGGAGCTTGCGGCTTCCGGCAGACTGGTTTGGTTTGGCGCCGCTGACGGTCCTCACGGCGGCAGTCTTGCTTGCAATCCTCTTGCTCGTTGCCCTCGCGATCCGCCGCGCAGCCGCTCCCGCGCAGTCGCTGAAGCGCAGCAGCTTCGCGCTCGCCGTGCTGGCTGCGGCGGTCACGGTCGGATCCATTGCAGACGACAGTGCCGGCGCAGCGGCGCCGGCACGCGCGACGAAGACGCACATCGTGATCATCGGCATCGATTCGATGCGCAATGATCTTTCAGAGCCTGCGGCCGGTGCGGTGCTGACGCCGAACGTCGACACATTCCTGGCCGGAAGCATTCGATTCGAAGATGCGACCACTCCGCTTGCACGCTCCTATCCCGCCTGGCTCGCAATTCTCACTGGCCGTCACCCCGTTCGCACCAATGCGCGCTTCAATCTGATGCCGAGAGCGCTGGTGCAGGAGGGCAATACCCTCGCGGAGGCGCTGGTAGCCGCTGGCTATCGGTCAGTGTTCGCGGCGGACGAGGTGCGCTTCGCCAATTTCGACCGTTCGTATGGATTCGACCAGTTGATCACGCCTCCGATCGGCGCCTCCGATTTCGTGGTGCCGACCATCGGCGAGATGCCGCTGGTCAACGTTGTGGGCGGATCTAGAATCGGTGCCCGGCTGTTCCCGAACATCCACGCCAACCGCGCGGCGGCGGTGACTTATGACCCGGCCGCCTTCATCCGGCGCCTCGACCGGGAGCTCGCGGTGCAGGGGCCGAGTTTCCTGGCAATCCACCTGACGCTCGCCCACTGGCCATACAGCTGGGCCGGCCTGCCGAAGCCGACCACGCCGCAGGAATTCCGGCCGGCCTATCGGAAGGCGCTGCAGCAGGTTGATCGCCAGTTTCAGGACCTGCTCGCACTGCTAGAGCGCAAGGGCGTGCTCGCCAACGCGATCGTCGTGGTGCTCTCGGATCACGGGGAAGCGCTCGGATACCAGTCCGACTCGATGCTGCGCAGAACCGGTAGCAGCGGCGAGATCTGGGACTCGCTGTGGGGCCACGGTACCAGTGTCCTGTCGCCGCACCAGTACGGCGTGCTGTTCGCCATGCGCGCCTTCGGCAACGCACGTCTGCCTGGCGAGCCCGGCTCGCGACGCTGGCCGGTCACGCTCGAGGACGTGCGTCCGACGCTCGAGGAACTTGCGATCGGCACCGCGTCGCGCGACGTGGACGGGAGTTCCCTCGCCCCCTTTCTGGCGGGCCTTGCGCCGGTATCGATCCTCGAGGCACGCGTGCGATTCACCGAAACCTGCTTCAATACGGTGAAGCTCATGGAGGGCAAATTCACCGAGTCCGGGCTCGTCAGCGAGGCCGGAATCTACTACGAGGTGGTGCCGGACACCGGCTGGGTACAGTTGCGACCCGACCGATTGCCGGAGATCATGGCGAAGAAGCAGCGGGCGGCGTTGTCGAGCGACGCGCTGCTGGCCGCGGTGCCGAACTGGACCGACGATTCGGTCGCCTACCTGTTCTCGAGCCGCCGTGACCCGCTGCCGCGGCGCCTGGCAGGGCCGCCGAATCCGGTCACGGACCCCGAGGCCGCCCGGCTCTGGGCAGCCCTGCACGAGCGCTTCGCGGGCGAACTGCCCGGCGGCCCCTGACCTGCCCTGATTGTGACTGGGGTCACCGGCCGGACGCCGCCCCCGTGGGAGCATGCCTGCGGAATTAACAAATACTGGCTGGCTGGGGTACCCTTCAACATTCGGGTCCCCGCCTGAGGTAGCAGGTCACGTGTCCGTCCTGCCTGGTGTCCTGGCGTGAACGACAACGCGAGCGCGGCCGCAGGGTCGGTGCGCACCGTGTTGACGGGGCTGCCGCAGCGCCTGGTGGCCGACGGCCTCGTTGACGAGGCCGCCATGCTCGACGCGATCGCCGGCGCGCGCGAGCGCAAGACCCACCTGGTGAGCTGGCTGGTCTCGCACGATCTCGCGCCGGCGCGCGAAATCGCGATCGCGGCGTCGCAGGAATACGGCGTGCCGCTCCTCGACCTCGACGGGGTCAACCTGGACCTCGACACGGTGCGCCTGGTCAGCGACAAGCTCCTGTCCAGGCACCGCTTGCTCCCGCTCCTGAAGCGCGGCAAGCGGTTGCACGTCGCGGTCTCGGACCCCACCAACCTGCACGCGGTCGACGAGATCAAGTTCCAGACCGGCCTCGCGATCGAGCCGGTCGTGGTCGAGGACGACAAGCTCCAGCGCGCGGTGCAGAAGGCGATCGAGCAGGTCGACACGTCGATGCCGTCGCTCGGCGGCGAGGACGACTTCGACTTGGAGAACCTCGAAATCTCCGCGGCCGAGGACGAAATCGACAGCGATGCGACCGGGCGCGACGACATCGAGGACGCGCCCATCGTCCGCTTCGTCAACAAGATCATGCTGGATGCGATCCGCAAGAGCGCGTCCGACATCCACTTCGAGCCCTACGAGAAGTACTACCGCATCCGCCTGCGCATCGACGGCGTGCTGCGCGAGGTGGCGCAGCCGCCGGTGCAGCTTTCGACCAAGCTGGCCGCGCGCCTCAAGGTCATGTCGCGGCTCGACATCGCCGAGCGGCGCGTGCCGCAGGACGGCCGCATCAAGATGCGGCTGTCCAAGAACCGTTCGATCGACTTCCGCGTCTCCAGTTGCCCCACGCTGTTCGGCGAGAAGATCGTGCTGCGTATTCTCGATGCCTCGACTGCGATGATGGGCATCGACGCGCTGGGTTACGAGCCGTTCCAGAAGGAGCTGTACCTCAAGACGCTCGCCAGGCCACAGGGCATGATTCTGGTGACCGGCCCGACTGGCAGCGGTAAGACCGTTTCGCTCTACACCGGGCTCTCGATCCTGAATGTCGAGGACACCAACATCTCGACCGCCGAAGACCCCGCGGAAATCGTGCTGCCCGGGGTCAACCAGGTAAACGTGCATCCGAAGGTCGGCCTGACCTTCGCCTCGGCGCTGCGCGCCTTCCTGCGCCAGGACCCGGACGTGATCATGGTGGGCGAGATCCGCGACCTGGAGACCGCCGAGATCGCGATCAAGGCGGCGCAGACGGGCCACCTCGTGCTCTCGACGCTGCACACCAACGACGCGCCGCAGACGCTGACCCGCATGGTGGATATGGGCGTGAAGCCTTACGCGATCGCGACCTCGGTGAGCCTCATCATCGCGCAGCGCCTGGGACGCCGCCTGTGCGTCAACTGCAAGGTGCCGCTCGACCTACCGCACGAGGCGCTGCTGCGGGAGGGTTTCACCGAGGAGCAGGTCCAAGCCACGGGCTTCAAGGTCTACAAGCCGGTCGGTTGCAGCCAGTGCAACGACGGCTACAAGGGCCGGGTAGGCATCTACGAGGTGCTGCCGGTCACGGAGGCCGTCGGCCGGATTATCCTGGAGGGCGGCAGCGCCCCCCATATCCGGGACCAGGCCCGCAAGGACGGGGTCTGGGATCTCCGGACTTCGGGCCTGAAAAAGGTCCTCGATGGGCTCACCAGCCTCGAAGAAGTCAACCGCGTCACAGTTGAGTAGTCCGGACGGACGTTAACATCCCGAAGTCAGGGTAGAGGACGACCGACACCATGCCGCCGACCGCCGTCGCCGCCAAGGACACCCCCTTCAACTGGGAGGGCAAGGACAAGAAGGGCAACAGGGTCCGCGGGCGTACCCTCGCCGTCAACGAGAACGAGGTCCGGGCGGAACTGCGCCGCCAGGCCATCGTCCCGACCAAGATCCGCAAGCAGTCCAGTCTGTTCCGCAGGGGCGGCAAGATCAGCCCCGAGGACATCGCGATCTTCAGCCGCCAACTCGCGACCATGCTCGCGGCCGGCATCCCGCTGGTGCAGGCCTTCGAGATCGTGGGCGTCGGCCACGACAAGCCGGCGATGCAGAAGCTGATCCTCGACATCAAGCTCAACATCGAGGGCGGCAGCTCCCTGCACGAATCGCTCGCCAAGCACCCGGTCTATTTCGACGATCTCTACGTCAACCTGGTCGAGGCCGGCGAACAGGCGGGCGCGCTGGAATCGCTGCTCGACAAGGTCGCAACCTACAAGGAGAAGACCGAGGCCCTCAAGAAGAAGATCAAGAAGGCGCTGTTCTACCCCGCCGCGGTGCTCGCGGTCGCGGTGATCGTCACGTTGATCCTGCTGCTGTTCGTGATCCCGCAGTTCGAGGCGCTGTTCAAGGGCTTTGGCGCCGACCTGCCGGCGTTCACGCGCATGGTCATCGAGCTGTCCCGCTTCGTGCAGACGCAGGGCTGGTGGATGGGTGGCCTCGTCGGCGTCGGCATCGTCGTGTTCTTCTACTTCAAGAAGCGCTCGCGCGCGCTGCGCCAGTTCCTCGACCGCATGTCGCTCAAAATTCCGATCGTCGGGCCGATTCTCACCAAGGCCGCCATCGCGCGCTACGCGCGGACGCTCTCCACGATGTTCTCGGCCGGCGTGCCGCTGGTCGAGGCGATGGCTTCGGTGGCCGGCGCGACCGGCAACATCGTGTACGAGACGGCGGTGCTGCGCATGCGCGACGAGGTCGCGACCGGCCAGCGCCTGCAACGCGCCATGGAGAACACCGGCCTGTTCCCCAACATGGTGGTGCAGATGATCGCGGTCGGCGAAGAGTCGGGCTCGCTGGATGCGATGGCCGCCAAGGTCGCCGACTTCTACGAGCTGGACGTCGACACCGCGGTGGACGGCCTGTCCTCGCTGCTCGAGCCGCTCATCATGGCGATCCTCGGCGTGCTGGTCGGCGGTCTCGTCATCGCGATGTACCTGCCGATCTTCAAGCTCGGCGCCGTGATCTGACCGGGCGCCCGTGTCGCTGCTGGCGGCGAGCCCCGCGCTATTCGCCGCCGTCGCCGGCGTGTTCGGGCTGGTCATCGGCAGCTTCCTCAACGTCGTGATCCACCGCCTGCCGCTCGTGCTCGAGCGGCGCTGGCGTGTGGAGTGCGCGGAACTCGCGGGCACGCCCGCGCCCGCGGCCGGCGAGGTCTACAACCTCTGGACCCCGCGCTCGCGCTGCCCCGCCTGCCATGCCCCGATCCGCGCGATCCACAACGTGCCGGTCGTCTCCTGGCTCGCGCTCGGCGGCCGCTGCGCCTCCTGCGGCGCCAGGATCTCCGCGCGCTACCCCGTGGTCGAGCTTGCGACGGGAGCCGCTTTCGCCGCGGCCGCCTGGCATTTCGGCTTCGGATGGCAGGCGCTGCTCGCGATGGTGTTCACCGCCTACCTCATCGCGCTCGCCGGCATCGATCTCGACCGGCAACTTCTGCCGGACGTGCTGACGCTGCCGCTCATCTGGATCGGCCTGGCCGCCAGCCTGTGGCATGTGGATTCGCTCGCAGCGGCGCCGCCGGTCCCGCCGCGCGACGCGATCATCGGCGCCGTCGCCGGATACCTCTTCCTGTGGAGCGTGTTCCAGCTGTTCCGTCTGGTCACCGGCAAGGAGGGCATGGGCTACGGCGACTTCAAGCTGTTCGCCGCCGCGGGCGCCTGGCTCGGCTGGCAGATGCTGCCGCTCGTGCTGCTGCTCGCCGCCGCCGTCGGCGCGGTCACGGGCATCCTGCTGATCGCGGCGAAGCGCCACGGCCGCGGCGTGCCGATCCCGTTCGG
>JBQTKI010000068.1:0-3796 GCA_052386275.1 Gammaproteobacteria bacterium
CAACTGGCTGCTGCGCATCCCGCCGGCGTTCCAGCAGCCGTTCGAGGTCAGCCACGCGTCGATGTCCGGGCTCAAGCTCGCGATGGACATGCCGGTGCATGAGCGCGCCGCGAACCTGCGCCGCGCGTTCTCCGGCATCGTCGCCGGCAACGTGAAGGAACACGGCATCCGCCTGATCGAGGAGCGCGGGCCGTTCGAGATCCACGCCGACCGCGAGATTGCGCGGCCACTGGACGAGCTGTTGCGCGCGTTCGTGGCCGAACGGCGCATGAAACTGGTGGGCGAATACCGCCCCAGCTATCGCATCGTCTGATTGCGTTAAATCGCGGGCCGCGGCGGCCCGGGTCCTGTGATGCAGTTCCTGTTTCGCGGGGTCCCTGCCGCGTAACTTGCGGGCATGACGCCTGATCAGGTGCTCTCCCCGTGAGCGAAATCAAGCTGTCCGGGGGCGACGGCCGCGCCGAACGCGGGGGCGGCGAGCCGACGCCGCGCGGGCCCCGGCGTGCGCCGGTCTCCCGTCACGGCGCCATCTCGCGCGAGCTCACCAAGTACGCCAGCTACAAGTCCTGGGCCGAGAAGGTGCGCGGCGCCTTCGCCGCCGACGACGGCGAGTCCGGCGACCAGAACGGCGCCAACGGCCACAACGGGCGCCGCTGACCGCCGTGGAACTCGTGGTTCAGCTGCTGGACGAGATCGAAGACCTGGTTTGCGTCCTGCGCCACCGCCTCGGCCTGTGGCCTGCCGCCGGACGCACTCGCCGCACCTGACCGGCCCGCCGCTGCGGGTTCCGCCAAAGCTGCTATATTTTTTCGGATGGGCAAGCCATCCGACGACGAATTGCGCACGCGCCTGACGCCCGAGCAGTACTACGTGACCCAGCAGGCGGGCACCGAGCGCGCCTTCACGGGCGAGTACTACGGGAACGACGCGAGCGGCAGCTACCTCTGCGTGGTCTGCGGCGAGCCACTGTTCTCCTCGCGGGCCAAGTACGACTCCGGCTCGGGCTGGCCCTCGTTCTGGCAGCCGGTCGCGAGGGCCTGCGTGGATGAGCGCGACGACCGCTCCCACGGCATGCGGCGTGTCGAGGTACGCTGCTCGAATTGCAGCGCCCATCTCGGCCACCGGTTCGAGGATGGCCCGCAGCCGACCGGCCAGCGCTATTGCATCAATTCCGCCGCACTCGATTTCCGCGCGGACCCGGAGAAATGAGCCCGCTGCCCGATCGCCTCGCGCTGGCCACGGCGTCGTTCGCGCTCGCCGCGTTGGCGCTCGCCGAGCCGGAACCGGCCCCGCCGCCCGCGCCCGCGGAGGTGCTGCTGGTCACCGACCTCGTGTCCGGCGTCGGCGACGAAGTGCTGCCAGGCATGATCGCGATCGTGCATTACACCGGCTGGTTGCACGACCCCGCAGCACAGGACGGCCGCGGCAAGCAGTTCGACAGTTCGCGCCAGCGCGGCCGCCCGTTCTCGTTCCCGCTCGGCGGCGGCCACGTCATCCGCGGCTGGGACCAGGGCCTGCCCGGGATGAAGGTGGGAGGCGTGCGCCGCCTGGTGATCCCGCCGTCGCTCGCCTACGGCGCGAGGAACATCGGCAACGGCCTGATCCCGCCGAATTCCACGCTGCAGTTCGACGTCGAACTGCTCGCCGTCGAGACCGTGATCCTGACGCCCGATGCACAGTGAAAGGACCCTGCCGATGCGATTCGCAACCGCCGCACTGCTCGCCACCGGCGCGGCCTGCGCCGACGCCGCCACCCTGATCCACGCCGGGCGCCTCGTCGACGGCGTCGCTGACGCCCCGCGCGCGCGCGTGACCATCGTCGTCGACGGCACCCACATCGTGGCGGTCGAGCCCGGCTTGCGCGCTGCGGGCACCGGCGACACGGTCGTGGACCTGTCGGGGGCCACCGTGATGCCGGGGCTGATGGACATGCACGTGCACCTGACCTCCGAGCACAGCCGGAGAAGCGAGCTCGACAACGTCAAGAAGGGCGAGGCGGATCGCGCCTTCGACTCGGTACGCTTTGCCGAGCGCACGTTGCTCGCGGGCTTCACCACGGTACGCAACCTCGGCGACCAGTTCGGCGTCTCGATCGCGCTCAAGCGCGCCATCGAGGAGGGCAAGGTCAAGGGCCCGCGCATCTTCACCTCGGGCCGCTCGATCGGCACCCGCGGCGGCCACGCGGATGCGAGCAATGCCTGGGGCCCGTTCTTGTACAGCGACGACCCGCGGCTGAACACCGTCTGCAGCGGCGCCGACGGCTGTCGCGAAGCGGTGCGCAATCGCTACCAGGACGGCTCCGACTCGATCAAGATCACCGCCACCGGCGGCGTCATGTCGATCGCGCGTTCCGGCACCGCGCCGCAGTTCACCGACGAGGAACTGGCGGCCATCGTCTCGACGGCGCACGACTACGGCATGAAGGTCGCGGCGCACGCGCACGGTACCCTTGGCATGAAGCGCGCGGTGAAGGCCGGCGTCGACTCCATCGAGCACGGCACGCTGATGGACGATGAGATCATGCGGCTGATGAAGCAGAAGGGCACCACCCTGGTGCCGACGATCTCCGCGGGCCGCTGGGTTTACGACAAGGCGCAGGACCCGGATTACTTCCACCCGCTGGTGCGGCCGAAGGCGCTGGAGCTCGGGCCCGTGATCCAGAAGACCTTTGCGAAGGCCTACGCCGCCGGCGTGCCGATCATGTTCGGCACCGACTGCGGCGTCTGCGAGCACGGCAGCAACGCGCAGGAGTTCGCCTGGATGGTCGAGGGCGGCATGCCGCTCATGGCCGCGATCCAGTCGGCGACCATCGTGCCCGCGCGCTACCTGGGCATCGCCGACCGGCTCGGCAGCATCGAGGCCGGCAAGCTCGCCGACATCGTCGCGGTGCCCGGCGATCCGTTCGCCGACGTCGGCCTGATGCGCCGCGTCAGCTTCGTCATGAAGGAAGGCGTGATCTATAGGCGCTCTGCGCCGCCTTGATGCGCCAGCCGCCGGCGGTCGAGAAGCTCGCGCTGCCGGGCGGGGCGGGCGCGATCGAGGCGCTCTTCGAGCGCCCGCCGGGCGCGCGCGCCGGCGTGATCGCGGTCTGCTGCCACCCGCACCCGCTCTACGGCGGCACGATGCAGAACAAGGTCGTGCACACGCTCGCGCGCGCCGCGCAGGACGCGGGGGTCGCAAGCCTGCGGTTCAATTTCCGCGGCGTCGGCGCCAGCGAGGGCGGGCACGACGACGCCGTCGGCGAGAGCGAAGACGCCGCCGCGATCGCCGCATGGGCGCGGCGCGAGCGAGGCTATCGCACGGTCTGGTCGCTGGGGTTCTCCTTCGGCGCCTTTGTCGCGTTTACGCTCGCGGCGCGGGGCGATGCGGCGCTCCTCGTGACGGTCGCGCCGCCGGTGCAGCGCTTCGACTTCACGCGCCAGGCCGCACCGGGCTGTCCCTGGCTCGTGGTGCAGGGCGACCGCGACGAAATCGTGAACCACGAGTCGGTGCTGGCCTGGACCCGCGCCCTGTCGCCGCCGCCCGAGGTGCGGATCCTCGCGGGCGCGGAGCATTTCTTTCACGGCCGGCTGAGCGAGATGCGCAAGGGAGTGGGCGCCTGGCTCGCGGCCCGGCTCCCCGCAGGGTGAAAACAAACGGGGCGGCCAGGCCGCCCCGTCTATTCCCTGAACGGATCAGTCGACGGCGGGCTTCAGGCCACCATCTCGTTGAGGTTCTTGAGGGCGCGGATACGCACCTTCTTGGAGGCCGGCTTGGCCTTGATCATCATCTTCTCGCCCGTGAAGGGGTTGACGCC
>JBQTKI010000069.1:0-2602 GCA_052386275.1 Gammaproteobacteria bacterium
TGGAAGAACGGCGGCACCAACCCGGGCGCCCTGAACGGCGCGATCCAGGTGCCGGTGGTGTACCTGCCCGAGGAGGTCACATCCTTCGAGATCGGCTCGAAGAACCAGTTCGCCGACGGACGCGCCCGGTTCAACGTGGTCGGATTCTTCTACGAGTACGAAAACCTGCAGTTCATGCAGGAGGATCCGGTGCCTTTCGCGGGCGGCACGGGGAATATCCCCGAAACCGACGTGTACGGAATCGAAACGGAGTTCAGCTGGCTGTTCAGCGACGAGTGGCGCCTGGACGGACACCTCACCTGGATGGACGGCGAGTTCAAGGGCGATTTTTTCACGCTGGACGTGGTGGATTTTCGCGAGGGGCTGGCGCCCGGCGTCGGGCTGTTCACCGGTCCCGGGTTCGCCTTGCGCATGAATCTCGCGCAGACCACCAATCTCAGGGGCAACACGCCGCCGAAGCTGGTGGACCTCGCGGCCCGCATCGGCCTCACCAACACCCGCAAGCTGGCGGGCGGCGCGGCGCTCGATTCGCGCCTGGAGTGGATCTACCGGGGAGAGTACCAGTACCGCGTGTTCAACAATCCTCTGGTGGACACCGTACCGGACTACGACATCGTCAACCTGTTCTTCAACTTCAGGCCGGCGAACAGCAGGTTCGATTTCTCGCTGAGCGCCAACAACCTGCTGGATGAGGACGGCGTGAATGCCCGCTTCAGCAATCCGTTCGGCGTGCTGCAGACGAGCGAGGAATACATTCCGCCGCGCGAACTGATCCTGTCCGCGCGCTATTCCTTCTGAGGGAGGCCGCCCGGCGCCACGACGTCGAACCGCGGCAGCCTGAGGATCAGCAGGGCGCCGATCAGGAGCCCGGCGCAGATCGCGACGATCGCGGCGCCGTAGGAGCCGCGCAGGTCGAAGCTCAGGTCCATCAGGAACGGCGTGATGCCCTGGGTCAACACGATGACGCCGTAGGCGACGCCCGAGATCGCGCCGTAGTGCCGCACCCCGAAATAGCGCGACAGGAAATAGGGCAGGACGCCGTATTCCGTGCCGAGGTCGAGCCCCATCAGCACCGCCGCGAGCAACAGCAGCGGGTAGCTCGAGGTGGTTTCGAACAGGACGAGGCCCGCGAGCGCCGCGAGGTAGAAGGGAGCCGCAATCCAGGGCCGCGGAAACCGGTCCAGCAGGAATCCCATGCCGACCTGCCATCCGGCGGTCACCAGCGCGAACGTGGCCAGCACGGCCGTGGCGCGGTCGGCGTCGAAACCACGGTCCAGCAGGATCGGCACCACGTGCGCGAAAACGGCGGTCATGCAGCCGGCGCCGAGCGCGACGGCCGCCAGGATGATCCAGTACGTGGGGGTCGCCAGCGCCTGCGCGAGCGTCATGCCCTCGCTCCGCAGGGACTCGCCGGCGGCCGCGCGCGGGGCGCGCGGCGGGTCGTGCAGCAGCAGGTACAGCACCGGAAACCCGATCAGCAGGATCAGGAGCGCCGCGCCGATGTATCCGCCGCGCCAGCCGTAGTGGAGCAGCAGCAGATTGACGAAGATCGGCGACAGCGCGGCGCCGACGCCGTTGCCGACGCCGCCAACGACGCCGAGGAAGAATCCGCGGTTGCGGTCGAACCAGCCGGCGATGACCTTGGTGAAGGTCACGCTGCTCGGAATCGCGCCGGCGGCTCCCACCAGCACGTAGGCGGCGTAGAACTGAAGATGGCTCGCGCCGATCAGTGAGACCGCGGCGACCGCGGCCGCGAACGCGACGTTCCCGGCCAGGATGACCCTGCGACCGCCAAAGCGGTCGATCAGTCTGCCGACGACCGGGTAACTGATCGCCCCGATCACGGCCAGCAGCAGGAGCGCGAAGGAGACCGCCGACCGGGGCCAGCCGAATTCGGTGGAGATCGGGATCAGGAACAGGCCGAAGACCGTGTACACCATCGGCGTGATGCTCACGGCATTGCCGACCGTGCAAGCCAGGACGACACCGGCAGGCCTTGAGAACGGCGTCATGGCGGGTTCAAGCCGGCGGGCGCATCAGAGCAAGACTGCGGGGCGGCGCGCTGCTAGCTTGAAGGGCCCATGAACCAGGCAAGCAGCTTCAGAACCCGGGAACTGAAGCCAGGATTCGGCGCGGACGTGCAGGGCGTCAACCTGGCCACGGCCGACTCGGCGACGATCCGGGAAGTGGTGCGCGTCTTCGACCTGCACGGCGTGCTGCTCGTGCGCGACCAGATCATGAAGCCCGACGACCTGATGCGCTTCCTCGGGCACTTCGGCGAGCTGGAAGACCATACCCTGAAGCAGTACACGCTGCCGGGCTATCCGAAGATCTTCATCCTCTCGAACCGCACGGACGCCCAGGGCCGGCCGATCGGCGCGCACAACGACGGGATCGGCTGGCACACGGATTACTCGTACATGCAGGAGCCCGTGAAGTGCACGATGCTGTACGCCGTGGAGGTGCCTCCGGAGGGCAGCGACACGCTCATCGCGGACTGCTGCGGCGCCTACGAGGCGCTGCCCGAGGAGCGCAAGCGCCAGCTTCAGGGTCTTGCGCTTCATCACAGCTACAAGTATTTCATGGAGACCCGCGAGCACGG
>JBQTKI010000070.1:0-44724 GCA_052386275.1 Gammaproteobacteria bacterium
CGCGGCCGGTGCCTTCGTCGTCCGCGAGGACCCATCGAAGCCGAAGTATTACTGCCTGTGCATGTTTCCGTACCCGAGCGGAAAGCTGCACATGGGGCACGTCCGCAACTACACGATCGGTGACGTGATCTCGCGCTACATGCGCATGCAGGGCTTCAACGTCCTGCAACCGATGGGCTGGGACGCGTTCGGGTTGCCGGCCGAGAATGCGGCGATCGAGAACGGCGTGGCGCCCGCGCAGTGGACGCGCGAAAACATCGCACACATGAAGGGACAGCTGCAGGCGCTCGGCTTCGGCATCGACTGGAGCCGCGAGCTCGCGACCTGCGACGCGGATTACTACCGGTGGAACCAGTGGCTGTTCCTGCGCATGCTCGAGCGCGGCATCGCGTACAAGACGACCGGCACCGTCAACTGGGATCCGGTGGACCAGACCGTGCTGGCGAACGAGCAGGTGATCGACGGGCGCGGCTGGCGCACCGGCGCGCTCATCGAGCGGCGCCAGATCCCGATGTATTACCTGCGCATCACGCAGTACGCGGAGGAGCTGCTTGCCGCGCTCGAGCGCCTCGACGAGTGGCCGGAGCGGGTGCGCACGATGCAGGCCAACTGGATCGGCAGGAGCGAAGGCGTCAACGTCGCTTTCCAGTACCGCATCTCGGGGCGCGCGGGCGAGTTGAAGGTATTCACGACTCGGGCCGACACCATCATGGGCACGACCTTCGTCGCGGTCGCCGCCGAGCATCCGCTCGCGAAGCTCGCGGCGCGGGACGATGCCATGGTCCGCGCCTTCGCGGACGAATGCCGCAAGAGCCATGTCATGGAAGCCGACCTTGCGACCCTGGAGAAGAAGGGCATCGCGACCAGGCTCTCCGTCACGCATCCGCTGACCGGCGCAGCCATCCCGGTGTGGATCGGCAATTACGTGCTGATGGGCTACGGTGAAGGCGCGGTGATGGGCGTGCCGGGCCACGACGAGCGCGACTTCGCGTTCGCGCGAAAGTACGGCCTGCCGATCGTGCCCGTGATCGACGTGGACGGGCGCCCCTACTCGACCGATGCCTGGCAGGCCTGGTATTCGGAGCACGGCCGCTGCGTGAACTCGGGCCGCTACGACGGGCTCGACCATGCCGCCGCCGTGGATGCGATCGCGCGCGACCTCGAGACGAAGGGTCTGGGCCGCAAGCAGGTGGTCTGGCGGCTGCGCGACTGGGGCATCTCGCGCCAGCGCTACTGGGGCTGCCCGATCCCGATCGTGCACTGTGGGGCCTGCGGCGACGTGCCGGTACCGGACGCGGACCTGCCGGTTCGCCTGCCCGAGGACCTGGTGCCCGACGGCTCCGGCAACCCGCTCGCCAGGTGCAAGGCCTTCGTCGAGTGCCGCTGCCCGAAGTGCGGCGCCGCCGCGCGGCGTGAGACGGACACGATGGACACCTTCGTGGATTCGTCCTGGTATTTCTTCCGTTTCGCCTCTGCCCGCAACCAGCGCGCGATGGTGGACGAGTGCGCCGCCTACTGGATGCCGGTGGACCAGTACATCGGCGGCATCGAACACGCGATCCTGCACCTGCTCTACTCGCGCTTCTGGACGCGCGTGATGCGCGACTGCGGGTTGACCAGGCTCGACGAACCGTTCCTGCGCCTGCTGACGCAGGGCATGGTGCTGAACGAAATCTGGTTCCGGAAGCCCGCCACCGGGCGCATCGTCTATTACCACCCGTCGGAAGTGGCAGACGGCCGACTTAAGGCGGACGGCCAGCCGGTGGAGTTCGGCGGCACCGGCACGATGTCCAAATCGCGCCGGAACGGCGTGGACCCGCAGGAGCTCGTGGACCGATTTGGCGCCGACACCGCGCGCCTTTTCATGATGTTCGCGGCGCCGCCTGAGCACACGCTCGAATGGTCGGATGAAGGCGTCGAAGGCGCGTTCCGCTTCATGAAGCGGTTGTGGAAGACCGCGCATGCCCACGTGCGGGGCGGGCCGGCCGGGAGGGTAGAGCCTGCCGCGCTCGACGCCTCCCAGCGCGCGCTGCGCCGGCAGCTGCACCAGACGCTCGCCAAGGTCGGCGACGACATCGGTCGGCGGCGCACGTTCAACACCGCGATCGCGGCGGTCATGGAGCTGCTGAATGCGATCGTGCGATTCGAGGACGCCTCGGCGCAGGGTCGCGCCGTGATGCAGGAGGCGCTCGAACTCGTGGTCCTGATGCTGTCGCCCGTGGTGCCGCACGCGGCGCATGCGCTGTGGCGGGCGCTGGGGCACGCGACGATGATCGGCGACGAGCGCTGGCCGCAGGTGGATCGCGCCGCGCTCGAGCAGGCGACGGTCGAGATTGTCGTGCAGGTGAACGGCAAGCTGCGCGCGCGCGTACCGGTGCCGGCGGGCGCGGACGAGGCGACTGCGCGCGACGCCGCGCTCGCCGATCCCGGCGTCGCCAAGTTCGTCGCCGGCCAGCCGGTGCGCAAGCTGATCTACGTCCCCGGCAAGCTGGTGAACGTGGTGGTGTGATGCGCCGCCTCCTCGCCACCGCCGCGCTCGCGCTCACCGCCGGATGCGGATTCCACCTGCAGAGCGCCGCGCCGCTGCCCGCCGCGATGACGCGGCCCTACCTGGACTCGGCCGACCGCTACAGCCCGTTGCATGCGGCGCTGGTTGCGCGCCTCGAGGCGGCGGGCGCGCAACTCGCCGCGGATCCCGCCTCGGCGACCGCGGTCATCCGCGTGCACGTCGACCTGACCGGCCGCGAGCTGCTGTCGGTCGCCACCGGCAACAGGCCGGGCGAGTACGAGGTCTATTATGCGGCCGAGTATTCGGTGACCGCGGCGGGACAGGAGCTGCTCGCGCGCCAGCAGCTGCGGCTCACGCGCGACTACAGCTTCGACGAGACCACGGTGCTCGCGAAGGAGCACGAGGAGCAATCGCTGCGCGCCGC
Source organism: Gammaproteobacteria bacterium (assembly GCA_052386275.1). Lineage (GTDB taxonomy): Bacteria > Pseudomonadota > Gammaproteobacteria > Steroidobacterales > Steroidobacteraceae > SCUD01. The sequence goes on from JBQTKI010000070.1 coordinate 2,934, forward strand.
GCTCGCGGAGGAGATCGCGGCCTTGATGCTCGGGCGACTGAGTGCGCTATGAACCGCTCCGTCTTCGAGGTGTTCAAGATCGGCGTCGGCCCGTCGTCCTCCCATACCATGGGGCCGATGCTGGCCGCACGCATGTTCGTGCTGGCGCTGGAGGCGAAGGGCGATCTCGAGGCCACCACCGAGGTGTTCGCCCAGCTGTACGGTTCGCTCGCGCTCACCGGCCTCGGGCACTGTACTGATCGCGCGGTGCTGCTCGGCCTCGAGGGCCACGACCCCTCGGGCTTCGACCCGGCGGTGATGGAGCCGACGCTCGCACGCATCCGCGCCACGCATCGGCTGCGCCTGCTCGGGCGGCGCGAGATCGCGTTCGATGAGCCGATGAACCTGCTGTTCCACCGCGACCAGATGCTGCCCGGGCACAGCAACGGCATGCGCTTCACCGCGCGCGACGCGACGGGTGCGGTGCTGCACGCCGAGGAGTCGTATTCGATCGGCGGCGGCGCGGTGCAGCGCGCGGGCGAATCCGCGACGGCAGGCGGCGATCCCGGCCCCGCGCTGCCGCTGCCGTTCGAGGACGCGGCGGAACTGCTCGCGCGCTGCCGCGATTCCGGTCTTGCGATCGACCAGTTGATGATGAAGAACGAGCTCGCGGCGCGGCCGGCCGCCGAAGTCGAGGCCAGGCTCGACCGTATCTGGAACGTGATGCAGGCCTGCGTGCGGCGCGGATTCGAAGCCGAGGGCACGCTGCCGGGCGTGCTCAAAGTGCCGCGGCGCGCGCCTGCGCTCAAGCGCGCGCTCGAGGCGGATGCGCCCGCCGGCCGTGCCGACCCGATGGAATGGGTCAATGCCTGGGCGCTCGCGGTCAACGAGGAGAATGCCGCGGGCGGGCAGGTCGTGACCGCACCCACGAACGGCGCGGCCGGCATCGTGCCCGCCGTCCTTCATTACTATGCGAGGCTCTGCCGCGGCGCGGACCCGGCGGGCGTGCGCGGCTTCCTGCTGGCCGCGGGCGCGATCGGGCTCCTGTACAAGAAGAATGCCTCGATCTCCGGCGCCGAGATGGGTTGCCAGGGCGAGGTCGGCGTCGCCTGCTCGATGGCGGCCGGCGGGCTCGCAGCCGCGCTCGGCGGCTCGGTGGGCCAGGTCGAGAACGCGGCCGAGATCGGCATGGAGCACAACCTTGGCCTGACCTGCGATCCCGTAGCGGGGCTGGTGCAGATCCCCTGCATCGAGAGGAACGCGATGGGCGCGGTGAAGGCGATCAATGCGGCGCGGCTGGCGCTGCGCGGCGACGGCACGCACAAGGTCTCGCTCGACCAGGTGATCGCGACCATGCGCCAGACCGGCTACGACATGAAGTCGATCTACAAGGAGACCTCGCAAGGAGGCCTCGCCGTCAACGTCCCGGAATGCTGATCAGGCGAAGCGGTCGGTCGCGCGCACCAGCTCGTCGGTGATCCCGGGCTCGAAGGCCGAATGCCCCGCATCGGGCACCACGCGCAACTCCGCCTGCGGCCAGACGCGATGCAGGTCCCAGGCGGTGAACATCGGGCAGACCACGTCGTGGCGCCCCTGCACGATGACGGACGGGATGTGGCGGATGCGGTCGATGCCGTCCAGCAGCTGCGACTCCGTCTTCAGGAACCCGCCGTTGATGAAGTAATGGCATTCGATGCGCGCGACGGCGAGCGCGAACTCGTCCTCGCCCCACTTGCGCACGTTGTCCTCGTCCAGCAGCAGGAAGCTGGTCGAGCCCTCCCAGATTGCCCAGGCCCGCGCCGCGGCGACGGCGGCGGCGCGTTCGGTGCCGGTGAGGCGCCGGTAATACGCGCGCATCATGTCGCCGCGTTCGGCAGGCGGGATCGGGGCGACGAAGTCCTCCCAGAAATCCGGATACAGCTTGCTCGCGCCCAGGCCCTCCTCGTAGAACCAGTCGAGCTCGGACTTGCGCAGCAGGAAGATGCCGCGCAGCACAAGCTCGGTCACGCTCTCCGGTTGCTGCTCGGCGTAGGCAAGGGCGAGCGTCGAGCCCCAGGAGCCGCCGAACACCTGCCAGCGTTCGATGCCGAGCATCCCGCGCAGCCGCTCGATGTCGGCGACGAGGTGCCAGGTCGTGTTGTTCTCGAGGCTCGCGTGCGGACGACTGCGCCCGCAGCCGCGCTGGTCAAACAGCACGATGCGGTAGCGGGCCGGGTCGAAGAAGCGGCGCGCGCGCGTGTCGCAGCCCGCACCGGGGCCGCCGTGCAGGAACACGGCCGGCTTGCCGGCCGGATTCCCGCATTCCTCCCAGTAGATCTCGTGCCCGTCGCCGGTCGTCAAATGGCCGTGCCGATTCGGCTCGACGGGCGGGTAGAGTCCGCGGCGGTTATTCATGCGCCGATGTTAGCCGCCGCCGGAGCCGGACGCGATCGGGGCCGCAATCCGGGAAAGTGCGTATAGCTGACCGGCTGGCGCGGCGCTGTACACTCCGGCCTCATTGCAGCCATGCCGGCCCGCTTCTCACTACTGTCGCTCGGCAACATTCTGTTCACGCCTGGCAAGGCCTTCCAGGCGGTCGCCGACGAGTCCCCGCCCGCCTCGCGTGTATTCTTCCGCTTTGCATTGTGGATCGGGCTGCTGCCGCCGCTCTCGGCCTACGTCGGCACCACGCAGTTCGGCTGGCGCCTGGGCGTCGAGCCCGTGTTCCTCGACCATTCGACCGTGCTCGCGATCTGCGCCGCCTACTACGCGGCGTTGCTGTTCGGATTCGTATCGGGCGCCGTGGTCGCGCGCTGGATGGCGGTGACCTACGACGCCAGCCAGTCGCTCGGGCGCAGCATGGCGCTGATGGCGATCGTGGGTGCGCCGCTCGCGGTCGGCGGCATCGTGCACCTCTACCCGCACGCCTTCATCAACGTGCTGGTGCTGGTGCCGGTGCTGATCTGGTGCCTGTACCTGCTGTACCGCGGCCTGCCGGTGGTGCTCGGCACCGGGCCGAACCGCGGCATGCTGATGGCCTCGGCGCTGATCGCCTACCTGCTGGTCGCCTTCGTCAGCCTGCTTGGCATCACGGTCGCCCTCTGGGGCAGCGGCATCGGCCCGCTGATCGGCACGTGAGCGCGGCGCCCTACGAAGACCGCGTCGTCACGGCGTTCCTGTACGCCGCCGTCGTGTGGGCGCTCGCCGGCATGGCAGCCGGGGTCTGGGTGGCGGCGGAACTGGTGTGGCCGGCGCTCGACTTTGGCCTGCCCGGGCTCTCATTCGGGCGCATGCGCACCGCACACACCAACCTGGTGGCTTTCGGCTTCGGCGTCTCGGCGCTGATCGCGACCTCATTGTACAGCGTGCAGCGCACCTCGCACGTGCGCCTGTTCGCGCCCGGCCTCGCCTGGGCGCTGTTCGTCGCCTGGCAGGCGGCGATTGTGCTGGGTGCGGCCTCGATCCTCGCCGGCTGGACCTCGGCCAAGGAGTACGCCGAGCTCGAGTGGCCGTTCGACATCGCGATCACGTTGGCCTGGGTCGCCTATGCGGTCGTGTTCTTCGGCACGATCGCGCGCCGCAAGGTCGAGTCGATCTACATCTCGAACTGGTTCTACGGCGCGCTGATCATCGTGATCGCGATGCTGCACGTCGTGAACAGCCTCGCGATGCCGGCGACGCTCGGCAAGTCGTACTCGCTGTTCGCCGGCGCGCAGGACGCGGTCGTGCAGTGGTGGTACGGCCACAACGCGGTCGGCTTCCTGCTGACCGGCGGCTTCCTCGGCATGCTCTACTACTTCCTGCCGAAGCACGCCGAGCAGCCGATCTGGAGCTACCGGCTGTCGATTGTCGCGTTCTGGGCCTTCGTCTACACCTACATCTGGGCCGGACCTCACCACCTGCACTACCACGCGATTCCCGAGTGGGTGCAGTCGCTCGGCATGGTCATGAGCCTGATCCTGCTGGCGCCGTCCTGGGCGACCATGGTCAACGGCATCATGACCGTCGCGGGCGCGGCGAAGAAGCTCAGGACCGACCCCGCGCTCAAATTCATCGTGCTCTCGCTCGCGTTCTACGGCCTCGCCACCTTCGAGGGCCCGATGCTGGCGATCAAGAGCGTCAACGTGTTCAGCCACTTCACCGAGTGGACCATCGGCCACGTGCACTCGGGGGCGCTCGGATGGAACGCGCTGATCACCTTCGGTACCTTCTACTTCCTGGTGCCGCGCCTCGCGGGTGCGCCGCTCTACAGCACGCGGCTCGCCAACGTCCACTTCTGGCTCGCGCTCGCGGGCACCCTGCTCTACGTGCTCGCGATGTGGGGCGCGGGCGTGTCGCAGGGCGTGCTGTGGCTGTCGCTGGACGAGCTCGGCGAGGTTCGCTTCAGCTTCAACGACGTGATGGCGGCGATGCACCCGTATTACCTGCTGCGCTTGGTCGCCGGGCTGACCTTCTTCGTCGGCGCCGCGTTGATGGCGGTCAACCTCGCCAGGACCTTCGCCGGCAGACGCACGGTCGTCGCCCTGCCTCCCACCGCGGGAGCGCGCACGTGAACTGGGTGTCGCTGCACCATCGGCTCGAGCGCAACGCGGGACTGCTGATCTTCGGCATCCTGCTGGTGTCGTCGATCGGCGGCATGGCGCAGCTGCTGCCGATCGTGACCGGCGATTCGCACGCGCATGCCGCGCCCGGCCTCGAGCCCTACGCGCCGCTCGAACTCGAGGGCCGCGACATCTATATCCGCGAATCCTGCGGCACCTGCCACACGCAGCAGGTGCGCCCGTTGCTCGCCGAGGTGAAGCGCTACGGCCCGTACTCGCGCGCGGGCGAGTTCGCCTACGACCGCCCGTTCCTCTGGGGCTCGAAGCGCACCGGTCCTGACCTGGCGCGGGTCGGCGGGCGCTATAGCGACGAGTGGCATCGCCTGCACTTCGATGACCCGCGCGCGGTGGTGCCGGCCTCCATCATGCCGGCCTATCCCTGGCTCGCGAAGCGCCAGGCTGACCGCGGCGCAACGATCCAGGCGCGCATGCGCGCGCTCGCGAAGCTTGGCCACCCGTATTCGCAGCAGGAGATTGCCGCGGCGCCCGCCGTGCTCGAGGGCAGGACCGAGCAGGATGCGGTCATCGCCTACCTGCAGTCCCTCGGCCGCAACATGCAGGGAGCGCCGCAGCCATGACCTGGTTCCTGTTCGTCGGCGACATGCTGGTGACGGCCTTCATGATCGCGCTGTTCGTGTGGCTGTCGCTCAAGGGCACGCGCGGGTACTTCGACGCGGCCTCGCGCATCCCGCTCGAGGACGAGGAAGGCCGTGGCTGACCTGCCTTCGCAGTTCTGGGGCGGCTGGATCGTCGCGATCTCGGTCACGACCTTCGCGGCGCTCGTGTGGTTCATCATCGACGTCTACCGCCGCGGCGGCGGCGATGACAACGCAGCTCAGGTCTGGGACGAGACGCTGCGCGAGGGCCAGAAGCCCCCGCCCATCTGGTGGTTCTGGTTCATGCTGGCGCTGCTGACCGTGTCCGTGGTCTACGTGATGCTCTATCCGGGACTCGGCACCTACGAGGGCGCCCTCAAGTGGTCGCAGGGCTCGCATATCGGGCAGCGGTTCGCGGACTACGCGGACGAGTTCGGCGCGGCGCGCCAGGGCATCATCGCGCGGCCGCTCGCGGAGCTTGCCGGCGATGCGGTCGCGATGCGCTCGGCCTGGCGCGTGTTCAACAACCACTGCAGTTCCTGCCACGGCAAGGACGCCGGCGGACAGGCGCGCCGATTCCCCGACCTGACCGACGCCGCCTGGCAATGGGGCGCGGGGGAATCGCAACTCGACGCGACGATCCGATCCGGGCGGCAGGGCGCCATGCCGCCCTGGCAGGCTGTGCTCGGCGAGGCGGGCGTGGCTGAAGTCGCCGACTACGTGCTCGCGCTGTCGCGTGGCCAGGGCGCCGATCCTGCGGTCGCCGCGGGCGCGGCACGGTTCCAGCAGTTCTGCCTGGCCTGCCACGGCCCGGACGGCACCGGCAACCCGATCCTCGGTGCGCCCGCGCTCAACGACACCGCCTGGACCTACGGCGGCAGCAGGGTTGACGTGACGGCCTCGATCGCCAACGGCAGGAACGGACAGATGCCGGCATTCGGCGCGCGCCTCGATGACGCGCAGATCCGGCTCCTGGTTGCCTGGCTGCAGGCCGGCGCGCAGCTCCCCTAGAACCTGACTGCGAACCCTGCGAGCGCCTCGGCCTGGAACAGGGTCGAGCCGCTCGCGGTGATGCGGCAGAACGCGCTGCCGTCGTCGGAACGGCAGAAGATCGCACTGTCGGTATCCATGGCCGTCAGGTAGCCGCGCGCTTCGAGCCGCAGCGCCGCATGCAGACCGATGGGCACCGCCACGCCGATCGCGATCGAGCCCGAGAACCGCGTCTGGTCGCTGGTGCCGGCCGCGGATGCCGAGAAGCGCGTCGCGCCGAGGCCGGCTGCGAAATAGGGCTGCACGCGTTCCTGTTCGCCGATCGGGATGGTGCCGCCGAGGTGCAGGTATTCGACGTCCACCGCGCGAATCATCGTGCCGTCGTCCACCGACGAATCCTGGCGCGAGTACCACAGCTGGTAGTAACGGTCGTCGCCCCTGCGGAACCGCAGTTCGAAGGCGATCGCCATGCTGGCTGCGTCCTCGAGATCGCGTTCCTCGTTCGTGGCCAGGTCCTCGAATCCGCCGCCGCCGCGGTAGCCGCCGTGCAGCGCGAGCTGCACCAGCGCCTGTTCGGCGGACTGAGCAGCCGGCGCGAGGGCGAGGCCGGCGGCGAGCAACAGGATGCGTGTCACCATGGGGGATGGCGGCCATCGTATCATGGCCCCGGAACCAGGCCCGCCCATGCGCATCCGCACCGAAGAAGTCGCACGCACGCTCGAGCAGGGCCTCGCTCCCGCCTGGCTGATTGCGGGCGACGAAACGCTGCTGACCGGCGAGGCAGCGGACGCGGTTCGCGCACGCGCGCGCCGCGACGGCTACGCCGGCCGCGAAGTGTTCTACATGGATCGCTGGTTCGAGTGGTCGGCGCTGCATTCCGCCTGCCAGTCGCTGTCGCTGTTCGCAGAGCGGCGCGTCATCGAGCTGCGCATGGCGGCGCCGCGCCCGGGCAAGGAGGGCGGCGAACTGCTCGCGCGTCTCGCCGCCGAGCCGCCGCCGGACACGATTCTGCTCGTCACGAGCGACCGCATCGAGCGCGAGGTCCATGCGACGGCCTGGTTCAAGGCGTTCGAGAAGCACGGCGTCGTGGCGCAGTCCTGGCCGGTCGCGATCGCGCAGCTGCCGCAGTGGATTACTGCGCGCGCTGCGCGCCACGGGCTCGCGCTCGAGCCGGATGCCGCCGGGCTCCTCGCCGAGCGCGTCGAGGGCAACCTGCTGGCGGCGCACCAGGAAATCGAGAAGCTCGCGCTGCTGCATGCGGGCGGCACGCTGGCGGCGCAGGACGTGCAGGCCGCGGTCGCGAACAGCGCGCGCTACGACGTGTTCCAGCTCGGCGAGGCGACACTCGAGGGCGATGCGGCGCGCAGCCTGCGCATCCTCGACGGGCTGCGTGCTGAGGGCGCCGAACCACCGCTCGTACTGTGGGCGCTGTGCCGCGAACTGCGCGCGCTGGCCGAGGCGCGGCGCAACCCGGATGCGGCCGCGGGCTACGGCCGCCAGGCCGAGAAGCGCGCGGAACTGTTGCGCCGCGCCGTCGCGCGCACCCGGGGCGTCGCCCTCGGCCCGTACTTCCGCGCAGCCGCGCGCGTGGACCGCGAGATCAAGGGTTTCGCCCGCGGCGACCCTTGGATGTCGCTGACCGGGCTCACCGCGGCGCTCGCCGGGGCGGCGCGGCCGCTCTTGCCCTCCGCCTGAACGGCGATGCGGCCGTTCGGGATCTTCGGCGGGATGTTCGACCCGATCCACTACGGACACCTGCGCACCGCGTACGAACTCTGCGGCCTGCTCGGCCTGGAGTCGGTCGCCTTCGTGCCGGCAGGCCTGCCGCCGCACCGCGCCGCGCCGCTCGCGGACGGCGCCACGCGCGTCGCGACGGTCGCGGCTGCGATCGAAGGCAATCCGCTGTTCGCCGTGGACGACCGCGAATTGCGTCGCCAGGGACCCTCGTACACCGTACTGACGCTCGAGGAACTGCGCGCCGAGCGCGGCGCGCAGCCGCTGGTGCTGATCATGGGCATGGACGCGTTCTGCGGGCTCGGCGGCTGGCACCGGGCCGACGAGCTGATCGGGCTCGCGCACATCGTGGTGGCCGTGCGGCCGGGAACGGCCCCGCCCGTATCGGGCCTGCCGGCGGAGCTGCTGCGCCGGCACGGCTGCGACGACCCGGCGCTGTTGTCTCAATCCCCGGCCGGGCGCGTACTCGTCAACGAGGGCACCCAGCTGATCGCCTCGTCGAATGCGGTGCGGGCGATCGTCGCGGCCGGCGGCGATCCGCGCTACTTGATGCCCGAAGCCGCGCGTAGGATCATCCTCGCCAGGGGCAGCTACGCCCGGCCAGGCGAACGGAAGGAATGAGCGCCACGAGAGCGAAGGGAAAACGCCGCACCGCCCGCAAGCAGAAGACCAGGAAGGCACCTGGCGACTTGACCGACATCGCGATCGTCGCACTCGAGGACATGAAAGCCGTCAACGTGAAGGTCCTCGACATCCGCAAGCTGACGGACGTCGCCGACACGATGATCGTCGCGACCGGGACCTCGGACCGCCACGTCAAGTCGATCGCCGACCGCCTCGTCGAGCGCTGCCGCCAGGCCGGCCACCGGCCCTACGGCATCGAGGGCGAGCGCGAGGGCGAGTGGGTGCTGGTGGACCTGCAGGACCTGATCGTGCACGTGATGCTGCCGCGCATCCGCGAGTTCTACGGCCTCGAGAAGCTGTGGGACCTGCGGCCCGCAGAGCGCAGGCCGAGCCTGGCCTGACGATTCACCATGCGCGTCCGCCTGATCGCAGCCGGCACCCGCATGCCGCGCTGGGTCGACGAGGGCGTCGCCGAATACGCGCAGCGCTTCGGCGGCGGGATTCGCTTCGAACTCGTCGAGGTCCCGCTCGCGAAGCAGCGCCAGCGCATGCGCGCGGCCTGCCAGCCGCGCGACTACCTGGTCGCACTCGAAGTCGCGGGCCGCGCGATGACCACGCCCGAACTGGCGCGTTGGCTCGCGGCGCGGCTGGCGGGCGGCCGTGACCTCGCATTCCTGGTCGGAGGACCGGACGGACTCGATCCGGAACTTTCGGCAAGGGCCGAACTGTCCTGGTCGCTGTCCCCGCTGACCTGGCCCCACGGGCTGGTGCGCATCATGGTGGCCGAACAGCTCTACCGCGCGCACAGCCTGCTGGCGGGTCATCCCTACCATCGCGCCTGAGGCGCTGACCGGCTATCCTTGGCCGCTCAATGACTTACGACACCATCATCCTCGCTTCGGCCTCGCGGCGCAGGAGCCAGTTGCTGGCCCAGATCGGCGTCCGGCACGAGGTGCTGGCAGCGGACCTTGACGAGAGCCAGCGCGCGGGCGAGGCACCCGGCGACTACGTCGCGCGCCTGGCGCGCCAGAAAGCGGAGGCCGTGGTGCGCACGCTCCCTGCGCGCGACCGCCGGCCGGTGCTGGCCGCAGACACGGCGGTCGTGCTCGGCGGGCAGGTGTACGGCAAGCCTGGCGACGAGGAGGAATGCGTCGCCATCCTGGCGGCGCTTTCGGGACGCACGCACGAGGTAATGACGGCCCTGGTGGTGCACCATGCGGGAACGCTGAGCACGGGGTTCAGCGCGAGCCGCGTGAGCTTTCGCGCGATCGGCAACGAGGAATCGCGGTGCTACTGGGCGACCGGCGAGCCCGCGGGCAAGGCCGGGGCCTATGCGATCCAGGGGCTGGGCGCGGTGTTCGTCCTGCGGATCGAGGGCAGCCATTCGGGCGTGATGGGACTGCCGCTCTACGAGACCGCGGCGCTGCTCGACCGGCTACGCGTGCGGCGTTGGCAGCGGCCCGCGTGAGGGCCGGAACGCGCATGCCGCACGGCGGGTCCAAGCTGCGACGGGAAAGCACGAGATGAGACGCGTCGCGAAATGGGTCAAGAGGCTGCTGCGCTGGTCCGCGGCGATCATTGCGGCGGGGGCGCTGCTGCTCGCGATCGGCATCGGCGCGTTCCGGCTCGCGATCAACCTGCTGCCCGGCTACCAGCAGCGCATCATCGACCGGGTGCGCGAAGAGACCGGACTCACGCTCGAGTTCGAGTCGGTGTACGCGCGCATCGGGCGCTACGGGCCGGAGATCGCGTTCCGCGGCGCGCGCCTGCTGCCGGCCGGCGGCGACGCGCCGCTGCTTTCCGCCGAATCGGGGCGCGTCAGCCTGTCGGTGTTCCGCTCGGCCTGGTACCGCCGCCTCGAACTCGGGCGCGTGCTGCTGGTGCGGCCGCGGCTCAACTTCGTGATCCACACCGACGGCGCCGTCCAGCTCGTGGGCCAGGGCGCGCTGCGGCGCCAGGTGCCCGCGGAGCGCCGGCCGATGACGCTCGAGCGGCTGCCGCGCGGACGTTTCGCGGTACGCGACGCGACCCTTGATGTGCTCGACCTGCGCGCGAAGCAGGGCCACTTCGAGCTGACCGGCGCCGACATCGAGATCGTGCGGCAGGGGAACGACGTAGCGGTGAACGGGCAGGTGAACCTGCCGGAGCATCTCGGCGCATCGCTCGACTTCCGCGCCGATGCGAAAGGCGACCTCGCGGATTTCGATACGGTCAAGTGGACTGCGGGCCTGGACGCCTACGACCTCGACCTCGAGCAATGGGCGGCGCTGCTGCCGGACAGCTTCTTCGTTCCCGCGGCGGGATTCGGCTCGGTCGAGATGAGCGCGCGAGGCCGTGGTCGCAAGCTCGAGACGCTGCGTGCGCGCCCGGTATTCGAGGACCTGCGCCTGCCCGGCGCGGAGCAGCCGTTCACGCGCATCGCCGGAGACATCCGCGTGCGCCAGGACGGCGACGTGCTGACCGTGCAGGCGGCCGGGCTCGAGCTGTCGCGCCCCGGCTCGCCCTGGCGCCCGACCAGCGTGGAGGCGCGGCTCTCGCGCCAGGACGGCAGGATCGCGGCTGCAACCCTGCGCGCCGACTACCTCAAGCTCGAGAACCTCGCCGCCTTCTCGCCGGCCCTGCCGCCTGGCAGGCCGCGCGAGCTGCTCGAGACGCTGGCGCCGCGCGGCGAACTGTTCGGGGTCAACCTGACCGTCGCCGACGCGGGCCCGAAGCGGCTGCCGGAAGTCACCGGACGCCTGCGCTTCGTGGATGTCGGCTTCGAGCCGCTGGGTCGCGCCGCCGGCATCAGTGGTCTCGACGGCGCGATCGAGGGGCAGGGCGCCGGCGGCATCGTGCAGGTGACGACGCGCGACGGGCTGATCAAGTGGCCGCCGCAGTGGCGCTCGCTGGTCGAGGTGCCGCGCGCGGACGCGCGCGTCGAGTGGAGCCGCTTCGCCGACGGCGTGCGATTCTGGGCCGACGGCGCCAAACTCGACACCGGCCATGGTCGCGCGGAGGGCAGGCTGCGCATGGTGGTACGGCCCGGGCAGCTGCCGCTGATGGACCTGCAAGCGACCGTGAGCGACTTCGACCTGCGCCAGACCTGGCGTTACCTGCAGATTGGACGCCTGAAGCCGAAGACCGTCGCATGGCTCGACGCGGCATTCCGCGCAGGCCGGGTCCCGGAGGCGCGGGTCTCGATCACCGGGCCGACTAAGGGCTTTCCTTACCGTGAAGGCCAGGGCCGGCTGAAGACGGCTGGTCGTGTCGCGGGACTCAACCTGTATTTTGCGCCGGGCTGGCCGGAACTGCGGGGCGTGGACGCCGAGTTCTCTTTCGACGGCCCCGCGCTGCAGGCGGTCGCGACGCGCGGCAACCTCGCCGGAATCGCCATCTCGCAGGCAGAGGTGCACAGTGCCGACCTGCGCGCCGCGATGCTCGCGGTGCGCGCGAGCGGTCGCGCCGACGCCGGACGCGCGATCCGCATGCTGCAGGGAAGCCCGCTCGCACCCGGGCTGGGCGCGGGCTTCGCGGGACTCGCCGGCTCCGGACCGGTGACCGGCGAGATCACGATGTTCTTGCCGGTCAAGGACCTCGACCGGCGCGTCATCACCGTCGTAACCCGGCTCGCCGGCGTGACGCTGCGCCACGGGCAGCCGGTCATCGAGGCCGCAGGCCTCGAGGGCGAACTGTGGTTCCGCAACCGCGAAGTGCACGCATCCTCACTGCGCGGCCGCCTGTTCGGCGGGCCATTGCAGGTCTCGGTCACGACCGCGCGCCAGACGAATGGCGACCTCGAGACGCGGCTGAATGCGCGGGGCACGCTGCAGGGAGCGCTATTGGCGCCGGCCGCACGCATGCCGGTGAACGCGAACCTCACCGGCAAGGCCGACTGGCGCGGCTTCCTGACCGTGCAGCGTGCGGCCTCCGGCGAACGCCCCGCGCGCGGCACGCTCAGGCTCAGCAGCGACCTGCGCGGGCTCGCGTCCGGGCTGCCGGCGCCGTTCGCGAAGAACGCCGACAGCGCACGGCCGCTCACCATCACGGCGGCATTCGACGGCGATACCGGCATGCGCGTGCAGGGCCAGCTCGGGCGCGACGTGCATGCGCTGCTGCAGTGGCGGCGCCGAGCCGAAGACCCGCCGATCGAACGCGGTATCGTCTCGTTTGGCACCGCAGTGCCGGGCGCGCTGCCGCGCGCGCCGGGACTGTGGCTCGCGGGGCGCCTGGATTCGGCGAGTCTCACCGAGACACTGAAGTTGCGCTGGGAAGAGCCGCGCGGGCGACCATTGCACGAATGGCTGGGCGGCGCCGACCTCGCGATCCGGCAACTCGAGGTGCTCGGCTACGCCTTTACCGACGTGTCCGGGCGCCTGCGGCCGGGCAACCGCGCCTGGGAAGTGGATGTGGACGGCGCCGCTGTGGCCGGCCACCTGAGCGTTCCGCACGCGTTCCCCGGCGAGGTGCCGATGGTGCTCGACCTCGACCGGCTGCACTTCGGCGCGCGCCTCGAGAGCGCGGCTGAGGAGGCGGACCCCGATCCGCGCCAGTTGCCGGCGATCCACGTGGACGTGCGCGACTTCAGCTTCGACAAGCGCAGCTTCGGCCACACGCAGGCGGAATTCGCGCGCGGCACCGCCGGCATGACGCTCAACCAGTTCACGATGAAGCATGCCGCGTTCGAGGCCAGGGGCCGCGGCAGCTGGCTGATGCGCGAGCAGGGCGCGCAATGCCGGCTCGAGTTCGAGGCCGACAGCAGCGACGTACTCGGGTTCATGAACGCGATGCAACTTGGCTCGCTGGTCGCCGCCAGCCAGGGGCGCGTATCGGCCAGCCTGAGCTGGCCCGGCCCGCCGGAGACCCGTGCGATCGAGCGCCTGTCGGGACGTCTCGAGATCTCGGCGCAGGATGGCCGCCTGACCTCGGTCGAGCCCGGCGCCGGGCGCGTGTTCGGCCTGATGAGCCTCGCGCACCTGCCGCGCCGGCTCGCGCTCGACTTCGGCGACCTGACCGGCGAGGGGCTCGCCTTCGACGCCATGACCGGCAGCTTCCAGCTCACCGACGGCGAGGCCTACACCGACAATCTGACGCTGCGCGGCTCGGCCGCAGAGATCGGCCTCGCGGGACGCACCAGCCTGCGCCACCGCACCTACGATCAGACCGCGGTCGTCACCGGCCAGCTGGGCGCCTCGCTCGGCGTTGCGGGCGCGCTCGCGGGCGGGCCGGCGGTGGGTGCGGCGCTGCTCCTGTTCTCGCAGATCTTCAAGGAGCCGCTCAAGGGCGCGACGCGCGGCTACTACCGCATCACGGGCACCTGGGACGAGCCGCTGGTGAAGCGCGTGGACGCGCGCGAAGTGAAGGACAGCCGCCAGGCGGGATCTGGCGCTCCCGAGAGCACCGCGGATCCGGGCGGCGCGCCGCAGCCGCGATGAGCGCACCGATCGTCGCCGCGGTGCAGATGTCCTCGCGCGCCGACGTCGCGCAGAATCTGGAGGTCGCGCGCCGGCTGCTGGAGCGCGCACGCGCCGGCGGCGCCTGCCTCGCGGTGCTGCCGGAGAACTTCTGCTTCATGGGCAGCGAGGCCGAGCGGCGCGCGATGGTCGAGCCGGACGGCGACGGCCCGGTGCAGCGCGCGATGTCGGCGGCCGCGTGCGAACTCGGCCTGTGGATCGTGGCCGGTACGCAGCCGATTGCGGTGCCTGGCGACGCGCGCCCGGCAAACGCCTGCATCGTCTACGACGCGGCGGGCCGTCGCGTGGCGCGCTACGACAAGATCCACCTGTTTGACGTGGATCTGCCGGGCGGCCGCGAGAACTACCGCGAATCCGCGAATGCCGTAGCGGGTGCGAAGCCCGTCACGGTGGACACGCCCGCGGGCCGGCTCGGGTTGAGCGTGTGCTACGATCTGCGCTTCCCCGAGCTGTACCGGAAGCTGGTCTCCGAGGGAGCCGAAATCCTGAGCGTGCCATCCGCATTCACCGGCCCGACCGGCCGCGCGCACTGGGAAATCCTGCTGCGGGCACGCGCCGTCGAAAACCTCTCCTTCGTGATCGCCGCCGCCCAGACCGGTATTCACGACAACGACCGCGAGACCTACGGCGACAGCCTGGTCGCCGATTTCTGGGGCCGCGTGCTGGCACGCCAGCCGCGCGGTACCGGCGTGGTCACGGTCGCGCTCGACCGCGACGGCCAGCGCGCGGTGCGGGGCAGCTTCCCCGCACTCGACCACCGCCGGATGGTCTGACCATGGACGCTCTGGCACGCGCGCGCGAACGCATCCTGGCGCCATCGGGTCTTGACGAGGGCCGCCTCGAGCAGGCGCTCGGCTCGCTGCTCGGGGCCGCGGTGGATGCGGGCGACCTCTATTTCCAGCTTGCGCGCGAGGAGCATTGGGCGCTCGAGGACGGCATCGTCAAGGAAGGCAGCCACAGCATCGAGCAAGGCGTCGGCGTGCGTGCGATGGCCGGCGAGCGCACCGGCTTCGCCTACTCGGACGAAGTGATGCCGGCCGCGCTGGCGGAAGCGGCACGCGCCGCGCGCGCGATCGCGCGCGACGGCGGCAATCGCCGCGTGCAGGCCTGGCGGGCGACCATGGCGCACCGGCTGTATCTGCCGGACGACCCGATCGCGTCGCTCGCGGACGCCGACAAGGTCGCGATGCTCGCCGAGCTCGACCGCCACGCACGTGCGCTGGACCCGCGCGTGAAGCAGGTGGTGGCGACGCTCGCGGCCGTGCACGAGATCGTGCTGGTGGCTGCGAGCGACGGCACTCTCGCCGCCGACGTGCGCCCGCTGCTGCGCATGAATGTCTCGGTGATCGTCGAGCAGAACGGCCGCCGCGAACAGGGCTATGCCGGGGCCGGTGGCCGCCATTCGCTGCTCGAGTTCGTCACCGGCGGGCGGCCGCTCGCGCTTGCGCGCGAAGCCGTACGCCAGGCGACCGTGAACCTCGAGTCCGTGCCGGCTCCCGCCGGCACCATGACCGTCGTGCTCGGGCCCGGCTGGCCCGGGGTGCTGCTGCACGAGGCGGTGGGCCATGGGCTCGAGGGCGACTTCAACCGCCGCGGCACCTCGGCATTCTCCGGGCGCATGGGCGAGCACGTGGCTTCGCCGTTGTGCACCGTCGTGGACGACGGCACGCTCGCCTCGCGCCGCGGCTCGCTCAACGTCGACGACGAGGGCACTCCGACCTCCTGCACCACGCTGATCGAGAACGGCGTGCTGAAGGGCTACCTGCAGGACAAGCTGAATGCGCGGCTGATGGGCATGGCGCCCACGGGCAACGGCCGGCGCGAGTCGTTCGCGCATGTGACGCTGCCGCGTATGACCAACACCTACATGCTGCCCGGGCCGCACCAGCCGGAGGAAATCATCCGCTCGGTCAAGCGCGGGCTGTACGCCGTCAATTTCGGCGGCGGCCAGGTGGACATCACCTCGGGCAAGTTCGTGTTCTCCGCGAGTGAGGCCTACCTGATCGAGGACGGCAGGGTCACCGCGCCGGTCAAGGGCGCGACGCTTGTCGGCAATGGTCCCGACGTGCTGACCCGCGTCAGCATGGTCGGCAACGATCTGACGCTCGACGACGGCATCGGCAGCTGCGGCAAGGACGGCCAGACCGTGCCGGTCGGCGTCGGCCAGCCGACCCTGCGCGTGGACGCGCTGACCGTCGGCGGCACCGCCTGAAGGGAGCGGCAGCGTGCGCATCGGCCGTTCGTTGTACGAGTCGCTGCCCTGGGCCTACATGATCATCGGGGCCGCCGCGATCGCGGTGTCATTCATGTGGCGCGAGCCGGCGTGGTCCGAGGCGCTCGCGCTCTGCGGCCTGGTGACGATCGTATCGGGGCTGGTGCTCGCGCTGCGCCGGCGCGACTACCGCATCCAGAAGCGCCATTATGGCGCCGAGCTCGAAGACGACGACGATTGAATCCGCCGCGGCCGCTCAGGCCGCGTCGTCGTCCGTCTCCTCCGCGGCTGCCTTTTCGTCGAGCGCCTTGTGGTCGCCGGTCGGGTCGGCGTGCGACTGCGCGCGCGCGCGCGCCGAGCGCTCGTCGAGGTACATGAGCTCGTGCTTGCCGAGGACGATCACGTCGCCGTCGTTCAGGTGGTGCTTGCGCACGCGCTTGGACTTCACATAGACGCCGTTGGTGCTGTTGAGGTCCTCGAGCACGCTGCCCTCGGCGGTCGTGACGATCTGGCAGTGATGGCGGCTGATGAACTTGCTGTCGATCTGCAGGTCGTTGTCCACGGTGCGGCCGATGACCAGCCGGCCGGGCCGCAGCGGGCGCTCCTCGACGTGCTCGCCGGCATGGGCGACGATGATGCGCGCGAGAACCGTACCCGGTCCGATCGGACGCGGGGCCGGCGCGGCCGCCGCCACGGCCGCGGCGCGCATGCGGCCGGTGCGCGCGGCGAATTCGACCCACTGCAACTCGTCGATCGCGGCCGCGAGCTCGCGCACGCCGACCCGCTTCTGCTCGAGCGCGTACGCGCCCATCAGCGCGGTGTCACAGAGGGTGTTGATCAGGCGCGGCACGCCGCCGGTGTAGCGAAAGATGATCGGGAAGGTGTCCTCGGTGAAGATCTCGCGGCCGTGCGAGCCCGCGACTTCGAGGCGGTGCAGGACGTAGGCCTGCGTGTCCTCGGGCGACAGCGCGGTGAGGTGGAAGCGCAGCCGCACGCGCTGGACCAGCTGCAGCAGCTCGGCCGAGTCCAGCTTCTGGTTCAGCTCCGGCTGGCCGCACAGGATGATGCGCAGCACTTTTTCCCTGGTGGTCTCGACGCCGGACAGCAGCCGGATCTCCTCGAGCACGCGGTTCGACAGGTTCTGCGCCTCGTCGATGATCAGGAGCACCTTGCGCCCGGCCGCATGCTGCTCGACCAGGAACTGATTGAGCGTCGCGAGCAGCTCGGCCTTGCGCATCTTGAACGGCGCAAACCCGAACTGGACCAGCACCGCCTGCAGGAACTCGGTCGGCGACACCTGGGTCTGCGCCACCTGCGCGACCACCACGTCCTTCTCGAGCTCGCGCAGGAAGGTCTCGATCAGCGTGGTCTTGCCGGAGCCGATCTCGCCGGTGATGATCACGAAGCCGTCGGTGAACCAGGTGGTGGATTCCATGTACGCCTTGGCGCGCGCATGGTGCTTCGACAGGTACAGGAACACCGGGTCCGGGCTCAGCCGGAACGGCAGGTCCGTCAGGTGGAAATGCTCGAGGTACATCGGACGAACAAGGTTAACACGAGGGCTGTCATGAACGCCGTCTAGCGGCCCGCGATGCGCCGCAGGCGCGCCGCCATGCGCTCGCGCGCCGCGCGCCGCGGGCAGACCGCGGTCAGGTGGCCGAGTTTTCGCCGCGGGCGCGGCGATTTTCCGTAATCATGGAGGTGCACGCCGGGAATCGCGGCCACCGCGGCGGTGCGCGGCATGCGCCCGATCAGGTTCACCATGACCGCGTGGCCGCGCGCGCGCGTGCTGCCGAGCGGGAGCCCGGCGATCGCGCGTACGTGGTTCTCGAACTGGCTGGTCTCCGCGCCCTCGATGGTCCAGTGGCCGGAGTTGTGCACGCGCGGCGCCATCTCGTTGGCGACGAGCCGCCCGTGCTCGACGAAGAACTCCACGCACAGCACGCCGACGTAGCCGAGCGCTGCGAGCAGCCGCGCGACCTGGCGCTCGGCCGCGCGCTGCAGCGAAGCATGGACATAGGGCGCGCGCGTCATCGCGAGGATGCCGTGCTCGTGCAGGTTCTCCGCCAGCGGGTAGAACGCGGTGCGGCCGGCGCGGTCGCGCGCGGCGATCAGCGATACTTCGCGCGTGAACCGCACCAGGCGCTCGTAGACGAGCGGCCGGCCCTCGAGCATCCGCCAGGCGGCGTCCGCGTCGGCAGTACGGAGGATGCGCACCTGGCCTTTGCCGTCGTAGCCGAGGCGGCGCGTCTTGAGGATGCCGGGCGTGCCGAGCGCGGCGATCGCGCGCATGAGTCCGGCGCGGCCGGCGACCGCCGAGTAGGGTGCGACTGGAATGGCGAGGCGCGAGAAGAGCTCCTTCTCCGCGATGCGGTCCTGCCCGACCGCGAGCGCGCGTGGCGGCGGCCACATCGGCGCGAAACGCGCGACCGCGCGCGCGGATTCGAGCGGCACGTTCTCCCAGTCGAAGGTCACGACGTCCACTCCCCGCGCGAACTGCCGCAGCCGCCGCAGGTCGTCGAATTCTCCGTCGACGATGTCCGCGACCGCGGCGCCCGGCACCCGGTCCGTGCGGTCGTACATCGTGAAGCGCATGCCGAGCGGGATGCCGGAAATCGCCATCATCCGGCCGAGCTGGCCGGCGCCGATGATGCCGATGTGCACGGCTCAGGCCCGCGCGGGGTCAGGCTTCGCCAGCACCTCGGAGGTCTGGCGTTCGCGGTAGGCGCGGAGCGCGTCGGCGAGCGGCGGGTGGCGCGCCGCGAGGATCGCGGCCGCGAGCAACGCCGCGTTCTTCGCGCCGGCCTCGCCGATCGCGACCGTCGCGACCGGGACGCCCGCCGGCATCTGCACGATCGAGAGCAGGGAGTCGAGCCCGAGGAGCGCTTTCGACTGGATCGGCACGCCGATCACGGGCAGCAGGGTCTTGGCGGCGGTCATGCCCGGCAGGTGGGCAGCGCCGCCGGCCCCGGCGACCAGCACCTCGATGCCGCGCAGGGCGGCGCCCGCGGCGTATTCGTAGAGCAGGTCAGGCGTGCGATGGGCGGAGACGACGCGGGTCTCGTACGGCACGGAAAGCGCCGCCAGCAGGTCGGCGGTGTGGCGCATCGTCTCCCAGTCCGAGGACGAGCCCATGATGATGCCGACCAGCGGTTTCATCGCGGGATTCTAGCATGGGGCCGCGGGAGGGGTCCCGTAACTCGCTGATCGGAAAGAAATTCCCCCGCGCCGACAGGGAGTGGTGCGGCGCGGGGGGATGCCCGAAGATCAGGGGATGCTTGATACGCTGGGCAACGCGGTCAGGCTAGCGCGGGAGCCAGGGCGCGCCACGGCGCGCGTGTCGCCGCACGGCGACAGCGCTTCAGAGATACTGCCGCAGCAGGCGCAGCAGTTCGCGGCGCAGGCCCGCGGCGCGCGCGTGCGGTTGCGCCGCCGCCGCAACGAGTGCCGCGAGCCGTTCGCGATCCGCGCCCGGGAACTCCGCCACGAACTCGGCAAGCGCGGCGCCGCCGCGTGCGACCAGGGCGTCGCGCCAGCGTTCGGCGCGCCGGAACCGCGCCGCCTCGACGCGGGCCGACTGGGCGTTTGCATCCAGCGCCGCCCGAATCGGCTCGAGGTCCACCCCGCGCAGCAGCTTGCCGACGAACAGGCGCTGGCGGAGTTTCGCTCCGTGGCTCGTGATCCGCCGCGCCAGCGCGAGCGCGTCGGCCAGTTTATCCGGCAGGAAAAGGCCCGCGACCAGCTCTTCGGGGGCGTCGATCAGGCGCTCGGCCAGCTCCTGGACCGATCGGGCCTGGCGCTTGAGCTCGGTCTTGGTCGGGGGCGGGGCTTCCCCGGGAAACTGGCGGCGGCGCATCACGGCGATGCTAGCATGGGCAGTTTGATATGACGGACACGGCCCTCAAGGACCAGGCCGCGCTCGAACGCGTCGTCGCGCAGGCGATCGGGCTCGCGCGACGCAGGGGCGCGACCGCGGCCGAAGCCGCGGTCGGCGATTCCACGGGCCTCTCCGTGACGGTGCGCCTCGGCGAGGTCGAGACGCTCGAGTACCAGCGCGACCGCAGCCTGGGCGTCACGGTCTACGCCGGCCAGCGCAAGGGTTCGGCGAGCACCGCGAATCTGACGCCGGCCGCGGTCGAAGAGACGGTGACGAAGGCGCTCTCGATCGCGAGCTTCACCGCCGAAGACGCCTACGCCGGACTGCCGGACGCCGCGCTGATGGCGCGCGAGCTGCCCGACCTGGACCTCAGCCACCCCTGGGAGATCGACGCGCCGGCGGCGATCGAACTCGCGCAGCGCTGCGAGCAGGCGGCGCTCGCATTCGACGCGCGCATCAGGAACTCCGAGGGCGCTTCGGTCGCGACGCATCGCAGGCACGCGGTGTTCGGCAACAGCCACGGCTTCGTCGGCGGCTATCCGTCCACCTCGCACAGCGTCAGCTGTGTCGTGCTCGGGCAGCAGGGCGGCGACATGCAGCGTGACTACTGGTACACGGCCGCGCGCGACTGGCGCGCGCTCGAGGATGCCGAGGAAGTCGGGCGCCGCGCGGCCCGCAAGGCGGTGGAGCGCCTCGGCGCGGAGAAGCTGCCGACGCGCAAGGCGCCGGTGCTGTTCGTGCCGGAACTGGCGCGCGGCCTGATCGGGCAATTCGTCGGCGCGATCGGCGGCGCGGCGCAGTACCGGCGCGCGAGCTTCCTGCTGGACGCGGCCGGGCAGCCGGTCTTCCCCGAGGCGATTTCACTGGTCGAGCGGCCGCACCTCAGGGGCGCTTTTGGCTCCGCACCATTCGACAACGAGGGCGTCGCGACCCGCGATCGCGATCTGGTCGTGCGCGGCGTGCTGGACGGCTACCTGCTGGACGCGTACTCCGCGCGCAAGCTCGGGCTCGCGACCACTGGCAATGCCGGCGGCGTGCACAACCTGATCATTCAGGGCCACATGCTGGATCCGAAGACGCTGCTGGCGGAGCTCGGCAAGGGCCTGCTCGTGACCGAGATGATGGGGCAGGGCGTCAACCCGGTGACCGGCGACTACTCCCGCGGCGCCGCCGGCTTCTGGGTCGAGGACGGCGAGGTCGCACGCCCGGTGCACGAGATCACGGTCGCCGGCAACCTGCGCGCGATGTACCGTGGCATCGTCGCGATCGGCGATGACGTGGACCGCCGCGGCGCGATCCACTGCGGATCGCTCCTGATCGACGAGATGACGATCGCCGGGGACTAGGCGCGGCCCGGGTCCGGCTGGCCGGCGAGCTCGCGCAGCGTGGTGGCGCCGATGCGCTCCCGGATCGCGGCGTCCACGGAATCGGCGACGGCATCCGCAGCCGGCTCGGTTTTCGCGCGCCACAGCAGCCAGGTCTCGTACTGCCGCTCGTCGCGCACGGCGTTCAGCACGTCGGTCAGGGCGATTCCCTCGAGATCGCGCGCCGGAAGCACGTCTTCCTCCTCGGTCAGCGTCAGGAGGCCCGCCTGCTCGAGCGAGTCGATCACCGAGGCCAGGGCGGAGCCCGGGATCTCGAGGTGCTCCGCGAGCGCGCGCAGGCGCCAGGGCGCGTGGCCGCTCACGAAGCGCCGCGCGACCAGCAGCATGACGGCAAGCGCGAGCCGCTCGCGCAGGCAACTGGTGAGCCTGACCGGCGTCTGGCCGGCGCGCAGGTAGCGCGGATTCTGCACGTAGAACGAGAGCTGGGCGCCGATCAGCAGGATCAACCAGCTCAGGTAGATCCAGATGAGCGCCGCGAGGAAGATCGCAAAGCCCGCGTAGATCGCAACCATCTGCGTCGATAGCGAGACGACCTTCGCGAACAACGCGCCGCTCGCGGCCCACAGGATGCCCGCAGTCACGCCGCCCGCGAGCGCGGGACGCAGTCGCACGCGCGTGTTCGGCACGAACACGTACAGGAAAGTGAACACGCCGGTGACGAAGAGGTACGGCCCGAGCGCGGAGAGCGCCGGATGCAGGGGCACCGCGCCCAGCAGCCCGAACACGACCACGAGGAACACCGGGCCGATGACCATCAGGCTCAGGTACTCGCTGATGCGCCGCATCAGCGAGCGCGGCCGCTCGACGTGCCAGGCGAAGTTGAAAGCGGCTTCGAGTTTCTGGATCATCGCGACCACGGTGTAGAGCAGGAACGCGAGGCCCACTGAGCCCAGCACGCCGCCGCGCACCCGCTCGACGAAACCCATGATCTGCCCGGTCAGCTCGCTGGCGCGTTCGCCGATCGGGCGCAGCAGCTCGTAGATCAGCGGCTCGAGGTCGCGATGGACGCCGAGTCCCTTCAGCACCGCGAACGCAAAGGCGACGAGCGGCACCAGCGACAGCAGCGTCGTGTAGACGAGGCCCATCGCACGCAGGTTCAGCTCGCCGGTCAGCAGGTCGCGCACCAGCGCGTAGGGATATCGCAGCAGGTCCAGCAGCCCGTTGGCGGGCTTGACCGGCAGGTCGTGCCGGTCGAACAGCAGCTGCTCGACGCGCCGGCGCAGGTCGAGGTGCACGCTCATACCGGGAGCTTAGCCGATCAGCCGGCGTTCGGCCTCGCGGTACTTCTCCGCGGTTCTCGCGATGACCTCCGGCGGCAGCCTGGGCCCGGGTGCGCGCTTGTTCCAGTCAAGCGTCTCGAGATAATCGCGCACGTACTGCTTGTCGAAGGACGGCGGGCCCGCGCCCTCGCGCCAGCCGTCCGCGGGCCAGAAGCGCGAGGAATCCGGCGTCAGCGCTTCGTCCATCAGCACCACCGCGCCGGCGGCGTCGAGGCCGAACTCGAACTTGGTGTCGGCGATGATGATGCCGCGGGTCAGCGCGTATTCCGCCGCATGCAGGTAGAGCGCGAGCGAAAGCGCACGCACGCGTTCAGCGGCCGCGGCGCCGACGCTCTGCTGCATGCGCTCGAACGCGATGTTTTCGTCGTGCTGTCCGGCCGCGGCCTTGGTCGCCGGCGTGAAGATCGGCTGCGGCAGGCGCGCGGCGAGCGCGAGACCCGGCGGCAGCGCGATGCCGCAGACCGAGCCGGTCTTCTGGTAGTCCTTCCAGCCCGAGCCAATCAGGTAGCCGCGCACGACCGCCTCGATCGGCAGCGGCCTGAGCCTCCGCACCACGACCGCGCGGCCGTCGAGCAGGGCGCGGTCGGCGGTGTCCGTCACGTACTTCGACACCGGCTCCCCGGTCAGGTGGTTCTGCACGATGTGGCGCGTGCGCGCGAACCAGAAATTCGAGATCGCGGTGAGCATGCGCCCCTTGCCGGGAATCGGGTCGGGCAGTACCACGTCGAAGGCCGACAGCCGGTCGGTCGCGACGATCAGGAGGCGTTCGTCGCCGATCGCGTAGTTGTCGCGTACCTTGCCGCGGTGGACCAGCGGCAGATCCTTCAACTGCGATTCGAACAGTGCGGCGGGGCTCATGCGTTGCGGCCACTTGCTAACATGGCCCCCGCATGCGGTCAAGGAAGGAACGATGAGCTGGATCGGCAAGATCGTGGGCGCGATCGTCGGCTTCCTGCTGACGCGGCGCGCCACCGGCGCGCTGCTGGGGCTCGTGCTCGGACACCTGTACGACGAGTATGCCGGCCGGCGCGAAGGCGGACCGCGCGCCGATGCCTCGGCGGTGCGCGCAGCCTTTTTCCGCACCGCCTTCGGTGTCATGGGTCACGTGGCGAAAGCCGACGGGCGCGTCTCCGAGCAGGACATCGCCGCGGCGCGACGCATGTTCCGCCAGTTCAACCTCGGCGAGGCCGATACGCGCGCGGCCATCGAGTTCTACACGCTTGGCAAGGCCGCGGATTACGACCTCGACGCCGTATTGGCCGAACTGGCCGCGGCCTGCCGCGGCCGCGAGGAAGTGCTGCGCACGTTCCTCGAGATCCAGTTGCGCGCGGCACTGCTGGGCGACGGGCTCGCTGGGGCGTCGCGCGCGACGCTCTCGCGCGTCGCGAACGCACTCGGCATCGGCGCGATTGAGTTCGCGCACCTGGAGTTACTCGCCAGCCTGCAGGCGCAGGCGGCGGGCTACGCGCCGGGCGGGGCGGGCCGTGCGGGTGCCGCGGCGCCGCGCGGCAGGCTGGCCGAGGCCTACGAGGCGCTCGAGGTGACCGCGACCGCGACCGACGCCGAGGTCAAGCGCGCATACCGGCGGCAGATGAGCCGCAATCACCCGGACAAGCTGGTCGCGCGCGGGCTGCCCGAGTCCATGCTCGAGGTCGCGAAACAGAAGACGCAGGCCATCCAGGCCGCCTACGAGCGCATCCGCGAAGCGCGCGGCATGCGCTAGAGTAGGCGCCCATCATGATGCCGCCGGTCATCGCTCCCTCGATCCTGTCGGCCGACTTCGCCCGCCTCGGCGCGGAGGTGGACGCCGTGCTCGCGGCCGGCGCCGACTGGATCCACTTCGACGTGATGGACAATCACTACGTGCCGAACCTGACCATCGGCCCCCTGGTCTGCAAGGCGCTGCGCCGGCACGGCGTGCAGGCGCCGATCGACGTGCACCTGATGGTGGATCCGGTGGACCGGCTGGTCGGCGACTTCGCCGAGGCCGGCGCGACCTGGATCAGCTTCCACCCGGAGGCGAGCCGCCACGTGGACCGCACCATCCAGCTGATCAGGAGCGCGGGCTGCAAGCCGGGCATCGTATTGAACCCGGCGACGCCGCTGTCCTGGCTCGACTACACGCTGGAGTCCGTGGACCTGCTGCTGCTCATGTCGGTGAATCCCGGCTTCGGCGGGCAGCAGTTCATCGAGTCGGCGCTCGGCAAGCTCGCGGAGGCGCGGCGGCTGATCGATGCCTCGGGCCGCGGCGTGCGGCTCGAGATCGACGGCGGGGTCAAGCAGGACAATATCGGCAGGATCGCGCGTGCGGGCGCGGATACCTTCGTGGCCGGCAGCGCGATTTTCGGGGCGAAGGATTACCCGGCGACAATCCGTGCCCTGCGCGCGGCCATCGCGGGGAGGTGAAGCGCCCTACTTGACCGCGGCGACCGCGCCCTTGGTGATCTCGGGCACTGAGCGCGCCCTGACCTTGGGCTTGGCGCCGAACACGACGATGGTCTTGCCGCGCGCCGTCAGCAGGCCCTGCTCCTCGAGCACCTTGAGTACGCGGCCCGCCATCTCGCGCGAGCAGCCGACCAGGCGCGACAGCTCCTGCCGGCTCACCTTGATCTGCATGCCCTGCGGATGGGTCATGGCGTCGGGCTCGCCGCAGAGGTCCATGATCGCGTGCGCGATGCGCCCGGTGACATCCACGAAGGCGAGGTCGCCGAGCTTCTTGTTGGTGCGGTCGAGACGCGTTGCGAGCTGGGTCGCAAGCTCGAACACGAGTCCCGGGCTTTCCGACGCCACCTGGCGGAAGCGCGGGTAGGTCATCTCCGCGAGCTCGCACTGCGTGCGCGTGCGCACCCAGGCGCTGCGCTGGCCGCTGTCCGAGAACAGCCCCATCTCGCCGAAGAACTGGCCCTTGTTGAGGTAGGCCAGGACCATCTCGTTGCCTTCCTCGTCCTCGATCATGACCTCCACCGAGCCGCGGATGATGTAATAGAGGACATCGGGCAGATCGCCGGCGTGGATCAGCGCGGTCTTGGACGGCACCGTGCGCACGCGGCAGTAGCTCAGGAAACGGTTGATCGCCGGGATGTCGGTCAACGGCTTGACGGGTTCTTCCATTGGGTACCCCTTGAGGGCGGCTGCCAGGCTGGTTGCGGCACTGGCTGGCCCGCCCGTCGTTGTATTACAGGCCCGCGCGGGCCGCAAGACATAATCGATTCCGCCTCAGATCCAGTAGGCCGTGCCGGTCATAATCCGCGCCGTGAGGCGCATCAGCCGCGGGACCGGCTCCGGCAGCGGCGCGCCGCCGGCCGCGAGTGCCGCGCGCCCGTGCCCCGCCTCGTCGGTCTTCATCTGCTCGATGATCGCGCGACTGCGCCGGTCCTCCGGCGGCAGTTTCTCGAGGTGTGAATCGAGATGGCCCTCGACCTGGCGCTCGGTCTCGGCCATGAACCCGAGGCTGATGCGGTCGCCGGCAAGCCCGGCTACGGCGCCGATCGCGACCGAACCGGCGTACCAGAGCGGACCGAGCAGGCTGGCGCGCGAGCCAAGCTCGTCGAGGCGGTCGCGGCACCATGCGAGGTGGTCGCCTTCCTCGGCAGCGGCCTGCGCAAGCGCCGCGCGCGTTTCCGGCGAGCGGGCGGTGAGGGCCTGCCCGTGGTACAAGCCCTGCGCGGCGATCTCGCCCGCATGGTTGACGCGCATCAAGCCCGCTACGTGGCGGCGGACGGCCTGGTCCGCAGGCGCGACGTCGGGTTCGCCGGGGGTCGGGCGCCGGCTGTCCGGGCGGGCGAAGGAGGCACGCAGCCCGGCCTCGGCGAGTTCCAGCAGGCGGTCCAAGGGTGAGGCGGTGGCGCGCTCCATACGACGCATATTATATAGCCGCGCCGGGTCCGCTTCCCTAGTGGCGACAAGGACTTGCGGTCGCCGCCGTACGGCTTTGCATTGAACTCGCATCTTATTTAAACTTGCCCGCCTTTTACCAACCCGACCCGTTCTAGGGGCCCAGGATGAAGACGGTTTTCGCGAAGCCAGAGCGCGTGCGCCGCGACTGGTATCTGGTGGATGCGTCCGGAAAGACGCTGGGGCGCCTCGCGACCGGGGTCGCCATGCGCCTCTGCGGCAAGCACAAGCCGGAGTACACGCCGCACGTGGATTGCGGCGACCACATCATCGTCATCAACGCCGAAAAGGTCGCGGTAACCGGCAACAAGCTGCGCGACAAGCTGTACCACCAGCACACCGGCTACCTGGGCAACCTGAAGACCATCGCGCTCGGCAAGATGCTGCAGGAACACCCGGAGCGCGCGATCGAGTACGCGGTCAAGGGCATGCTGCCGAAGACGATCCTGGGACGGCAGATGTTCCGCAAGCTGCACGTATTCGCCGGTGCCGCGCACCCGCACGCCGCGCAACAGCCGAAGGCGCTGGAGATCTGAGGACCCCCATGGCCATCCAAGCAAATCTCGGCACCGGCCGGCGCAAGACCGCCTCGGCGCGCGTGTTGCTGAAGCCCGGCAAGGGCGCGATCGTCGTCAACGGGCGCCCGCTCGACGAGTTCTTCGGGCGCAAGACCGGCCGCATGATCGTGCGCCAGCCGCTAGAGCTCGTGCAGATGAGCGACCGCTTCGACGTGAGCGTGCTGGTCCAGGGCGGCGGCCCGACCGGCCAGGCGGGCGCGATCCGTCACGGCATCACGCGCGCGCTGATCGAGTACGATGCCGAGTTGCGCAAGCCCCTGCGTGCCGCCGGCTTCGTGACGCGCGACGCGCGCGAGGTCGAGCGCAAGAAGGTGGGCCGCCGCAAGGCCCGCCGCGGGACGCAGTTCAGCAAGCGCTGATACGCGCCCAAGGACGAACCGCGTTTTGGGGGATCGTCTAGCGGTAGGACTGCGGACTCTGACTCCGCCAACCTAGGTTCGAATCCTAGTCCCCCAGCCATTACCGCAAGAGAGCCGGCGTGGTGCCGGCTCTCTTGCCTTGGGTCAGCGCTTGAGCGTCTGCACGCCGCCGTCGCCGGCGACCAGGAGCACGTCCGCGCCGCGGCGTGCGAACAGGCCCACCTCGACCACGCCGGGCAGCAGCCGGATCTCGGCCTCGAGCGCGACCGGGTCCGCGATCTTCAGGTTGTGCACGTCGAGGATCTCGTTGCCGTTATCGGTGCGGAATCCCTCGCGCCAGACCGGTTGCCCGCCCTTGCCCGCAAGCCTGCGCGCGATCAGCGAGCGCGCCATCGGGATCACCTCGACCGGCAGCGGAAAGCGCCCGAGGAAGGGCACCAGCTTGGCATCGTCGACGATGCAGACGAAGCGCCGCGACGCGGCCGCGACGATCTTCTCGCGCGTCAGCGCGCCCCCGCCGCCCTTGGTCAGGTGCAGGTGCCGGGTTGCCTCATCCGCTCCATCAACATAGAGCGGCAAGTCGCCGGCATCGTTGAGAGAAATGACCGCGATCCCGGCCTCGCGCAGCAGGCGCGTGGACGCTTCGGACGAGGACACGGCGCCCGCGATGCGGTGGCGCCGCGCGGCGAGCGCGGCGATGAAATGATTGACCGTGGTACCGGTGCCGACGCCGATCGTCATGCCGTCCTCGACGAAGTCGAGCGCGGCGTGCGCGGCGGCTTTCTTTTTTGCGTCGGCGTCCACGAATCAGTCTCCGGTGCGGAATCGTAACCCAGAAAAAACTGTGCCCGCTTGCGCGGGCACAGTCTCAGCTCTCGTTGAACCGGCGGCGGGTCGTCTCGCGATCAGCCAACCGCCGATTCATCAGGCAAGGGGCTTACTTCTTCTTGGAAGCCTTCTTCTTTGCCTTCTTCTTGGTCGCCATGTTGGATCTCCATGTCGGGTGAATCCGGGGTCCGAGTATATACACGCTTGACCGGATTGCAAGCAAGGGTTAGGCGCATCGCGCGCGTCATCGCGTCACGACGCGCGCGCATCGCGCGCGAGACGCACGATGAACCTCCATTCATCGTCGCTGACGGGCATCACTGAGAGACGGTTGCCACGTCGCAACAGTGCGAGGCCGCGCAGCGCGCCGTTCGCATGATCGCGCAGTGCAGCGAGCGCCACCGGGCGCAGGAATTTTTCTGCGAGCCGCACCTCGACCTGGTACCAGCGCGGATTCTGCGCGTCGGATTCGGGATCGTAATGCGGGCTCTTGCGGTCGAACTGCGTCGGATCGGGATGTCCCGCGCGCGCCACCTCGACGATGCCGTAGATGCCGGGCTCCGGGCAGCTCGAGTGGTAGAAAAACGCTCGATCGCCCGCGGAAAGCTCGTCGCGCAGCAGGTTGCGCGCCTGGTAGTTGCGCACCCCGTCCCAGCCGGCGGTCTGGTTCGGGGCGCGCGCGAGATGGTCGATGCCGAAGGTCCCCGGCTCCGACTTCATCAGCCAGTGTTTCATCGCATGGATGCGGCGCGGCCATAGACGCCGCGCTCGGTCACGATGCCCCAGAGCGGCAGGTCGTGCGCGTCCGCGGGCAGCTGCGGCACCCGCTGCAGGTCGAAAGCGACCCCGAGCAGGCGCGGCCGGAGCCAGGCCCGGCGGTGGCGCAGGAAGGCGAATTGGCGGTCGTAGAAGCCCGCGCCCATGCCGAGGCGATGGCCTTGCGCATCGAAGCCAACCAGCGGCACCAGCACGAGATCGAGCCAGCGCGCCGCATTGCCGGGCGCGCACCCGTCGCCTCTGGGCTCGGCGAAGCGCATGCGCGCGCTCCGGAAGCTCTCGATCACCGGGAAGTGGACCGTACAGCCGATGGCGAGGGCGCGGCGGACCGCAGGGGAGGGGTCGAGTTCGCCGTCCATCGCGCGGTAGGCGGCGATGCGCGATCCGGGCCGCGGCAGGCCCATGCGCGCGAGCGCGGCGTCCACCGCGAGGGCGGCATCGGCGCGCGGGGCGTCGCCCACCGCACGGCGCGCAGCGCGCAGGCGCCGGCGCAGGCCGGCCTTGTCGACTTCAATCAAGAGGCGCCACCCGCAATGCCGTCATGGACCGCTGCTCTCGAACCGGAGCAACAAGTGGAGCAAGCCGCGGCACTTAAGGCTTTCCGCTACGAGGCGGACCTGCACAATGCTGCCGCTGAGCCAGGCTCCTGGGTTTTTCACATTAGGGTCGAGAGTACCCAGGCCCACCTCGCACACCCCAGGCGGCGCCAAACCGTCGGGGGCCCGCGCCTGCGCGGGCCGCCAACCCATCAGTTCCCCAGGTGCTGTCCGCGCACCAGCGCCGACTCGACGCGCTCGCGCATGGCCTTCAGCCGCGCGGCCAGGTCGGAATCGGCACCCTCGTCACGGCCCTTGGCCTGGAGCAGTTCGTTCACGATGTTGAGCGCCGCCATCACGGCGATGCGGTCGAGACCGACCACCTTGCCGCTGTCGCGGATCTCACGCATCTTTCGGTTCAGGTATTCCGCGGAGTCGAGCAGCGCCGCGCGTTCCTCGATGGGGCAGGCGACGTGGTATTCCTTCTCGAGGATGCGCACGCTGACCCGGGAGAGGTCGGCGCTCATGCGCCGCTCTCCATGGCTTTGAGCCGCCCGATCATGGCCTCGACCTTGGCCCGCACCTGTTCGTTCTTCTGCATCAGCGCCGCACGCTCGGCCGAGAGCGTGTCCTGCCGCTGGCGCAGGGCGCGGTTCTCTTCCTTGAGTTGTGCCACCACCCCGACCAGCTCGTCGAGCCGCCGCTCGAGCCGTTTCAACTCGCGGTCCAGGCCGGGCTTGCCGCTGTCGTCCATGCCGGCATTATGGAACCGCGTCGAGAAGCGGGTCAACGCGGTGTACCGCCGCGGGCCTGCCCCCGCACGCCGTTTGCTGCTACCTTTTCACCCGTGAAACACGACGAATTCCAGGCCGCGCTCGGGCGCATGCAGGTCGCAATCGGTGCCTCCGAGGCGCACGGCTGGCTGTGCGGCGCGCTGTGCGTGCGCATCGACTACAGCGCACCCCAGTGGCTCGCGGAGCTGGCCGATGACGCCGCCCCGGTCGGCCCGCCGGCCGCCGCGGAACCGGTGATCCAAGCGCTCCACGAGGAGACGCTGGAATCGCTCCAGTCCCCCGATTTCGCGTTCATGCCGCTCCTGCCGGACGAGGACGCGACCCTGGTCGAGCGCGTCGAATCGCTCGCCGCCTGGTGCTCGGGATTCCTGTACGGTATCGGCGCCACCGGCACCGGCGAATCGCTCGCGCGCTACGGTGACGTGGGCGAGATCCTCGCCGACCTCGGCGAGATCTCGCGCGCAGGCGTCAAGCCCGGCGGCGAGGACGAGGCGGCGGAGGAGGACTTCGCCGAGCTCTGCGAGTTCGTGCGCGCCGGCGCCCAGCTCGCTTGGGACGAGCTCGCGAGCTTGCGCGCCTCGGGCATGCCGCCCAGGACCGCGGTGCACTGAACGGGCCATGAAACAGGGCGAATTCACGCGCCGCCGGCGCCAGCTGATGCGAATCATGGGCAAGGATGCGATCGCGATCCTGCCCGCGGCGCCTGTGCGCACGCGCAACAACGACGTCGAGTACTTCTATCGCCCGGACAGCGATTTCTACTACCTGACGGGCTTCGCCGAGCCCGAGGCAGTCGCCGCGCTGATGCCGGGCCGCCCGCAGGGCGAGTACGTGCTGTTCGTGCGCGACCGCGACCCGGCGCGCGAGGCCTGGGACGGCGCCCGCGCCGGGCCCGAGGGCGCGGTGAAGGGATACGGCGCCGACGACGCCTTTCCCGTCGGCGACATCGACGAGATCCTGCCGGGGCTGCTCGAGCGCTGCTCGCGCGTCTACTACACGATGGGCGCGCACCCGGAGTTCGACAAGCGGTTGATCGGCTGGGTCAACCGGCTGCGCTCGCAGGCCAAGCAGGGCATGCACACGCCGCACGAGTTCGTGGCGCTCGACCATCCGCTGCACGAGATGCGCCTGTTCAAGAGCCGCGCCGAGCTTGCGACGCTCCGCAAGGCGACGCAGATCGCCTGCGCCGCGCACCGGCGCGCGGCCGCGGCGGCGCGGCCCGGGCGCATGGAATACGAGGTGATGGCGGAGATCCTGCACGAGTTCCACCGCCGCCGCGCCGACATCTCCTACCACCCGATCGTCGGCAGCGGGCCGAACGCCTGTGTGCTGCACTACCGCGACAACCAGCGGCAGATGAAGGACGGCGAGCTGCTGCTGATCGACGCCGGCTGCGAATACCAGTACTACGCCTCGGACATCACGCGCACGTTGCCGGTGGGCGGGCGCTACCGCCCGCGCCAGCGCGCGATCTACGAAATCGTGCTGGAGGCGAACCGGGCGGCGACCGCGAAGGCGCGCGCCGGCAATCACTGGAACGACCCGCACGATGCGGCGGTCCGCGTCATCACGCAGGGGCTCGTCAGGCTCGGGCTGCTGAAGGGCAAGCTGCCTCGCCTCATCAAGGACGGCGCCTTCCGGAAGTTCTTCATGCACCGCACCGGGCACTGGCTCGGCATGGACGTGCACGACGTCGGCGAATACAAGATCGGCGAGCAATGGCGCCTGCTCGAGCCCGGCATGGTCACGACCATCGAGCCCGGCATCTACATCGCGCCCGGCACTAGAGGCGTGCGCAAGGAATGGTGGGGCATCGGCGTGCGACTCGAGGACGACGTGGTCGTGACCTCGGGCAAGCCCGAGGTCCTCACCGAGACCATGCCGAAGGACCCGGACGAGGTCGAACGGCTGATGGCGGCGGCATGAGCGCAGGCAGGGCTCCGCGCTGCGATGTCGCCATCGCAGGTGGCGGCATGGTGGGACTGTCGCTGGCGGTGGCCCTCGCACCGCTGCCGCTCGATGTCGTCGTGATCGAGCCGGTCGCACCCGAGGCGGATCAGCAGCCGAGCTTCGATGCGCGCACCACTGCGCTCTCCGCGGGCAGCCGCCGCGTGCTCGAGGGCATCGGCGCCTGGGCGGGCATCGGCAAGGCCGCGACGCCAATCCGTCGCATCCACGTCTCGGAGCGCGGGAACTTCGGATTCGCGCGTCTCACCGCCGAGGAGCAGGGCGTCGCCGCACTCGGCTACACGATCGAGAACCGACTGCTGGGGCAGGCGCTGCGCGAGCGCTGCGCGAATATCGTGCGCCTGAAGCAACTGTCGGCCAGCGCGCGTGAAGTATCAGCCGGCGGCGACGGACTGCGGCTCGTCACCGACCGCGGCGGCGAGGTCACGGCCCGCCTCGTGGTCGCCGCGGACGGCGCGCAGTCTGCCGTGCGCCAGGCGCTCGGAATCGACGCGACCGCGTCGGATTACGGCCAGCACGCCATCATCGCCCACGTGGATACCGAGCGCTTCCACGAGTACACGGCCTATGAGCGATTCACGTCGCAGGGGCCGATCGCGGTACTGCCGATCGGGGAGGGTCGCTCGGCCGTCGTCTGGACGCTCGCGCCGGAGACGGCGCGTCGCACAATGGAGCTGGATGACGCGACCTTCCTCCTGGAATTGCAGCAGGCTTTCGGCGCGCGCCTCGGGCGCTTCACGCGCGTCGGCAGGCGGCAGGCCTATCCGCTGTCGCTCACTCGCGCAGGCAAGCTGACGGCCCCGCGCGCGGTGCTTGTCGGCAACGCCGCCCAGGGCCTGCATCCGGTTGCCGGACAGGGGTTCAACCTCGGGCTGCGCGACGTTGCGGCGCTTGCGGAACTGCTGGCGGAGGAATGTGCGGCCAGGGGTGAGGCGGCCGATCCCGGCGCACCCGCCCTGCTCCAGCGCTACGCTGAATGGCGCCGGCCGGACCGCGAAGCGGTCATCCGCTTCACCGATTCGCTGGTGCGCGGCTTCGGCCCGCCGCTCCTTCCCGCGCGCGCGCTGCGCGCCACGGGTCTCCTTGCCTTCGATCTTTTGCGCCCGGTGAAGCGCGAGTTCGCGCGGCGCACGATGGGGCTTGCGGGCAGGCAGCCGAGGCTGGTGCGGGGACTACCGCTCATGAGCGGTTCGGCCTAGAGTTCCGAGTTATCGAGCGACGCCCGGGAAGATGAGAAGGATTCTCGCTTGTTGGGGTGCAGCGGCCAGTCTGGTTCTCAGTCTGGACGCGTCCGCAGTCGATTACGCGGAGGAATTCACGCGCAAGATCCAAGCGGCGCGGACGGTGGCGCCGCTTGGTGCGGATCTCTTCGGCGACTCCACCGACTGGTACAGCGGCACGACGACATTCCGCGTGGTGGACGTGGAGATTCCCGGCAACAACGCGCTGCCGGTGCGCATCGCGCGGGTGCGTTCGACTGCGCCGCCGGAGGGACCCACGGCTCCGGGCCTGATGGGCGACTGGGAGCTAGAGCTGCCCTATTTGAGCGGGGTCTTTCCGCAGGGCAACGGCTGGCGGATCGGGCCTTCGCTGACCGTCAATCGCTGTTCGTCCGGGCCGTTGACGCCGCCGGCGGTGTCGCATGGCGGCGGTGGCGCGTTCGGGCCTGAGGAGTACTGGCGCGGGTATTTCGTCTCGATCCCGAGCCAAGGCTCGACCCAGATGCTGTGGCCCGATCCCGCTTACACGCCGCGGCCGACCGACGGCAATACGTATGTGTGGGTAACGGTCGGCCATACGCAGCTGCGCTGCGGGGTCGCGCTCGCGAACGGCACCGGTGAGGGCTTTTGGGCAGTGGCGCCGGACGGCACGCGCTATCGCTTCGACTGGCTGATCAGCCGGCCCTATTCCACGTTTACCGAACCGCACGAGTCGGGCGGCGGCAGCTACCTGCTACAGCGCGACGAGGTGCGGATTTACGCGACCCGGGTCGAGGACCGGTTCGGCAACTATGTCAACTACACGTATTCCGGCGAGCGGCTGACGCGGATCGAGTCGAACGATGGGCGGGTCATCACGCTCGCTTACAACGCCGCCAACAAGGTGGCGAGCGTCACGGCCGAAGCCAGTGCACCGGCTCCGACGCGCAGCTGGTCCTACGCTTACAGCGGCAGCAACTTTCTGACCGGGGTGACCTTGCCGGACGGCACGGCCTGGGCGCTGTCGACCACGCCGCTCATCATCACTTACATCCTGGACCCGGCGCCGAACTCGCCCTGCAATCTGCCGGCCAATTTTAGGAGTGGCAGCGTGATCTGGACCATGACCCATCCGGGCGGGGCCAATGCCCAGTTCACGTTCACGCCCAAGCGCCACACTCGCACCCAGGTGACCGATCCCTGCCAGGTGATCGAGGGGATCATCGAACCCGGGCCGGCGCGCCAGTTCGACACCTATTCGCTGGTGACCAAGGCGATTTACGGGGTCGGGCTCACCACCGCGACCTGGAGCGTGACGTACGGCGCGACCGCGAACGACCAGACCGTGGTCACCCAGACCAACCCCGACAGCACCAAGAACCGCTACACGTTCGGCACCCGGTTTTACCAGGACGAGGGCAAGTTGCTGAAGGCCGAGACGCTGACCGCAGCCAGCGCGGTCTTGCGCAATACCCAGACGACGTATGCGATCAACCCCAGCGGCCAGGCTTACGCATATCGGGTCGGTTCAACCCTGCATGCGGTCGAGGACGCTTTCGGCTCGACCATCGTGACGACCGCCACCAACACCTCGACGACCCAGGACGGCGCCACGTTCATGCGCAGCACGCCGGTGGCGAGCTTCGACCTGTTCGCGCGGCCGCTGAGCATCGCCAGGTCGAGCGGTCTCGGCTTCAGCAAGACTGAGCTGATCGTGTATCACGACAATCTGACCAAGTGGATGTTGGGCCAGGTCGCATCGGTCACGGTCGGGGGAATGGTTCAGTCGCAGACCGAATATTACGCCACTACGGCCTTGCCCTGGCGCGAGTACGCGTTCGGCAAGCTCCAGTCCACGCTCACTTACAACGCGGACGGCACGCCGGCGACGGTTGCCAACGGCGCCAATGAGACGATCACGCTCGGTAGCTGGAAGCGCGGTCTGCCGCAGGCGATCCAGTATCCCGATGCCAGCAGTCAATCCGCCGTGGTGGATGATCTGGGGTGGATTCGTTCAATCACGGACGAGCGCGCCAATCAGACCTCCTACGGCTACGACGTGATGGGGCGCATCACGGCCGTCACTTATCCCACCGGCGACACCGTCGCCTGGCTCAATCCCACCATCGGCTACCTGAAACTGACCGCGAGCGAGCTCGGCGTGCCGGCCGGAAGCTGGCGGCGCGAAGAAGTGCTCGGGACTTTCCGCGAGCGGACCTATTACGATGCCCGGCTGCGGCCGGTGCTGGTGGAGCGCATGGACACGGCGCTCGCCCAGGCGATCTACAGCCGTCAGGCGTTCGACTTCGACAATCGCGAGACTTTCAGCTCCTATCCTTCGGCCACCTCGGGCGCCACCGCCGGGATCAACTCGACCTACGATGCGCTCGGGAGGCTCACCAAGCGCCAGACCACGGATGCGACCCCGATCGTCATCGAGCAGATTGCCTATCTGACCGGCAGCAAGAAGCAGGTCACCGACGCAGATGGCAAGCTCACGACGCTGAGCTTCCAGGCCTTCGATGAGCCGGATTACGGCAGGCCGACCCGGATCGAGTCGCACAATCAGATCTCGATCACCGATATCGCTCGCGATGCCTTCGGCAAGATCACGAGCATCACCCAGTCCGGCAATTATGGCGGCGGCACGCTCGGCTTTTCCCGCAGCTTCACTTTCGACGCCAACCAGCGTCCCTGCCGGCGCATCGACCCCGAGAGCGGCTCGACCGTCTGGGGTTATGACAGCGCGAGTCGCATCGCCTGGGAAGCGCGCGGCCAGACCGGCAGCGGCTGTCTTGGCAGCGCGCCGGCTGGCGCGACACTTTTCAGCTATGACCTGCGCGGGCGGCCGATTGCGACCGATCACCCCGGCACGGCGGATGATGTGACCCGGGGCTATGACGCGGCGGGCAATCTGACGAATGTCACGAGCGCTGCCGCGACCTGGACCTACACCTACAACAAGCGCAACCTGCTCGAGAGCGAGCAGGCGCAGATCGACGGCAAGACGCTACTGCTGGATCCGACCTACAACGCGATGGGGCAGGTGGCGAGTCTCACGACGCCGGCGCAGACCATCAGCTACGCGCCCGATGCCCTGGGACGCGTGCGCCAGCTCGGCAGCTTTATCACCGGCATCCAGTACCACCCCAATGGCCTGCCGAGCGCTTATTCCCTGGGCAATGGGCTGACATACACCCAGAGCTTGAACAACCGGCTGTGGCCGCAGGTTCAGGAGACCAAGTTGGGCGCCGCGCTGCTACAGAAATACGTCTACTCCTACAGCAGTGCAGGAGATCTGACCTTCCTGGACGACCAGGCCGATGGCAGCGACGATGCCACGCTTGGCTACGACAATTTGCACCGACTGACGAGTGCCACCGGGCTGTGGGGCGGCTACGGCTATACCTATGATCCGCTGCACAACATCCGCTCCAGAACCGGCCCGAATGCCCTGACCTACAGCTACGACGCTTTCAACCGGCTCTCGGGCATCACCGGCGCCCAGAGCCGCAGCTATGCCTATAACGCGAGGGGCGAGATCACCGGGGACGGGATCAAATCCTTCACCCTCAATGCGGATGGGCAGATCACGAATATCACCGGCGTGGCGAGCTATGCCTATGACGGCAATGGCAAGCGGATCCGATCCACCCCGCAGGGCGGCACGCCTGAGTATGCGCTCTACAGTCTGGGCGGCGACCTGCTCTACACCGAAAAGGACGCCACCCAGACCGACTACCTGAAGCTTGCCGGCCAGACGCTGGTGGAGCTCAGGAAGAGCGGCGGGGTCACGACCCCGGTCTATCTGCATCCTGACTTACTGGGCTCGCCGAGGAAGGCCACGAACGCGGCTGGGGCGATCCTGTGGCAGGAGCACTTCGACCCTTATGGGGCGAAGCTCAACGGGGTCACCGAGAAGATCGGCTATACCGGCCATGCCCATGACCCGGAGTCGGGCTACACCTACATGCAGGCGCGGTTTTATGACCCGCTGGTGGGGCGGTTTCTCTCAACCGATCCGATCCACTTCCAGGACAGCAATCCGTTCACGTTCAACCGTTATGCCTATGCCAACAACAACCCGTTTCGGTATACGGATCCGACCGGGATGGACGCGTGCGGCACCGGAACGCACATCAAGGGCGGCAGTGCAATCAACTGTAGAGTCGCCGGGTCGCTCCAGGGCGCTAACGCCAAAAGAGGTACTGGCGCGGATGAGCAGCGGCGAAAGTCCATCGATAACTTGGCGCAGACAAGCAAGCAGGCAAATGATCGGCTCGGAGACACTGTTTCAGCAACTGAGGCTGTTACAGGTGCGGCAGAAATGGCAGGGCTTGGAGAAGACGGCGTCACTGTGGGGAAAGGAGTTGGCAAAGTTCTCGGACCTGTCAGTACGGCACTGGTTGGAACAACTGCGGCACTTCAAGCAGCTTCAGGCGATACCGAAGGAGCAAAGCTCACCTTGGTAA
This sequence comes from Gammaproteobacteria bacterium, assembly GCA_052386275.1. Taxonomy (GTDB): domain Bacteria; phylum Pseudomonadota; class Gammaproteobacteria; order Steroidobacterales; family Steroidobacteraceae; genus SCUD01. The sequence continues at coordinate 41,049 of JBQTKI010000070.1, forward strand.
CGGAGGCATACAACAAGGGGATTAGCGTAACTTCCGGCGGTATCGTGAGCGTTTTTTGCTCACCGGCGTGTGGCGTCGTTGTAAGCGGCGGTACTTCGCTCACACTGTCGACAACAGGACTCGACGAAGAACTTGCTAGGCGTCAACTATCGCCATCGATTAGCTCAGGTTGCGCAACGGTTCAATGCATGATCTTGCGAATTGTTGATCCACGTGCAAAACCTCAATAGGAGTTCCACTTGGCGCAACTCGCTAAGTTTTTGTCGATGCTTGCAAAGATTGGTGTCCAATGCGCGGCTGTTATCGTCTTGGTTAGGGCCATCGGTGTCGGGACGGCGGTGGTCCGATTATGGGCCGAAGGGTCCGAAGTGATTGGGGCCTGGTTTGGCTCGTTGTTTACGTTGGCAGTTTCTGCTGTCGTGCTTGCCGCACAGTGGAGCATTACCGCTTCAACACCTGCCTTCCACACACCGCGACGTTGGAACGCGGCTTCCACGTATGCGCTCGCCATTGGCACGGGAGCTGCCGTGGCTTGCATCGGACTCGTGGAGCACATTTGGACCCAGGCTCTCGCACACTCTGTACTGCGCACTGATAACCTTACGGCTGCAACCGTTGCAACAGTAATCAGCGCGTGGGTGGTGCAACCAGCGGTACTTGAAGAAGTCGGATTTCGCGGATACCTCCTCACTCGAATTCGTGAACACCTCGGACCATTGTGGGCGATTGGCATCAGCACGTTGGCTTTCGTTGTGGCGCACATGTTCCCACTAGGCGCCCAGGCATCGCCCTTGTGGCTTATCGCGATTGGAGGGGTAGCGTTCGGTTTGCTGCTGGAAGTGACAAAGTCAGTTTGGGCGGCGATTGTGGCGCATTTCGCGACAAACACTATTACGATTTCGGTTCTTTCCTTTCTTGCGCCGAGTTTCCGCTAGCTCCTCGAAGGCGGTTAGATCAGTAGGACGCAGGACTTTTGTGACGCAGCATGTGTCATTGATTGCGGTGCTCATCGTGCTAGCCCCTTTCATCGTATCGCTGTTCGGACTGACAAGCTGGCTGAGTGCCTGGATTTTCAGGTTGCCGGGTCTGGTAGTGGGGCTTGTTTGCGCCATCATCTGGATGAGCCCGGCCTGTTGCGGTGCGCCGATCTTGGTGCCGGTCCTTGGAACCATTGTCTTGGGCCAACTAGTGTGGCTTGGCGCAGGATTTCACGTGTTTCGTTGGCTTGCGGGGCGCGATCTCAAAGACATGTGGCGAACCGCGTCGCCGATTGACTGGCGCTTTCATTCTTTTATGACAGCAATCGCGAGTTTCGTTTCATTTGTTATTCTGGAGCGGCAAGGGATACTGTGAACTGTGAACCGCGCCGGGTTTCCGGGAGACTACTGACTTCGAGAGGATGGAGTCATGCGCACAACATCGACGCGGTACCCGACCCGGTTTCGGGAGCGGACGGTGCAGCTGGTGGCGGATACATGCATTCGCATAGCGATGCCGGCGACCTGATTTTCCTCGACGACCAGGCGGATAAGTGCGACGACCGCTCCAGTCGAGGTTCGCGCGCTATACTCGCGCCGATGCGTCGCCTGCTTGCCGCTGTACTGCTTGCGGTGGTGCTGCCCGCGCCATCGGGTTTTGCGGCGGATCAGCCGCTGCCGAAGCTGGAAGATCTTTGCGCGGACTTCGCGTACAAGCAGGTGCGCATGTCGCCGGATGGCCGGTACCTCGCGGCGATCGTTCCGATCGAAGGGCGCGACGGGCTGGCGGTGGTGGATTGGTCCACGCGCAAGCTCGCGGGCGCCATGCGCTTCAGCGGTGATGAGATCGTACTGTCCTACCAGTGGCTGAAGGACGGCAGGCTTCTGATCGAGAATGGCGAGACCAATGGCTGGCGCGACACGCCCGTTTCGTATGGCGAGCTGTTCGTGGCGAACGCTGACGGGAGCGAGTTCAAGGCGATTTATGGATACCGCGCCGGCGAACAGCAGATCGGTTCACATGTCAGGAAGGGAACAGCCACCTTTGGTTGGGGTGCGCTGGTCAGCAGCCTGCCGGACGATCCGAATGACATTCTGATCGCTTCCTATCCCTGGAGCGGCAGCTCGGAATCAAGCTGGCCCACCGTCTATCGACTCGACCTTCGCACTGGTGTTCTGCGCAAGATCCTGGGTGCTCCGATCGCCCACGCCGAGTTCCTGGCGACTCGCGATGGCGACGTCCGGTTTGCAACCGGTATCGACAGGAACGACGTCCTGCGGATCTTCGAGTTCGTCGCCGACACCGAAGAATGGCGGCCCATCGCTCTCAACTCGGTCGAGGGCTTTCAGTTCCTGCCGCAGGGCATAACCTCGGACGGGAGGATGGCCTATTACCTGTCGGACAAGGAAGGCAAGCAGCTCGCCCTCTATGCGCTCGATTTGCAGACGCGTGAAGAAAAGCTGTTGTTCCGGCATGAATCTGCCAGCGTCGACAGCGTATATTTGGATCCCCATACCGGCGAGGCACTTTGGGTTGTGCTGGGAGCGGATCGCAGCATCGCCTACCTGAGGCCGGAGCATCCGATCAGCCAAGTCCACCGCCTTCTGGGGAAGTCATTCCGGGATCATATGATCTCCATCGTGGATGTGACTCGCGACTATGGCAAGTCGTTGGTTTCGGTGAAATCCGATCGGGATCCGGGCAGATGGTATCTCGTCGACGCTCCGACCAAGCACGCCGAGCTGGTGGCTGCCGCCAGCGAACGAATCGATACGAAGCAGATGTTGCCGGTCCGTACGGTTTCACTGGCGGCGCGCGACGGTCTTGAACTCCAGGCGTACTACACCCGGCCGCACGTCACCGAAGAAAAGCCGCCGATGGTGGTGCTCGTACACGGCGGGCCGCACGCACGCGACGCCTGGGAATTCAACCCCGAGGTACAGATCCTGGCCTCACGTGGCTATGCCGTATTACAGGTGAATTATCGCGGTTCCACTGGCCACGGCCGCGCATTCGAGATGGCCGGCCGCGGCGAGTGGGGTCGCAAGATGCAGGACGATCTGACGGATGCAACCCGGTGGGCGATCGCGCAGGGCCTCGCCGATCCGCAGCGCGTTTGCATCATGGGCACCAGCTACGGCGGGTACGCCTCACTCATGGGCGTAGTCCGCGAACCGGATCTTTATCGCTGCGCCATCGACATCGCCGGTGTCAGTGATCTGGATACTCTCTTTACCGAAGGAGATATTCAGGACTCGCTGTCAGGAAAGTCGTACCTGCGCAGCGCGATCGGCAACGATGCGAGCCAGTGGCAGGAGCGTTCCCCGGCCCGGCAGGCGGAAGCAATACGTGCGCCTGTCCTTATCATTCACGGCGGCAAAGACCGGCGCGTGCCCATCAAGCATGCCAAATTGATGGAAAAGGCCCTGAAGCAAGCCGGCAAGACCGTGGAAACGATGTATGTCAACAGTGAAGGTCACGGCTTCTTCAAACCGGAGCATCGGGTGCAGCAATATCAGCGCGTCCTGGAATTCCTTGCTCGCCAGATTCCGGTCCGGAACTGAGTCATCCAGCACGACTTCGACATCGTCGTCGTAGGCGGTGCAATGGCGGGCGCCGGAACGGCAGCGCTGCTCGCTACCGAGGCGCGCACCGCGAGCCTTCGCATCGCGCTGCTCGAACCGAAGCCGGCGACGGC
>JBQTKI010000071.1:0-56713 GCA_052386275.1 Gammaproteobacteria bacterium
CGGTTGCTGCGGATGACGTAGGCGCGATAGGAGGGGATCGCGACCGACGCGAGGATGCCGACGATGATCACGACCACGATCAACTCGATCAGCGTGACGCCGCGCTCGCGGTGACGACGGTTCATGGCGACCTCAGTTCACGCCGGTCTGCCGCCAGAAGGTGCGGACCGGTGCGAGGTTGATGCCGACGCCGCAGTTCTCGAGACCCACCAGGCACTGGGGCGGCGGGCGGCACTCGGCGCCGACGCAGTTGACCGGGTCCTCCGGGCTCGGGAACAGCCAGACGACTTCCGGCGCGATGCCGCCCTGGAACAGCTCCGTGTCGCGGTCGTCGGCGGAATCCGGCGGGCCGGTCGGATTCTCGCGGTCGAGCACCGGCGCCCCGGTAAAGGCGCTTACGGAGTACAGCCGATTGGTGCCCACCGCCGGCGAGCAGGAGGTGGGGTTGGTGATCGAAGCGGAATTCGGCTCGTAGGTCGAAAACTGGATCATGCTCTGCACGGTGCGCGCCTCCGACAGCGACTTCTCGCCGGTCCAGGCGCCGCCCGGACGGCGCAGGTCGAGGCGCCAGCCTGAGGCGCCCGGCGGGATGGTCGGCGCGATGTCGGCCGTGATGTCGAGCAGATTGACGTCCGCCTCGGTGATGACCGTGGAGGCGTCGTACTGCGCCTGGGTCAGGCGGGCGAACGGCCGGTGATCGCGCAGGCTGTAGAAGCGATCCTGCGTGGCCAGATTGAGTGGATGCCCGCGGTAGCCCGAGCCGAGGGCGATGTTGAGCCAGGTACGCCCTCCGGAACTCAGGAACGCGACGTCCGGTGGGCTGTAGAAGCGGCGCGTCGTGCTGGCCGGATGGGTCGCGAGGTGCGCGTTGCCGAGCGAGGCAAACACGCCGCCGGTCACGAGCGAGGCGCGCGGCTGGCCATTGTGGATGTCGAAGCGCCAGACGCGGCCACCCATGTCCGCCGCGTACATGCGATCCGCGTAGCGGTCGCCGCTCAGATCGAAGATGCGCACGTCCGCGGGAATGCTGTGGGTGAGCGACGCATGGCGCAGGTCTGCGAGAGTGTCGGTCGTCGGGCCCGCGTACCAGAGCACGTTACCGGTGAGCGCGTCCACCATGAAGATCTGGCTGCCGCTCGAGTCGGTCGCGTACGGCCCGTTTTCCTGAACCGTATCGTAGCCGCCGCCGAACACGAGCACGTACTGCTCCGTGTTCTGTGTAGCGCCGCTCACGTTGACTCGCGCCACGGCCGGCGTCGACCAACTCTGGCCGGCGCCCTGGAGGCGCCTGCCCCCGGCCTCATTCGGCCCCAGCTTCCACATCAGCGTCGGTGCGTTGCGGTCGGTGACATCGAGGCCGAAATACTCGGAGCCTCCCATGCGCATCCCGAAGAAGATGTACACGCGCTCGCCGAGCAGCGGCTCGAGCACGCCGTTGTCGTTGACCTCGTGCTTCAGCACGCGGATGTTGCCGTCGAGGCCGTAGACGCGATCCGTGATGGCGTCGTTGACATACAGGTCGCGTGCCCGCGTCAGCAACTGGCGGGGGATGAAGGCCCAAAGCTCGTTGCCGTTCACCGCGTCGATGGCGTGCAGGTAGCCCTCGTTCGTGACCGCGAAAACGACGCCGTCGGTCGGGTCTGGGCTCGCAACTGTGCCGCCGTAGATGACCGTTGCCGGCCGGCCGTGCATCGGATCGCCCATGCGCAGGCGTGCATCGGTGACCGCGCCGTCGCCGTCCTCATCGGCGATGTCCGCGCCGCGCATCCAGTTGATGAGGGCGTCGCGGCCGGGCGGCTCAGCGGCCCCCAGACCCAGCATCGCAGTTGTGATCGCGGCATTCGTCGTCACCACGGCATTCTGTGAATTCGTCAGGTTGGAGGACGAGATGTCGCTGTAGACATTTCGAGACGACGGCGCCGGCAGCTGGTTGGCCGCGCCGCCCAAGCGCACGTCATCGCCGTCCACGCCGCTTGACCAGAGACTCTGTGCGGTCGTGCGGAAGAATCCCGTCGAGAACTCGACCGCGGGCGTGTCGGTTGCATCCATGATCGTGCCGTCCGGGTCGAGGCGGTACTTCTTGATGTTTCCCGACCAGGAGTAGGTCTCGCTGGGGCGGAATACGGTGACGTAGAGGTCATTCAGGTTCTGCGTGCGGTTGAATGCATTGACCGATACCGCGGGCGCGGTGAAGGAGGTGTTGAAGGCCAGGATCGTGCGGACGATGTTCGACAGCACGACGCTGAGGCTCGCCGTGTCGTTCGCGTTGTACATCACACCGCCGGCACCGGACGCCGTGTTGCGCAGCTGCGCGGAGCCGGCGACCTCGGGACCGAAGCCGACCGTATAGGTCGAGACGTTCTGCAGGCCCGGGACCGAGGGCCGCAGGTCGTTCTCGTACATATACTGCCCGATTTCCTCGAGGCAACGGCCGCCCCCGGTGCCGGCGCAGGGACGGCCGATCAGCGCCTGGATCTCGGGATCAGCGGAGTTATCGGCAGTCGGGATGCCGTCGGTGAGCAGCACGATGAAGTTGCGTTGGCACGAAGCCGTCAGCGGGCTCTGATAGATGCCGTCGTTCGGCGCGGGCTGGCGCGAGCTCAGGATGCTCGGCAACTCTCCGCCGGGCGCCGGCGTCGAGCGCGAGTTGATGCCGTAATCTACGCGCCCACCGCTCAGGTACAGATAGGCCTCGTACATGGTCTCGGACAGCGGCGTACAGCCGGAGGCATTCATCGCGTCGATGTCTGCTTTCATCGCCGTCAGGTTGGTCGCGACCGAGTTCATTTCGCGCAGCACCATGCCGCCTTCGGCCGAAGTCTCCTGGCAGCCGAAGAAACTGTTGCTGCTGAAGCGCATCAGGCCGACGTTCACCTTGTCGGACAAGGCGAGCTGGTCAAGGGTGTTCTTGGTGACTTCCTGCACGATCTCGAGGCGCGTCGATACGGTCGCGGCAGGGCCGCGCAGCCAGTTTATGTAATTGGCGGAATAGAACACATAGCTGCTGTTGGCGCCATTGGCGCTCCAGGTGATCTGCTGGGCCGAGTTCGCGGTCCACGGGCCGTTCGTGCCGTCGGCGGCCCACAGCCGCGAGGTGTCGGTGCCGTTGCCGTGCAAGCCGGCGTCCGCGCGGCATTCCACCCAGACCGAGTTGCCGGTGCCACCGTTGATGCCGCGCCAGCGCAGCGGGCTTCCGCGCCACTGTGCGGCGCGGTCGGCCACGTAATAGCCGGCCGATGTAAAGGCTTGCAGGGCGGCATCGCACTTGAACGCTGCCAGCGGAACCGAGGTGCTGTTCGAGCAGCTCGGCGGGCTGCTGGAATTGCTGCCTTGCTGGAAATAGACCCGGCCCGCGAGGCAGGAGCCCGGGTAGGTAATCGCCGGGTCGAAGGGCATCTGGGTCGGGACGGCGGTCCTCATGCTGCCCGAGGTATCGATGATGAACAGAATGTTCGGACGCTGTGCCGACGTCGTGTTGGCCACACCCGTGAAGATCTCGGTGTCGTCGGCTTGCGCGGCGCCTGCGAGCAGGGCGCCGACCGTTGCGACCGTCAGGAGGCGGGTGGCTGTCATGTTCATGGCGAGTCACTCACTTTGAATTGGCGCCGGCTTCGAGGCTCAGGCGCGACAGGGTCCGGGTGGCAGGGCGATAGAACACGTAGATCCGCTGAGTTCCACCGGCAGCCGCTTCGCGCAGCCGGGCGTAGGGCACCAGCTCCTTGCCGATGAAGTAGCGCGTGTTCCGGTCGAATTTCAGCCGCAGGGTCTCGCAACCGCGGCACTGGCTGGCGGACAGGGTGCCGCCGGCGACGCTCGGCAGGGGCACCAGGTCGGTGCCGGTCTCCAGGCATTCCTCGATGACGGCGAGCGGCGGCGCCGCAGTCGCGACCGTCGCGGCAAGCGCGGCCAGCGCAGCGGCGAGCCAGCGCGTGCGGCGCCGGCGCGAGGTGTTGCGGTCGATGCGGGTATTCGGGTTGCCCATGTGAGTTGCTCCGAGGAATCAGGTGCCGGGCCCAATGACGTAAAAGCTCTGCGTGTGCTGCGCCACGGCGTTGTCCGGGCCGGTGCCGGTGGCCTCCACCTGGAAGTGATACGACTGGAACGCGGAACCGATGCTGAAGCCCGTCATGCCCGTGCCGAGCGGCGTCTGGCCGACGAACTGCAGCGTGTACGCGTACTGGTCACCGTCGCCATTCGGCACCGCCGTGGTCGCCTGGTTGAACGGCGTGCTGGTGCTGAGCACGGGGTTGCCGAGTGCGTCCTCAACCGCGACTTCCGCGGCCTGGAAAGCGCGCTCCTGGCTCTGCGTGTTGCGCGCCATGCGCAGTTCCATGGTCGAGGTGAACACGCCCGAAACGGCGAGGATCGTGAGCACGACCAGCAGAATGAGCCCGACGACCAGCGCCGCGCCCCGCTGCCTGCCCGCCATCGGCTCGTGCGCATGCCGGTTGCTCATCGCCGCGTGTTCCTCAGGGCCATCGTCTTGCTGATCAGCACGCGCCGGAACGGGTCGTTCGGCGTGATCGCGGCCGCGCCGGTGCGGCTCGCGTAGTCGTAGGTACGGGTGTCCGTGAACGCCACTTCCGCCTGCTCGGCGCGCACCAGCAGCCACACGCGCACGGCGACGATCTGGTCGCCGGCGGGAATCGCGGTACCCGGCTGCACGAAGTAGTCGGCATTCTGGTCGTTGTCGAGGTCGGCGCCGTATTCGATCTGCAGGTCCTCGACGCCGGGCACGATCTCGCGATCGATGATCGCGGGCGCCGCGCCGTCGAAGTCGAGCTGCTTGCGGCGCAGCGAGGGCATGCCCGGGTCCATCTCGGAGGCCTGGTCCACGTAGTAGCCGTGGGCGACGAGGGCGCGGGTCTCGGACAGCGCCGGCGCGTAGCCGGCGGGCAGCGCCGAGCCCTGGAACAGCGAGCCCTGGACCCGGCTCGACTGCACCTTGATGCGCCCTGCGTTGGCCGCAAGCTGGCCGGCGGGAATCGGTTGAGTGGACGCGCGGCGAATCGTCAGCGTGTCCGCGCCGGCGACCGCCGCGCCGAATGCGGCGCAGGCGAGGCCGTAAGCGTTGTCGGTCGCCTCGACGTAGGCCGGCAGCTTGACCGCCCACATCGCGCCGCAGGAGCTGATCGTCGCGGCGTATCCCACGAGGTCGGCCGGCAAGGCATACGCCGGGTCGACGTCCGGGAGACTGGCGAGGTTGAGCGCCGGGCCATTCTCGACCAGGTCCGCGCGGCTCATGAGTCCCCAATAGTTGGCCACGCGCAGGTCGGCCTCGATGGTGCTCATCGCGTAGCGCGCGGTCTCCTGCAGCCGGGCCGCGGTGTCGTTGGTGCGGTACAGGTCGCGGGTCTTGCCGAACACGGTGATGGCGCCGGCGAGCAGGAACAGGCCGATGGCCAATGCGACCATCAGCTCCACGAGGCTCATGCCGCGCATGAAGGCGTGGATGGGGCGGGGCGCGTTCACGTCTGAAACCCGATCTGGAAGGCCACGGGTGCGAGTTCGCCGACCTCGGCCCACTGCACCATGACGACGTAGCTCGCCGGTTCGCCCGCGCCGATCGGCGGAATCACCACGACCTGGCCCTGGCCGTTCGGCAGGAGCTGGGCGAGCGTGGCCTTCCAGCGGGCGAGGTCGCTCGCGGCGAGATCGCCCGGAATGCAGCCGCCGGTCGTGAAGCAACCGGCGACCTCGGCCTCGACATCGGCGAACAGCGTCGCATAGGCGACCTGGGCCGTGCGGTTGGCGCGGATGCGGTCCGCGAGATCGGCCGCCAGGTTGACCGCCTGGGTCCGATAAATCGCTGTGCGTCCCGATTGCAGGCTGTTGAGGTAGAGCGCGGCGATGCCCAGGAGCCCGATCGTGAGCACGACCAGCGCGACCAGCACCTCGACCATCGTGAATCCGGACTGGAAGTCGCGTCGCTTCATGGCTCAAGTCACCGTGCACCCGCCGATGGAAGTGCCGATGGCGTCGATCAGAACCTGGACCTGGGCCAGGTCGCGGGTGACTCCGGCGCGCCCGGTCACCGCGATCTGGATGCCGCGCGCCGATGACAGCTGGCCGCCGGTGGCGACGTTGCCGCGCTCGTCGCAGAGCACGATCTGGGAGGCGGCCGTGTTCAGCGCGAAGCCGTTCAGCAGGTAGGTCACGCGGAACGGGCTGGCGGAGGCGCGCGCGGTGATCGTCGCCGGCAGCGGCTCGCGTTGCAGCAGCACCGCCTCGCCGGCATCGCGCTGGCCGCTCTGGTTGGTGTCCACGAATGCGATCCAGCCGGTCAGGAGCGGCGAGGCCGCACAGGACGGGTTGGCGTTCAGCGGGTCGGCGCTGGTGCAGAGCGTGACCGGCAGGCGCCGCTTGATCGCTTCCGAGCGGGTGAAATGCAGCGCCGCCATCACGTCGTTCGCGGCGGCGGTGAGGCGCGCGTTCCTGAAATAGTTGCCCATGGCCGGGATGCCGAAGCCGAGCAGGAGGCCGGCGATCGTCACCACGAGCATCAGCTCGAGCAGCGTGAAGCCTTGCTGGGGCCGTTTCATGGGACGCAATATTAAGGAGGCGCCAGCGGTCCCCGGGGCGCGATCCGACGGGCGCGCGCGGCGTGGCGACGAACGGCCAGGAGTGCCTCCGCAGGCGCGGCTTATGTCGGCTGGCGCGTGACGCGGCTCACACTTTCGCTGGCAGGCCGCGGGCCCGTGATCTACACTGGACTCCCGTCGTAATCGGGTCGCGAGGCGCAAGGCAAGCGCGCTTCCGGCTCCGGCCCGGTGGTTGTTCGCAGGCGGCGGGGTCCCAGATGACGCGATACGTGTTCGTGACCGGCGGCGTGGTTTCCTCGCTCGGCAAGGGCATCGCGTCCGCCAGCCTCGGCGCCATCCTGGAGGCGCGCGGGCTCAAGGTCCGCATGGTCAAGCTCGACCCCTACATCAACGTGGACCCGGGCACCATGAGCCCGTTCCAGCACGGCGAGGTGTTCGTGACCGAGGACGGCACAGAGACCGACCTCGACCTCGGCCACTACGAGCGCTTCGTGCGCACCACGACGGGGCGCAACAGCAACTTCACCACCGGGCGCATCTACGAGCGGGTAATCGCGCGCGAGCGCCGCGGCGACTACCTCGGCGCGACGGTGCAGGTGATCCCGCATATCACCGACGAGATCAAGCGCAGCATCGCGCTGGGCGCCGGCGACGCCGACGTCTGCATGGTCGAGGTCGGCGGCACGGTCGGCGACATCGAGTCGCTGCCGTTCCTCGAGGCCATCCGCCAGATGGGCGTCGAGCAGGGCCGCAGCCAGTGCGTCTACATCCACCTGACGCTGGTGCCGATCGTCGGCGGCTCGGGCGAGATCAAGACCAAGCCGACCCAGCACTCGGTCAAGGAGCTGCGCGGCATCGGCATCCAGCCCGACGTGCTCCTGTGCCGCTGCCGCGACCCGTTGCCGGACGAGCAGCGGCGCAAGATCGCGCTGTTCACCAACGTCGAGGAGCGCGCGGTGATCTCGGCGGTGGACGCCGACGACATCTACCGCATCCCGCTCTTGCTGCACGACCAGGGGCTCGACGGGATCGTGTGCGACAAGCTGCGCATCGACGCGCCGCCCGCGGACCTGCGCGAGTGGCAGCAGGTGGTGGCCGCGCGCCACCAGTACGACGCGACCGTCAACATCGCGATGGTCGGCAAGTACGTGCAGATCCGCGATTCGTACATCTCGCTGAACGAGGCGCTGCGCCATGCCGGCCTCAAGACCCGGACGCGGGTGCAGGTGCACTACGTCGAGTCCACCGACCTCGAGGCGGCCGGCACCGGCTGCCTCGCCGGCATGGACGCGATCCTGGTGCCCGGCGGTTTCGGCGAGCGCGGTATCGAGGGCAAGATCCAGGCCGTGCGCCACGCGCGCGAGAACGCGGTGCCTTATCTCGGCATCTGCCTCGGCATGCAGGTCGCGGTGATCGAGTTCGCGCGCCACGTGCTCGGCTTGCCGGGCGCCAACTCGACCGAGTTCGAACGCGCGGCGGTGGACCCCGTGATCGCGCTGATCACCGAATGGCGCGACCGCAGCGGCAGCACCGAGCGGCGCAGCGACCGTTCCGACCTCGGCGGCACCATGCGCCTCGGCGCCCAGGAGTCGCGCATCCGCCCGGGCACGCTGACGCGGGCGGTCTACGGGCGCGACGCGATCCACGAACGCCACCGCCACCGCTACGAATTCAACAACGGCTACCTCGAGCGCCTGCAGAAGGCGGGCCTTTCGTTCTCGGCGTTCTCGGCGGACGGCCTGGTCGAAATCGTCGAGCTGCCCTCGCACCCGTGGTTCATCGGCGTGCAGTTCCACCCGGAGTTCACTTCCAACCCGCGCGACGGTCACCCGCTGTTCGCCGGCTTCGTGCGCGCGGCGCGCGACTACTCGGCCGGGCGGCTGCCGCAGGCGGCGAGCGCGTGAAGCTCGCGGGCGCGGAGATCGGCCCGGACCGGCCGCTGTTCCTGATCGCCGGGCCCTGCGTGGTTGAGGACCCGGGCCTGACGCTGGCCATCGCCGGGCAGCTCAAGGAAGTCGCGGGCGCGCTCGGCATCCCTTTCGTGTTCAAGGCGTCCTACGACAAGGCCAACCGTTCGTCGCGCGCATCGTTCCGCGGGCCGGGCCTCGAGCAGGGGCTCAAGGTGCTGGCGGACGTGAGGCGCCAGCACCGCGTGCCGGTGCTGACCGACGTTCACGAAGACACGCCGCTCGGCGAGGTCGCGGCGGTCGTGGACGTGCTGCAGACGCCCGCATTCCTGTGCCGCCAGACCAACTTCATCGTCAATGTCTGCTCCCAGGGCAAGCCGGTGAACATCAAGAAGGGCCAGTTCCTGAGCCCCTGGGAGATGGTCAACGTGGTTGACAAGGCGCGCTCGACTGGAAACCGGGACATCATGGTCTGCGAGCGCGGCTTCTCGTTCGGCTACAACAATCTGGTTTCGGACATGCGCGCATTGTCGGTGATGCGCGCGTTCGGCGCGCCGGTGGTGTTCGACGCGACGCATTCGGTGCAGCTGCCGGGCGGCAAGGGTGACGCCTCCGGCGGACAGCGCGAGTTCATACCGGTGCTGGCGCGCGCCGCGGTCGCCGCCGGCGTCTCCGGCATCTTCATGGAGACCCACCCCGATCCCGAGCAGGCCCTGTCCGACGGCCCGAACGCCTGGCCTTTGGCGCGCATGCGCGAGCTCCTCGAGGTGCTCGTCGCCCTCGATGCGACCGTGAAGTCCCGGCCCTACGCCGAGTCCGCGACGTGACCCGGATCGTCGAGATCCACGGGCGCGAAGTCATCGACTCTCGCGGCAACCCGACCGTGGAGGCGGACGTCGAGCTCGAGGGCGGCGCCGTCGGCCGCGCCGCGGTTCCCTCCGGAGCTTCGACCGGCAGTCGCGAGGCGGTCGAGTTGCGCGACGGTGACCCGGGGCGTTACCTCGGCCGTGGCGTGCTGACGGCGGTCGCGCACGTCAACGGCGCGTTGCGCGACGCGCTGGTTGGGCGCGATGCGGCGGACCAGGCCGGCCTCGACCGTCGCATGCTCGAGCTCGACGGCACCGAGAACAAGTCGGCCCTGGGCGCCAACGCGATCCTCGCGGTCTCGCTCGCGGCGGCACACGCGGTCGCCCGCGCACGCCGGTTGCCGCTGTACCGCTACCTGGGCGGCGACGACGCGGTCGTGATGCCGGTGCCGATGATGAACATCGTCAACGGCGGCGCGCATGCCGACAACAACCTCGACATCCAGGAATTCATGATCCTGCCGGCCGGGCTGCCGGACTTCCATTCGGCGCTGCGCTGCGGTGCCGAGGTGTTTCACCACCTGCAGAGGATCCTGAAGGGGCGCGGGTTCGCGACCGCGGTCGGGGACGAGGGCGGCTTCGCGCCGGATCTGCCGTCGAACGAAGCGGCGCTCGCCGTGATCCTCGAAGCGATCGCGGCGGCCGGTTACCAGCCCGGGCAGGACGTCTGGCTCGGCCTCGACGTCGCCAGCACCGAGTTCTTCAGGGACGGCGTCTACCTGCTGGAGTCGGAGGGCCGGCGCTTTACCGCGGCGCAATTCACCGACTACCTCGCCGGGCTCGCGCAACGCTACCCGATCGCGTCCATCGAGGACGGCATGGCGGAAGCGGACTGGGACGGCTGGGCGCTCTTGTCGGGGCGCCTCGGCAAGCGCGTGCAGCTTGTGGGCGACGACCTGTTCGTGACCAACACCGAGATCCTGTCACGCGGCATCTCCGAGGGCATCGCCAACGCGATCCTGATCAAGCCCAACCAGATCGGCACGCTGACCGAGACGCTGGCCGCGATCGAGATGGCGGTGAAGGCGGGCTACGCCGCGATCGTCTCGCATCGCTCGGGCGAGACCGAGGATGCGACCATCGCCGACATCGCGGTCGGCACGCGCGCGACCCAGATCAAGACCGGCTCGCTGTCGCGCTCGGATCGCGTGGCCAAATACAACCAGTTGTTGCGCATCGAGGAGCAACTTGGCGCGCGCGCCCGCTTTGCCGGGCGCGAGGCATTCCCGGTGCGTCCGTCCTGAAACGCCGCTGCAGGCGCGCCGGAACGTGGTAATCTCCCGGCCCCATGAAGATCCTGCTCGGCTGCCTGCTCGCGGTGTTCGCCTTCCTGCAGTACCGCCTGTGGCTGTCGGACGAGGGCATGCGCGAGGTCTGGCATCTCGACGCGGCGGTCGCGGCCCAGCGCGCCGAGAACGCGGTGCTCGCCGAGCGCAACCTGCAGCTCAAGGCCGAGGTGGCCGACCTCAAGCAGGGCCTGACCGCGCTCGAGGAACGAGCGCGCCACGACCTCGGCATGATTTCCGTCACCGAGACCTTTTATCAGGTCGTGGACACGCCCCACCGCGCTCCGGACCAGGACGCCGGCGAGGCGCAGTCGATCCATGCCGCGACGGCGCCGTGACCGGCCGGTGGCGGAGCGGATCTGGTTCGTGATCGCCGCCGCCGGCGCCTCGACGCGCTACGGCGGCGCAACTCCCAAGCCCTGGCTTCGCATCCGCGGCAAGAGCCTGCTGGAACACGCCATGCGCGCGCTCCTGGCCGCGCCCGGCGTCGCGGGCGGCGTGGTCGTGACCGCGCCCGGCGACCGGCGGTTCGCGCGCCTGCCGGCGGCATTGCGCCGCAAGGTCACGCAGGCCGCGGGCGGGCCGACGCGTGCGATGTCGGTGCTCCGGGGGCTGCGCGCGCTCATCACCGCGGACCCGGCCGACTGGGTGCTGGTGCATGACGCGGCCCGGCCCTGCTTGCCGCGCCGCGACCTGCTGGGGCTCATCGCCGAATGTCGGCGCGATCCGGTGGGCGGCCTGCTGGCGCTGCCGGTGACCGACACGGTGAAGCAGGCGGACGAGGAGGGGCGCAGCGCACGCACCGTGCCGCGCGAGCGGCTATGGCGTGCGCAGACGCCGCAGATGTTCCCGCTGGGCCAGCTCGAACGCGCGCTCCAGCATGCGCTGCAGGAGGGCTTCGAGGCGACCGACGAGGCGGCGGCGATCGAGGGACTCGGACTGCACCCGCGCCTGGTCGAGGGCTCGGCGCTCAACGTCAAAGTCACGCGGCCCGCGGACCTCGCGCTCGCCGCCGCCGCGCTCGCCGAACTCGGGAGATCGCGGTGAGGATCGGCAGCGGCTACGACGTCCACCGCTACGGACCGGGAGACCACGTGAGGCTCGGCGGCGTCCGCGTGCCGCATGCGCAGGGCGTGATCGCGCACTCGGACGGGGACGTGCTGCTGCACGCGCTGATGGACGCGCTGCTGGGCGCGGCGGGGGCCGGCGACATCGGCCAGCACTTCCCGCCCGGCGATCCGCGCTACGCGGGCGCCGACAGCCGCGGGCTGCTGCGCGAGGTCATGCGGTACGTCGCGGCGCGCGGCTTCGTGGTCGAGAACTGCGACCTGACGCTGGTCGCCGAGGCGCCCAGGATCGGTCCGTGGCGCGAGGCGATCTGCGAGACCATTGCCGCGGAACTCGACGTGGACCGCGCGCGCGTCAACCTGAAGGCGACGACGGCCGAGGGACTCGGCGCGCTCGGCCGCGCCGAAGGCATCGCCGCGCAGGCCATAGTATTGTTGCGGGAAGGGGACGGTGTCTGAGGCCGCGACCCCGGCAGCCTGGATCCAGATCGCATTCGATCCGCCGCGAGCCTTCGGTGACCCGCCGCTGGCCGGGCGGATCCGCGCGACCCCCGAGGACTTCACCGTCGAGGAGCGGCTCGGTTACGAGCCGGACGGCGGCCGCGCGCACCGGCTGGTGCGAGTCGAGAAACGCGGCCTCAATACGCTCGAGGTCGCTCGCGAGCTCGCGGCGGCCGCTGGCTGCCACCCCGCCGAGGTCGGCTTCGCCGGCATGAAGGACCGGTGCGCGGTCGCGCGGCAGTGGTTCTCGGTACCGGCGGAGCGCGCGCGTCCACCGGAAGCAGGCCACGTGGGCACCGGCTTTCGCGTGCTCGAATCACGGCCCCATTCCCGCAAGCTGCGCCGCGGGGCGCTCGCGGGCAATGCCTTCACCATCCGGGTGCGCGACCTCGGCGGCGACCCGGCGGGCGTCGCGTCGCGCCTGGCGCGACTCACCGAGACCGGTTTCCCGAATTATTTCGGCCCGCAGCGCTTCGGCACCGGCGGGGCGAACCTGGCGCGGGTGCAATCCTGGGTCGCGGGCGGCCGGCTGCCGCGCGGGCGCGAGGCGCGCGCCTTCCTGCTTTCGACCGCCCGCGCGCTCGCATTCCAGTCGGTGCTGGCGCAGCGGGTCCAAGACGGCAGCTGGAACCGGCTGTTGCCGGGCGAGATCGTGAATCTCGCCGCCAGTCATTCCGTGTTTGCCGCGGGCGAGGTGGACGCGGATCTCGAACAGCGCTGTCGCTGGGGCGACTTGAACCCGACCGGGCCACTGCCCGGGGAGGGCGGGCTCGCGCCGGGTGGGGAGGCCGCGCGCGTCGAACGCGATGCGCTCGCCGCCATTGCGTCGATCCCGCAGAGCCTCGCCGCTGCCGGAATGCGGGCAGAGCGGCGCGCGCTCGTCGCGCGGCCGGCCGCGCTCGCGCATTGCCGCGAAGGCGCGGATCTGGTGCTCACCTTCGAATTGCCGCGCGGCTGCTATGCGACCTGCCTGCTGCGCGAGATTCTCGCCGTGGAAGCGGATGAACCCGGAGTCGAGTGAAGCTCAGCGGGCGAGCAGGACGTAGAGTGCCCCGGTGCCGCCGTCGTTGCGCCGCGCCGAGGTGAAGGCGCGCACCACCTGGTGGCGGCGCAGCCAGCGGTTGACCGCGGCTTTCAGTACCGGGCCGCGGTGGCCGGAACCGAGGCCCTTGCCGTGGATGATGCGCACGCAGTGGTAGCCGTGCGCGATGGCTTCCCCCAGGAATCGGGTGAGCGCCTGGCGGGCCTCGGACTGGGTCATGCCGTGCAGGTCGAGTTCGTCGCGGCAGGCGTAGTGGCCTCGGCGCAGGCGCCGCAGCACCGATTCCGCCACCCCCGACCGGCGCCAGCCGAGCTCCTCGCCGCTCTCGACCCCGAGATCGGCGGCGTCGAACGCGAGCGAATCCGCGAGCACGCGCGCCTCGTCGGCGCGGCGCGATGCCGCGCGCGGGCGCCGCCGCTCGCGCTGTGGCAGCGGCGCCTGGCGCAGCAGCGGCTTCACGCCTTTCACGGCGGCGCGGAACAGTTCGCGGTCGTCATCCTTCATGGCGGCACCGATCGCGCCCGCCGCCTGCCGGCGGGGCGGCGCTTTCCAGTATAGTGCGGCCCGGTCGCGGGAAACGCGACGGGGATGTGACCGTCACTTGAAGATTCTCCTGGCCAACGACGACGGCTATCGCGCCGAGGGACTTCGCTTCCTGCGCGAGGCGCTGACCGGCGTGGCGCCGCTCACGATCGTCGCACCCGACCGCAATCGCAGCGGGGCCAGCCACTCGCTGACGCTCGAGGTGCCGCTGCGCGTGCAGCAGGCCGAGGCGGATGTCTGGTACGTGATCAACGGCACGCCGACCGACTGCGTGCATCTCGCGATCACCGGCCTCTTCGAGGACGAGTTCGACATGGTGGTCTCGGGCATCAACGACGGCGCCAACCTCGGCGACGACGTGCTCTATTCGGGCACGGTCGCCGCGGCGATCGAAGGGCGGTTCCTCGGCCTGCCCACCATCGCGATGTCGCTGGTGATGGGGTCGGCGACCGGCCCGCATTTCGCGACCGCGGCGCGCATCGCGCGCGAGCTGGTACTGCGGGTGGTGGCACGGCCGCTGCACCGTTCCATGATCCTCAATGTCAATGTCCCGGACCTGCCATACGAGGAGTTGCAGGGCTACGAGGTCACGCGACTCGGCCATCGGCACCGGGCCGAGGCCGCGGTGCGCGACGCCGACCCGCGCGGGCGCGAGATTTACTGGGTGGGGCCGGCCGGCCAGGGCCAGGATGCCGGACCGGGCACGGATTTCCACGCTGTCGCCAACGGTTGGGTGTCGGTCACGCCGTTGCAGGTGGACCTGACGCGCCACGCCGCGCTCGAGGACCTGCGCGGCTGGCTCACCGAGCCGGCGCCGTGAACAGCGAGCAGGGCATCGGGATGACATCGCTGCGCACACGCGAGCGGCTGATCCAGCGCCTCACCGAGCAGGGCATCCGCGACCCGCGGGTGCTCGACCGCATCCGGAATGTCCCGCGCCACCTGTTCATGGACGAGGCGCTCGCGAGCCGCGCCTACGAGGATACGGCGCTGCCGATCGGCTTCGGGCAGACGATTTCGCAGCCTTACGTGGTCGCGCGCATGACCGAGGCCGTGACCGTGGGCGGAACGCCCAAGAAGGTGCTGGAGATCGGTACTGGCTGCGGCTACCAGACCGCGGTGCTCGCGCCGCTGGTCGGAAGGCTCTACAGCATCGAGCGCATCGAGGCGCTGCTCGACCGTGCCAAGGAGCGGATCCGCGAGCTCGGCATCAAGAACGTGAAGTTCAAGCACGGCGACGGTTCCGCAGGCTGGCCGTCGCAGAAACCGTTCGACGCGATCCTGCTGGCGGCCGCCCCGCATGCGATCCCGCAACAGCTGCTGGACCAGCTCGCGGACCGCGGGCGCCTCGTCGCGCCGGTGGGGCCCGAGGGCCGGCAGGAACTGCTGCGCATCACGCGCCGCGGCGACCAGTATCTGCGCGAGCGCCTCGGCTTCGTGAGCTTCGTACCGCTCCTGGGCGGCGTGTCCTGAGGTGCCGCGCGCGGCGCTGCTCTGCGGCGCGCTGCTCTGCGCCGCGCTCCTGCTCGCCGCCTGCGTGGCGCGCCGGCCCGAGATTCCCTCCCGGCACGTCGTGCGGGCCGGCGAGACCCTCTACTCGATCTCGATGCGCTATGGCCTCGACTTCGAGGACGTGGCGCGCTGGAACGGCATCGGCCGCGATTACCTGGTCCGGCCGGGTCAGAGTCTGCGGCTGGACCCGCCGCCGCTGGGCGCAGGCGGCGCTACGCGCGCCAGGCAGCCGGAAGTGGCGGCCGCGCCCCTGGGGCGGGCATCGCCCGACGATCCCAAACATCGTCCGCCGGCCTGGCAATGGCCGGTGGAAGGTGGGCGCGTGCGGGGCGCCGTGCGCCAGCCTTCCGGCGGCGTGGGACTGCGCATCGACGGCGAGTTGAACCAGCCGGTGCATGCGGCCGCGGACGGCCGAGTCGTGTACACGGGCAGCGGACTGCGCGGCTACGGCCAGCTCGTGATCATCAACCATGCACGCGGCTGGCTCACCGCCTACGGGCACAACGCGAGCGTGCAGGTGCGGGAAGGCCAGGCAGTGCGCGCCGGCCAGCCGATCGCCGCGATGGGCACGGGCACGAACCAGCAGCCCATGCTCTATTTCGAGATCCGGCTGGACGGCGCACCTCAGGACCCGCTTGAGCACCTGCCGGCGCGCTGAGGCGCGTCACAGCATCAGGGCGACGGCCACCGCGCGGAATTCCGAGAGCAGCAGGTTGTAGGTCCGGCAGGCGGCGGCGTTGTCCATCGCCTCGAGCCCGATGCCGCGGGCCGCGAACGCCGCGATGAGCGCGGGCGGTGGCAGGCGCTGGCTGGCGCCCGTGCCCAGCAGCACGATGTCGGGCGCCAGCGGCAGCAGGGGCGCGAAATCCTCGATCGTCATCTGCTCGAGCGCGGGGTGCCGCCAGCGCTCGATCCGCGCATCGCGCGTCACGATCAGGCTCGCGGTGTAGCGCGCATCGCGCAGCTGCACCGCCCCCGCGCTGCAGGCGAGGATCGCGTTGGCGACCGGCGGCTCGAAGCTCAGCTGCATGACTGCCGCAGGCAATATATCAGTCCGGCCGGGGCCGGCGCGGCTATGATGCGCGCGATGCTCGCTCCCGACCTGCCGCAGGCGCCAATGCCCACGATCCGGCGGCGGCCGCCGGGACCCGTCGATCGCCTGCCGTCCTCGCTGCATCCGGTGCTGCGGCGGATCTACGCGGCGCGCGGCGTCACCGACGAGTCCGGGCTCGCGCTGGATCTGCGCCATCTGCTGCCGGTCGGCACGCTGGACGGCGTCGGGCGCGCGGTTGAACTGCTGCAGCAGCATCTTGCGCGCGGTTCGCGCATCCTGGTGGTCGGAGACTTCGACGCCGACGGTGCGACCAGCACCGCCGTCGTGCTGCGACAGCTGCGCCGCCTGGGCCATGCAAACCTCGGCTTTCGCGTTCCCGACCGGATGCGCCATGGTTATGGCCTCACCCCCGCGCTGATCGCCGATCTCGCGCCGGAGCGCGCCGACCTCCTGCTCACCGTGGACAACGGCGTCGCCGCCCACGCCGGCATCGCGGCGGCGGCGGCGTTCGGCATGCAGGTGCTCGTGACCGACCACCACCTGCCGGGCCCGACGCTGCCGGACTGCGCCGCACACGTGAACCCGAACCTGCCCGGGGCGGCCTTCGGCAGCCGTTCGCTCGCGGGCGTCGGGGTTGCCTTCTACCTGATGGCGGCGCTCACGCGGGCGCTCGAGGCCGAACGCGGCGCCAAACAGCCGCCGGTCGCCGACCTGCTCGACCTGGTCGCGCTCGGCACCGTCGCCGACCTGGTGCCGCTCGACCGCAACAACCGCATCCTGGTGCAGGAAGGCCTGCGCCGCATGCGGGTGCACGCCGCGGCGCCCGGCCTGCTTGCGCTCGCGCGCGTCGCCGGTTGCCGCGTCGAGGAGATTTCGACGCGCCAGCTCGGTCACCAGGTCGCGCCGCGGATCAATGCGGCCGGCCGCATCGACGACATGTCGGTGGGGATCCGCTGCCTGCTCGCGGACGACGCGGGCGAGGCGCTGGCGCTCGCCGGCGAGCTCGACCGTCTGAATCGCGAACGCCGCGAGATCGAGGCACGCATGCGCGAGGAGGCAGCCGCCGCGGTGCGCCGCCTGCGCATCGCCGCAGGCAGTCTGCCGGCGGGGCTCGCGCTGTTCGATCCGGGATGGCACGCGGGCGTCGTCGGCCTGGTCGCGACCCGCATGAAGGACCGCGTCAATCGCCCGGTGGCCGCCTTCGCGCCGGTGGCAGGCGGGGAGCTGCGCGGTTCCGCGCGTTCGGTCGCAGGCGTGCACATCCGCGACGTGCTGGAAGCGGTCGCGACGCGCCACCCGGGGATGATCGACCGCTTCGGCGGCCACGCGATGGCCGCCGGGCTCACGCTGCAGCAGGCCGCGCTGCCGCGCTTCGCGGAGGCGTTCGCGGCGGAGGTGGAGCGATGGCTCACGCCCGAGCAGATGCAGGGGGTGCTCGAGAGCGATGGCGAGCTGGCGCCTGCCGAGCTCACCTTCGACACCGCGCGCGCCATCGAGGCAGGCGGGCCCTGGGGGCAGGGATTCCCGGAGCCGCTGTTCGACGGCGAGTTCGGCGTCGTGGAATCGCGCCTCATCGGCGAGCGTCACTTGAAGCTGTGGCTCAGGCCGGAGCCTGCGGCGCTGCCGGTCGAGGCGATCGCATTCGGTCACTTCGATACCCGGCAGGCGATCCGGCCGCAGCCGGGCGCGCGCATGAAGCTCGCCTACCGGCTGCAGTCCACCCGCTGGGGCGGCGGCGCGCGCGCCGAACTCGTCGCGGAGCACGTCGAATCCGCGGGATGAGCCTCTGCTAAGATGCGCCGCCCATGGAAACCGCACCGACCCGCCGCTCGCTCGAAGACCTGCGCCAGCGCCTCGCAGCGCTGAGGGGGTACCTTTGAGTACGACCGCAAGCGCGAACGGCTCGAGGAGCTGAACCGGGAACTCGCGGACCCGACGATCTGGAACCTGCCGGAAAAGGCACAGGCGCTCGGCCGCGAGCGCGCGCGGCTCGACCAGACCATCGGCGAGCTCGACCAGATCGGCCGCGGCCTGACCGACTCCTCCGAACTGCTGGAACTGGTCGAGACCGAACAGGACGAGTCCGGATTCCGCGAGGTCGAACACGATGCGGGCAGGCTCGGCGAGCGCGTGCGCCAGCTCGAGCTGTCGCGCATGTTCCCCGGCGAGATGGATTCGCACAGCGCCTTCCTCGACATCCAGGCCGGCGCCGGCGGGACCGAGGCGCAGGATTGGGCGGCGATGCTGTTGCGCATGTATCTGCGCTGGGCCGACCGGCGTGGTCACCGCGCGGAGGTGATCGACCAGAGCCCGGGTGAAGTCGCGGGCATCAAGAGCGCCTCCATCGAGGTGGACGGCTCCTATGCCTACGGCTGGCTGCGGACCGAGACGGGCGTGCATCGCCTGGTGCGGAAGTCGCCATTCGACTCCGGCAACCGGCGCCACACGTCCTTTGCCTCGGTGTTCGTCTCACCGGTGGTGGACGACGAGATCAACATCGAGGTCAACCCGGCCGACATCGAGATGGATACCTACCGCGCGAGCGGCGCCGGTGGGCAGCACGTGAACAAGACCGATTCGGCGGTGCGGCTGCGTCACTTGCCGAGCGGGATCGTCGTCGCCTGCCAGAGCGAGCGCAGCCAGCACAAGAACCGCTCGACGGCGATGAAGATGCTGAAGGCCAAGCTCTACGAGCTCGAGGTCAACAAGCGCAATGCCGCCGCGCGCGTACTCGAGGACCAGAAGACCGACGTCGGCTGGGGCCACCAGATCCGCTCCTACGTGCTCGACCAGTCGCGCATCAAGGACCTGCGCACCGGCTACGAGACGGGAAACCCGCAATCGGTGCTGGACGGCGACCTCGACGCCTTCATGGAGGCGAGCCTCAAGCAGGGCCTGTAGGATGCCTCCCATGGCGAACGATGAGACGCACGCCGCGGCCGACGACAATGCGCTGATCGCCGAGCGACGCGGGAAGCTCGCGCGCCTGCGCCAGGCGGGCATCGCCTTCCCGAACGACTTCCGCCGCGATGCGCTCGCCGCGGATCTGCACGCGACGTATGCTGGCAGGGGCGACGAATCGCTCGCCGCGCAGCCGGTGCGCGTGCGCGTGGCGGGCCGCATGCTGTTCAAGCGGGTGATGGGCAAGGCGTCCTTCGCCAAGCTCCAGGACGTGAGCGGCCAGATTCAGGCCTACCTGCAGGCACAGGCGCTCGGCGAAGCCTACGCGGCGTTCAGGAGCTGGGACGTCGGCGACATCCTGGGCGTCGAAGGCACGCTGATGCGCACGCGCGCGGGCGAGCTTTCGGTGCGGGCAGAGTCGGCGCGGCTTCTGGTCAAGGCGCTACGGCCGCTGCCGGACAAGTGGCACGGCCTCGCCGACACCGAGATCCGGTACCGGCAGCGCTATGTCGACCTGATCGTCAACGAGGCCGCGCGGGAGACCTTCCGCCGGCGCTCGCGGATCGTGCGCTGGCTGCGCGATTTCCTGGACGCGCAGGAATTCCTCGAGGTCGAGACGCCGATGATGCAGCCGATCCCGGGCGGGGCCGTGGCGCGGCCGTTCGTGACGCATCACAACGCGCTCGGCCAGGACATGTTCCTGCGCGTCGCGCCCGAACTCTACCTCAAGCGCCTGCTGGTCGGCGGCTTCGAACGCGTGTACGAGATCAACCGCAATTTCAGGAACGAAGGCCTCTCGACCCAGCACAACCCGGAATTCACCATGCTGGAGCTCTACCAGGCCTATGCGGACTGCGATGACTTCATGGTGCTGGTCGAGCGCATGTTCCAGGGGCTGGCAGTCGCCGTCGCCGGCGCGCGCGAAATCCGGCACCAGGGGCGCCGCATCAGGTTCGATGCGCCATTCGCGCGCATCACGGTCGAGCAGGCGGTGCTCGATCACAATCCGGGCCTGGAGCGGGGGCAGCTGCGCGACGCCCGCAACCTGCGCCGGGCCTGTGCCGCGGCCGGCCTCGAGCCCGGTGCAGAGGACGGGGCCGGAAAGCTCCTGATGGATCTGTTCGAGACGACCTGCGAGCAGCACCTGCTGCAGCCGACCTTCGTGCATTCCTACCCGACGGAAGTCTCGCCGCTCTCGCGCCGGCGCGACTCGGACCCGTTCGTCTGCGACCGCTTCGAGCTCTACGTCGACGGGCGCGAGCTCGCGAACGGTTTCTCGGAACTGAACGATCCTGAGGAACAGGCCGAGCGTTTCCGCGAGCAGGCAGCGCGGCGCGGCGCCGGCGACCCGGAGGCGATGGCGTTCGATGCCGATTACATCCGTGCGCTCGAGTACGGTATGCCGCCCGCCGCCGGACTCGGCGTGGGCGTGGACCGGCTGGTCATGCTGCTGACGGACTCGCCGAGCATCCGCGACGTGCTGCTGTTCCCGCAACTGCGCCACGAGTCCGCGAGCGACTGATCTTCGCGCCTTAGCCGGCGGACGTCTCCTCCGCTGCGAAGGCCGCCGCCGGAATCGTGTACGGCAGGTCCGCCGGCACGAACTCCGAGCCCCCCGGCGCGGCGCCCAGCAGTTCCCCGCACTGGTCGAGCGCAATGACTGCAAGGCACGCGCCGCCGCCATGCGCAACGCTTCGCACCACCTGCGCCGCCTGCGCAGGGCCGAGGTACAGCGGGGCGCCGGGCGCGAGCGCGGTGCCGGCGGGGCCCGCGTAGCGCAGCATGCGCCGGCGGATGCGGCCGAGGTGCTGCGCGCGCGCGACGATCTCCTGTCCGAGGTAGCAGCCCTTGGTGAAACTGAGCGCGCCGACCAGGTCGAGATTGATCATCTGCGGCACCCAGAGACCGGAGGTCGTCGGATAGATCATCGGCTCGCCGTCGGCGACGCTGACCGCCTCCCAATCCTCCGGCGTCGAGCGCGCGACGCCGTCGAGCAGCGTCGCGACCGCGTCGGCGGGACCGAGGATCAGCGCGCGCCGCGTGCTCGCGACCATGACCGTCAGGCCCGCGGCGGCGGCGCGGCTTTCCAGCGTTGGCGGCGCATCGACGAGGCCCGCGACCGCGTCGGGTACCTGTTCGAAGGCGACGTCCGCGCGCAGCACGAATCGCGCCAGGTGCGCGATCAGGAGCGGCGCCATCGCGCGCGGCAGCAGCACGAGCACTGCGTCTCGGCGCGCCGCGAGCCGCGCAAGCGCGAGCACGCGGCCCTGGCGGTTGCAGGCCGCCGCCAGCAGCCCGGGATGGCGGCCGATGCCGAGCAGGTCGTTGCTCAGCTGGCCCTGCAGGAAGCTCTGCGCGTCGCCTCCGGTGGCGGCGATCACCGACATTTCGGGCAGCGGCGCCCAGCGTGTCGCGCTCATCGCGGTATGGTAGCGCAGCACTTATCGAACATTCCCGCGCAATTCGCCTTGGGAGGCCGAGATTCGTTCTGGCAGAATACGTCAGCGATGCAAGCTCCTGCACCCGCCAGGGCGCCGACGGCGCCCGCCGCCGCCGCCCGACGCCCGTTGTCGCCGCACCTACAGGTATACCGGCTTGCGCTCACGACGGTGCTGTCGGGCCTGCATCGCATCAGCGGCCTGCTGCTGACGGCGGCGAGCCCCTTGCTGGTCGCCTGGCTCCTGGCCACGGCCTGGGGCGCGGATGCCTACGCGGCGGCCGCACGCTGCTTCGGCAGCTGGCCGCTGCGCATCGTGCTCGCGGGGCTGCTCGGCGTGTTCTGGTACCACCTGATGAATGGCCTGCGCCACCTGGCCTGGGACGCCGGGCTCGGCTTCGAGCTGCGCCAGGCCCGCGCCAGCGGCGTCGCGGTCGTGCTGCTGGCCGTGGCCGCATTCGCCGCCACGCTTTTTCTCACACCGGCGTGGCGCTGGCTGCAGGGGGCGCCGTGAACGCCGCGCGCGGTCACGCGACGCGCCACTGGCGCAGCCAGAGGCTCTCGGCGATGGCCCTGGTGCTGCTCGGCGGCTGGTTCCTGTGGTCGCTGCTGTCGTTGCCGGACCCGGGATACGCCAGCGTGCGCGCTTGGCTCGCGGCGCCCGCGCAGGCGGCCCTGATGCTGCTGTTCTCGTGGTGCGCGTTGTGGCACTCGGCGCAGGGCGTGCAGGCGGTCGTGGATGACTACGTGTTCGGCCTCTGGCACGGGAGGACGCGCTGGGCTTCGCGCCTGCTGCACCTCGCGGCGGCGGCAGCCGTCGCCTGGGCGCTGCTCACCATCGTGACCGGGGGCGCGCCGTGAGTGTGTACCCGATCGTCGATCACAGCTGCGACGTGGTGGTGGTCGGCGCGGGCGGCGCCGGGCTTCGCGCCACGGTCGGCCTCGCGCAGGCGGGGCTCGCGACCGCCTGCATCACCAAGGTGTTCCCGACCCGCAGCCACACGGTCGCGGCCCAGGGCGGCATCAGCGCCGCACTCGGCAACATGGGCGAAGACGACTGGCGCTTCCATTTCTACGACACGGTGAAAGGTTCCGACTGGCTCGGCGACCAGGACGCGATCGCCTACATGTGTCGCGAGGCACCGGCTGCGGTGATCGAGCTCGAGCACTTCGGGCTGCCGTTCTCGCGTACCGAGGACGGGCGCATCTACCAGCGGCCTTTCGGCGGCATGACCACGCACTACGGGAAGGGCATCGCGCAACGCACCTGCGCCGCGGCCGACCGCACCGGGCACGCGATGCTGCATACGCTGTACCAGCAGAGCCTCAGGCACGACGCACGCTTCTTCGTCGAGTTTTTCGCGCTCGACCTCGTCATGGACGGCGGCGCCTGCCGCGGCGTGCTCGCGCTCGACATGACGACCGGGACGCTGCACCGCTTCCTGGCCCAGGCCACGATTCTCGCGACCGGCGGCTACGGCCGCGCCTACTTCTCCTGTACTTCCGCCCACACCTGCACCGGCGACGGCGGCGGCATGGTGCTGCGCGCGGGACTGCCGCTGGCCGACATGGAGTTCGTGCAGTTCCACCCGACCGGCATCTATGGCGCGGGCTGCCTGATCACCGAGGGCGCGCGCGGGGAGGGCGGGATCCTGCGCAACTGCGCGGGCGAGCGGTTCATGGAGCGCTACGCACCGAACGCCAGGGACCTCGCTTCGCGCGACGTCGTGAGCCGCGCGATGACGATCGAGATCCGGGAAGGCCGCGGTGTCGGCCCGTTGCAGGACCACCTGCTGCTGCACCTCGAGCACCTGGGCGCGGAGGTGATTCACAAGCACCTGCCGGGCATCGCCGAGACCGCGCGCCTCTTCGCCGGCGTCGATATCACGCGCGCGCCGATCCCGGTGCTGCCGACCGTACACTACAACATGGGCGGCATCCCCTGCACGATCGACGGCGAGGTGCTGACCCGCAACGGGGCCGGCGACCAGGTCGTGCCCGGGCTGCTGGCGGTCGGGGAGGCCGCCTGCGTGTCGGTGCATGGCGCCAACCGCCTGGGCTCCAATTCGCTGCTCGACCTCGTGGTGTTCGGGCGCGCCGCCGCCCTGCATTGCGCGAAGCGCCTGCGGCCGGGGGTCCGGCAGCCGCCGCCGCCCGCAGCCGCGAGCGACAAGCTCCTGGCGCGTTTCGACCGAGTGCGCCAGGCGTCGGGGCATCGGCCGACCTCGTCGCTGCGCGACGAGATGCAGCGCGCGATGCAGAAGGACGCCGCCGTATTCCGCAGCGGCGCGAGCCTCGAGGAGGGCTGCCGCGCCGTGGGAGTCGCCTACCAGGCGATGGGGGAACTTCGCATCAGCGACCGCTCGCTGGTCTTCAACACGGACCTGGTCGAGGCGCTCGAGCTCGATAACCTGATGCGGCAGGCGCTGGCCACCATCCACTCGGCGAGGAACCGCACCGAGAGCCGGGGCGCGCACGCGCGCGAGGACTATCCGGCGCGGGATGACGCCAACTGGCTCAGGCACACGCTGGCCTGGGTCGACGACGCGGGCGGCGTGCGTTTCGACTACCGGCCGGTGCAGCTGGCGACGCGTACCGGGGACGTGGAATCGATCGCGCCGAAGGCGCGCACCTACTGAGGAGCCGGGAGCGGCAAGGCCATGGTCCAGTTCACGTTGCCGGAGGGTTCGAAGTACGGGAAGCAGCCGGGCCGCCGCCACGCCGCGCCTGCGGGCGCCGCGCAAGTGCGCGAATTCCGCATCTACCGGTTCGACCCGGACTCGCGGGAACCGCCGCGCGTCGATGCCTTCGAAGTGGACCTCGACCGCTGCGGCAGCATGGTTCTCGACGCGCTGATCCACATCAAGGATCAGGTGGACTCGACGCTGACTTTCCGCCGCTCCTGCCGCGAGGGCATCTGCGGTTCCTGCGCCATGAACATCGACGGCGTCAACACGCTCGCCTGCACCCAGCCGATCGCCGCCATCAAGGGCGCGGTGCGCGTGTTTCCGTTGCCGCACCTGGCAGTGGTGAAGGACCTGGTGCCGGACCTGTCGCAGTTCTACGCACAGTACGCGTCGGTCAAGCCCTGGCTGCAGACGCGCGAGCCGCCGCCTCTCGGCCGCGAGCGGCTGCAGACTCCCGCCGACCAGGAGCGAATCGACCGCCCGTCGGCCTGCATTCTCTGCGCCTGTTGCTCGACGAGCTGCCCCAGCTACTGGTGGAACAGCGAGCGCTATCTCGGGCCCGCCGCATTGCTCGCGAGCTATCGCTGGATCATCGACACGCGCGATGAGGCGCGCGCGGAGCGGCTCGCGGCGCTCGACGATACTTTCCGTCTGTACCGCTGCCACACGATCATGAACTGCGTCGAGGCCTGCCCGAAGGACCTCAACCCGGCGCGCGCCATCGCGGATATCAAGCGCCGGCTCGCCGGTGGCGACGACTGAGCATGGCGGAGGAAACGCCTGGTGCGGTCCGATGGCGCTGCCGCCGCGGCATGCAGGAGCTTGACCTGCTGCTCGGCCGCTGGCTCGACCGGCGCTGGCAGGATGCGCCGCCGGCCGAGCGTGATTGCTTCGCGCGGCTCCTGGAACAGCCGGACCCGCAGCTCGCGGACTGGCTGCTGCACAGTGCGCGGCCCGCCGACGGCGGGTTCGCGGCGCTCGTCGATGACATCCTTCGCGACCGCAATTGAGCCGCTGCCGCAACGCCGACTCGCGGCGGCAGCGCTCCTCTTTCATGCGACGGCCGCCGCCGGTCCCTGGCTCGCGCAATCCCCGCCGGCCCTGGCCACGGGCCTTTCGCTCCTTGCCCTTGGCGGACTCTGGGCGACGCTCGCGCGGATTCCCGGCGCGCACACGCCATTGCGCGCTGTCGTCCTCGACCCCAGGGCCTGCCGCGTGCGCCTGGCGGATGGCAGCTGGCAGCCGGCCACGCTGCACCGGGCGACCCGCGCCTACGGCCCGGTGGTGCTGCTCGAGCTTTCGCTCGCAGGGCGCCGGCGTGGCTGGCTGCTGCCGCGCGCGGCGCTTGCGGGCCGGGACTTCCGGAGGCTCAAGGCCCTGATCCGGCTGGCTTGGTAGAATCCGGCGACTGGGTCACAGGAGGCAGGACGGCGCCCGCCACACAGCCCCCGGAAGGCCGAACTAAAGGTGCGGCCGCCGGTCATATGCGGCGTGACATTGGCAGGCAGAGCGCGGTCCGTCGAGCCGATGCGGGCTGAAGCAGGCGACATTGCGCTGGTGCGGCGGGTGCAGAAAGGCGACAAGGCGGCCTTCGACGCGCTCGTGCTCAAGTACCAGCACAAGGTGCTGAAGCTGGTGCAGCGCTACGTCCGTAATCCGGCCGAGGCCGAGGACATCGCGCAGGAAGCCTTCATCAAGGCCTACCGGGCCTTGCCGGCATTCCGCGGCGACAGCGCCTTCTATACCTGGCTGTACCGGATCGCGATCAATACCGCCAAGAATTCGCTGGTGGCGAGCCGCCGGCGGCCCGTGTCCTACGACCTCGACCTCCAGGACGGGGCGCAAGTGCAGGCCCAGGCGCGGCTTGCGGATGCGGAGA
Source organism: Gammaproteobacteria bacterium (assembly GCA_052386275.1). Taxonomy (GTDB): domain Bacteria; phylum Pseudomonadota; class Gammaproteobacteria; order Steroidobacterales; family Steroidobacteraceae; genus SCUD01. The sequence continues at coordinate 26,225 of JBQTKI010000071.1, forward strand.
CCCCGGAAGCGCTCGCGCTGACCGAGGAGATCCGCCGCACCGTCAACGAGGCGATCGAGGCGCTGCCCGACGACTTGCGGCTCGCCATCGTGCTGCGCGAGCTCGAAGGCCTGAGTTACGAGGACATCGCTAGAACCATGGATTGCCCGGTGGGCACGGTCCGTTCGAGGATCTTCCGCGCGCGCGAGGCGATCGATCGCGCCCTGCGCGAGGTCTTCGACGGCGGCCTCGGGCGCATCGGAGACGACTGAAATGACGGATCGGGTGAAGGAACAACTGTCGGCCTTCCTGGATGGGGAACTGCCGGAGCCGGAGTCGGCGCTGCTGCTGAAGCGACTCGAGCGCGACGACGACCTGCGCGGTGCGCTGTCGCGTTATTCGCTGATCGGCGCGGTGCTCAGGAGCGACGGCGATGTGCCGGCGGCGCGCCAGGTGGCCGCACGCGTGAGTGCCGCGATCGCGCGTGAACCCGCGTTCGGAGCAATTGCCGCACGGTTGCGCAACTGGCGCACGCTGGTTCGCCCGCTGGCGGGGTTGGGCGTGGCGGCCTCGGTCGCGACCGCGGCCGTCATGTTCGTGCCCCAGTACGGGGCGCAGGTGGCTCTGCAGCCCGCCGCCGTGGTCGCAGAGCAGCAGCCGGAGTCGCCGATCGAGCCGGTTCCCGGGCTGAGCGCGGCGGAAGACGAGGTCGCCGCGACCTACACCACGCCGCCGGCGGCCGAGATGGATGCGGCGCTCGCATCCGCCGAACTGGCCAATTACCTGGTCGCGCATTACGGCTACGCCTCGCCGCTGACCCGGCGCAGCGTTGTCGCAGGGCTCATCGCCGAGCCGGCGCCGGGGCGGCTCGAGCCCGGCGCCGGCGCGCAGTCCGCGGAAGGCCAGTGATGCGCCGCACGCCCGTCATCGCCGCGCTCGCGCTCGTCGCCGGAACCGCCGCCGCCAACGACGGCCAGCTCTGGCTCGGCCGCATGGCGGAAGCGCTGGCGGGCACCAGCTATTCCGGCGAGTTCATCTGCGAATCGGCCGGCAGCTCGGAGAAGGTACGCGTCGTGCACCGCGTCCGCGACGGGGCCGTTTGGGAGCGCTTGGTGTCGCTGTCTGGCAGCGGCCGCGAACTGGTGCGCGAGAACGACGAGGTGGTCGTCTACCTCCCGGACCGCCGGCTTGCGATCATCGAGCGCCGCCCCGCACGCAGCGACCTGATGGGTGCGCTGCCGACCTTCGAAACCCGCGTATCGCCGTGGTACGAAGTCAGCTACGCGGGCCGCGAGACCGGGCTTATCGGCCCGGCCGCGGTCGTGGTGGTGCGCCCGCGCGACGGCTACCGCTTCGGTTACCGCCTCTGGATTGACGAGGCCTCGCACATGCCGGTGCGCAGCGAGCTGTCCGATGCCGCCGGTCGCGTCATCGAACGCCTGCGCTTCACCGAACTCGACGTGAACGGCAACATCCCCGATGCCGCCTTCGAGCCTTCCATGGACCGCTCGAAGCTGCGCTGGGTGCGGCAAGTGCCGCAGGCGGTGGACGAGTCACCGGTCTGGCGCGCGGCACAGGTTCCACCCGGTTTCCGGCTCTCGGTCAGCGGGCTGCAGGCGATGGCGGGGTCGAGCGCGCCGGTGCGCCATCTGGTCTACTCCGACGGCTTTGCATCGGTTTCCGTCTTCATCCAGCCTTCCGCGCCCGGCAAGGCGCCGGTGACCGGCAGCCGGCGCGCCGGCGTCGCCTCTGCCTATACGACCGTGGTGCACGGGCACCAGGTGACCGTGGTGGGCGAGGTTCCGCCGGATACGCTGCGCTTCATCGCGAGTGGCGTGCGCCCGGCGGCAGTGCCCGCCGAACCTGCGGGGCACGGCAACTGACGACCTCCGCGGGCGGCGTACCGCCGCGTTTCCGGGTCTACACCCGCGAGCAATGCGAGCTCTGCGACGACTTCATCGCCGAACTCGCGCCGCTGCTGGCTGTCCGCGGCGCGACGTTCGCACGCGCGGACGTGGACGCGGACCCGGTCGCGAAGCGGCGCTTCGGCCTCAAGGTGCCGGTGCTGACCTATGACGGCAGCGTCGTCTGCCACGGCCGTCTCGACCGGGACGCCGTGTCCCGGCTGCTATAATTCCCGCGGTCCCGGACGCGCCTGTCCGGCAGGCGCACGTCCGGTCCCCGTTGATGCAGCAGATCCGAAATTTCTCGATCATCGCGCACGTCGATCACGGCAAGTCCACGCTCGCTGACCGGCTGATCCAGGTCTGCGGCGGGCTCGAGGCGCGCGAGATGCAGGACCAGGTGCTCGACTCGATGGACCTGGAGCGCGAGCGGGGCATCACGATCAAGGCGCAATCGGTCACGTTGCGCTACCGCGCGGAGGGCGGCGCCGAATACCAGCTCAACTTCATCGACACGCCCGGCCACGTCGATTTCTCCTATGAAGTGTCGCGGTCGCTCGCCGCCTGCGAGGGCGCGCTGCTCGTGGTGGACGCCGCCCAGGGTGTCGAGGCGCAGAGCGTGGCGAATTGCTACACCGCGCTCGAGCAGGGGCTCGAGGTGGTGCCGGTCATCAACAAGATCGACCTCCCTTCGGCCGATCCCGAGCGCGTGATCGCCGAGATCGAGAACATCATCGGCATCGAGGCGAAGGGGGCCGTGCGGGTCAGCGCCAAGACCGGCGAGGGCGTGCCGCGGCTGCTCGAAACGATCATCCGGCGCATCCCGCCGCCGGCCGGCGACCCGGAGGCGCCGCTGCAGGCGCTGATCGTGGATTCCTGGTTCGACAATTACGTCGGCGTCGTATCGCTGGTGCGCGTGGTCAACGGGTCGTTGAAGCGCCGGGACCGGATCCGCATCTGGTCCACCGGCCGCAGCTGGGAGGTGGACCAGGTCGGCCGCTTCACCCCCAAGCGCGTCACCGCCGATGCACTCGGCACCGGGGATGTCGGCTGGATGGTGGCCGGCATCAAGGAGATCCACGGCGCGCCGGTCGGCGATACCATCACGCACGAGGCGCGACCGGCGGCGATGCCGCTGCCGGGGTTCAAGACGGTGCAGCCGCGCGTGTTCGCGGGCCTGTTCCCCGTGCAAACCGACCAGTACGAATCGTTCCGCGACGCGCTCGAGAAGCTCAAGCTCAACGACTCCGCGCTGCACTACGAGCCGGAGGTGTCCGTGGCGCTCGGCTTCGGCTTCCGCTGCGGCTTCCTCGGGCTGCTGCACATGGACATCGTCCAGGAGCGCCTCGAGCGCGAGTACGGTCTCGACCTCGTGACCAGCGCGCCGACCGTGGTCTATGAGGTGGTGGCCGCCGACGGCGGCGTCTCGCAAGTCGACAATCCGGCTCGGCTGCCGCCCGAGTACCGGGAGCTGCGCGAGCCGGTCATCAGGGCGAACATCCTGGTGCCGCCCGAACACGTCGGCGGGGTGCTGAAGCTGTGCCAGGAGAAGCGCGGCGTGCAGAAGAAGATGCAGCAGCTCGGAACCCAGATGTCGCTGCAGTACGAGCTGCCGCTGGCCGAGGTCGTGCTCGACTTCTTCGACCGCCTGAAGTCGGTCAGCCGCGGCTACGCCTCGTTCGACTACGAGTTCAGCCACTTCCAGACGGCGCCGCTCGCGAAGCTCGACGTGCTGATCAACGGCGACCGCGTGGACGCGCTGTCGATGATCGTGCACCGGGAGAACGCCTACCAGCGCGGGCGCGAGCTGGTGGACAAGATGCAGGAACTGATCCCGCGCCAGATGTTCGAAGTCGCGATCCAGGCCGCCATCGGCAGCCAGGTGATCGCGCGCGCGACGGTCAAGGCGCTGCGCAAGAACGTGCTCGCCAAGTGCTATGGCGGCGACGTGACGCGCAAGCGCAAGCTGCTGGAGAAGCAGAAGGAGGGCAAGAAGCGCATGAAGCAGCTGGGCACGGTCGAAATCCCGCAGGAGGCCTTTCTCGCGGTGCTGAAGGTGGGCAGGAAGTGACGTCGGGGAGCCGCTGATGGTGTTCGATTTCGCATTCGTGCTGGTCGCGCTCGCCGCGCTCACCGGGGCGATCTGGGGCATCGACCACTGGCAGTTCGCGCCGCGGCGGCGCGCGCGCGGGATCGCGCGCGAGCCGGTGCTGGTCGACTATGCGCGCTCCTTCTTCCCGGTCATCGTCATCGTGCTGGTGCTGCGCTCGTTTCTGTACGAGCCGTTCCGGATCCCGTCCGACTCGATGATGCCGACGTTGATCCAGGGCGACTTCATCTTCGTGAACAAGTGGCGCTACGGCCTGCGGCTGCCGGTGCTCAACACGCGCGTGGTCGAGATCGGGGAACCGGTTCGCGGCGACGTCGTGGTGTTCCGCAAGCCTTCCGACCGATCGGTCGTGTTCATCAAGCGTCTGGTCGGCCTGCCGGGCGACGTGATCCGCGTGGCGGGCGCCCGCGTCTGGGTAAACGGAACTCCGTCGCGGATCGAGGCGGGCGAGTTGTATTCGGGCCCCAAGAGCGAGCAGTATCCGTTCACGCAGGTGGGCGAGGAGGAGCAGGACGGCCGGCGCCATGGCGTGATGCTGGATCCGGCGCGGCCCGGCATGGATGGCGAGTGGCGGGTGCCGGAGGGGCATTTCTTCATGATGGGAGACAACCGCAACAACAGCCGGGACAGCCGCTTTCCCGATGTCGGCTTCGTGCCCGAGGCCTTCGTCATCGGCAAGGCGGAGGCGATCTGGCTGTCGTTCAATCCGGGACCGGGCTCACTCCTGCTGTGGGACCGCATGGGTACCGTCATCCGGTAGGGGGAGATCGATCGTATGCAGCATCGTCAACGCGGCATGACATTCCTCGGCATCATCGTACTGGTGGTCGTGGTCGGCGCCTGGGTCTACGCCGGGATCCGGCTGACGCCCAAGTACCTGGAATACATGCGCGTCGCGGCGACGCTCGAGAAGGTGCGCGACGAGTACGAAAACAACCCCGGCACCACCGATTTCATGCTGCGCAAGGCGGTCGAGCGCCATTTCGACATCGAAATGGTCGAGGTCATCACTTCGAACGACATCGAGATCCGTCGCGAGGGCGGGACCTTCTTCGTGCGCGCCGCCTACGAGGACAGCGTGCCCCTGGTCGCAAACATCTCGTTCCTGCTCACGTTCGACAAGACCGTCGAGGTCGCCGCGCGCTGACCGCGCCGGGCCAAGCGTGGACCCCGCCGGCCGCTGGCTGCAGGAGCGACTGGGCTGCACGCTGGCCGCTCCCGGCCTGCTGACGCGGGCGCTCACCCACCGCAGCCACGGTCCCGACAACAATGAACGTCTGGAATTCCTGGGCGACGCGGTGCTGTCGTTCCTGGTCGCCGAACTCCTGATCGCCCGCTTTCCCGAAGCCAGCGAGGGCGAGCTGTCCCGCTACCGCGCGAGTCTCGTGAGCGGCGAGTCGCTGGCGCAGGCGGCCGCTGCGATCGGCCTCGGCGCCCAACTGCGCCTGGGAGAAGGGGAGCAGAAGTCCGGCGGCCAGCGCCGCGGTACCATCCTTGCCGACGCCCTCGAGGCGCTCTTCGGCGCGATCTACCTGGACCGCGGCCTGCCGGCCGCCCACGACGCGGCAGTGCGGCTCTTCGCCGTGTCGCTCGCGGCGTTGCCGGGAGCGGCCGAGCTCAAGGACCCGAAGACAAGGCTGCAGGAGCAGCTGCAGGGGCGCGGCTTCGGCTTGCCTGCGTACACGGTGCTCGAAGTGTCCGGGGAGCCGCACGAGCAGCGCTTCCGCGTGCGATGCGATGTCGGCGAACTCGCGGTGTCCGCGGAGGCGGAGGGTAGCAGCCGCCGCCGCGCGGAGCAGGAAGCGGCGCAACGCGTGCTCGACGACCCGGCGCTGCGGACGCCGCGATGAGCGGGGCGCACCGATCCGGCAGCGTGGTGATCACGGGCCGCCCGAATGTCGGCAAGTCCACGCTCTTCAACGCGCTCGTGGGGCAGACGCTCAGCATCGTGACGCCCAAGGCGCAGACCACGCGCCACCGGATCCAGGGCGTCGTGACGCGTGAGGGCTGGCAGCTCGCGCTCCTGGACGTGCCGGGCGCGGGGCGCGCCGCAGGCAGTCGCCTTGCCCAGGCGATGAAGCGCGAAGCCGCCGCGGCGCTCGCGGGCGCCGACGCGGCCATCCTCGTGGTCGCGGCGCCGCGGTGGAACGCCGGCGACAGCGCGGCGCTCGCCGCGCTGCGTGCAGCGGGGCTGCCGGTGGTGCTCGCGGTCAACAAGATCGATCTGGTACGGCCGCGCGAGCGGCTGCTGCCTCTGCTCGAGGACTGCGCGGGTCGTCACGAGTTCGCCGCGATCGTGCCGGTCTCGGCGGCGCGCGCGGAGAACCTGGACCGGCTCGAACGGGCCGTCGCCAGCCTGCTGCCGGAAGCTCCCGCCGCCTGGCCCGCGGACGCGGTGACGGATCGCAGCGAGCGCTTCATCGCGGCGGAGGCGCTGCGCGAGCAGCTCATGATCGCGCTCTCGGACGAGCTGCCCTACGGCATCGCGGTCGAAATCGAACGCTTTGAGGACCGCGCGGACGGCCGCACCGAGATCGACGCGGTGATCTGGGTCGAGCGGCCCGGGCAGCGGCGCATCGTGATCGGCACCGGCGGCGCCAGGCTGAAGGCGATCGGCCGCGCCGCGCGGCTCGCGCTCAACCAGCGCCTGGGCCGGCGCGTGCACCTGTCAACCTGGGTGCGCGTGCAGAAGGGATGGAGCGACGACCCGGCCATGCTGCGCCGGCTCGGGCACGAGTCGCCGTGAGCGCCCCGCGCCGCGTCCTGCTGGCGCCGGCCTGGCTGCTGCACCACCGGCCCTGGAGCGACAGCAGCCGCGTGCTGGAACTGCTGACCCGTCCGCATGGTCGCGTGAGCCTGTTCGCGCACGGCGCGCGCCGGCCGAAGTCGCCCTGGCGCGCGCTGCTGCGGCCGTTCCAGCCGCTCATGGTGTCCTGGTCCGGCCGCGCCGACGGCGGCACGCTGACCTCCGTCGAAAGCGGGGGCGAGGCCCCCGGACTGCCGCCCCCGAAGCTCCTGCCGGGTTTCTACCTGAACGAGCTGCTGCTGCGGCTGCTGCCGCGCGAGGAGCCCCACGAGCGCGTGTTCGACGCCTACGGCGCGGCGCTCGCGGGGCTTGCGGTCGCCGCCGGGCACGCGCCGCTGCGCGCGTTCGAGCGCGTGCTGCTGGAGGAACTCGGCTACGGCATCAACCTCGGGGCGGAGGCCGCAGGCCAGACGCTCGATCCGGAACGGTACTATCATTTCGAGCCGGGGCGGGGACTGCTCGCGGTCCGTGACGCCGCGGGGCGCGCGGACACATTCCGCGGCCGCGACCTGCTCGCGGTGGCGCGCGGGGAGTTCGCAGAGCCGCAGGCGCTCTCCGCCGCGCGGTGCATCTACGGCGCGGCGATCGCCCACTGCCTGGAAGGGCGCGGCCTCGCGAGCCGCGAGGTGATGCTGGCCATGCGGCGGCGGGAGCACGGGGAATGAGCGGCATCCTGCTGGGGGTGAACATCGATCACGTCGCGACGCTGCGCCAGGCGCGCGGCGGACGCTCGCCCGACCCGCTGCTGGCCGCGTTGGTCGCCGAGCAGTCGGGCGCCGACAGCATCACGCTGCACCTGCGCGAGGACCGCCGCCACATCCAGGACCGCGACGTCGCCGCCCTGCGTACCGCGCTCAGGACGCGCATGAACCTCGAGATCGCGGCGACCCCGGAGATGCTCGGCATCGCCCTGCGCGTGCTGCCGCAGGACGTCTGCCTGGTGCCGGAGAAGCGCACCGAGCTCACCACCGAAGGCGGTCTCGACGTCGCGGGGCAGCTGTCCGCGATCCGGGAGGCCTGCGCGCGGCTTTCGCGCGCGGGCATCCGCGTCGCGCTCTTCATCGACCCCGACGACGCGCAGGTGGACGCATCCGCACGCGCGGGCGCCGCGGTGGTCGAACTGCACGCCGGTGCCTATGCCGGGGCCGAGGGGCCGGAGCGCGCGCGCCAGCTGTCGCGTCTCGCCGCGGCGGCGCGCCGCGCCGCCGCCAGCGGGCTCGCCGCGCACGCCGGCCACGGCCTCGACTACCACAACGTGCAGCCGGTCGCGGCGCTGCCCGAACTCGCCGAACTCAACATCGGCCACGCGATCGTGGCACGGGCGGTGACGACCGGCATCGGGGCGGCGGTCGCCGAAATGAAGCGTCTGATGCGGGAAGTCCGCCGCGCATGATCTTCGGCCTCGGCACGGACGTGGTGCGCGTCGAGCGCGTGGCGGCGATTTACGAACGCTTCGGGCGCCATTTCGTCGAGCGCCTGCTGATGCCGGAGGAACTGGTGCTGTTCGACGCGAACCGTCGCCCGGCGCGCTTCCTGGCGATGCGCTTCGCGGCCAAAGAGGCGATCGTCAAGGCCCTGGGCACCGGCTTTGGCCACGGGGTCTGGGTGCGGGACGTGGGATTCCTGGCCGACCGCCGGGGCAAGCCGGAAGTGCGATTCTCAGCACGCGGGCGCGCGCTCGCGGACCGGCTGGGCGCCGGCGATGGCCACGTCAGCCTCACCGACGAGGCAGGCCTCGTGTTCGCGGTCGCGGTGCTGATGAAAAAGGCATGAGCGCAGCACTGCACTGCCTCGTGTTCGACATCGAAACCGTCCCGGACGTCGAATTGGGACGCGGGCTGTTCGCGATTGAGGGAGACGATGCAGAGGTCGCGCAAGCGATGTTCGCCCGGCGCACCGAGGAGACAGGCAGCTCGTTCCTGCCCTATGAACAGCACCGCGTGGCCGCGATCTCCGCGCTGCTGCGCAGCGGGGACCAGTTCCAGGTGTGGAGCGTGGGCTCCGCCGACAGCGCGGAAGACGAGCTGCTGCGGCGCTTCTTCGGCGGCATCGACAAGCTGAAGCCGGTGCTGGTGACCTGGAATGGCTCCCGCTTCGACCTGCCCGTGCTGCATTACCGCATGCTGCGCCATGGCATCGCCTCGCCGGCCTACTGGGACACCGGCGACATCGACCGGGACTTCCGCTGGAACAACTACCTCAATCGTTACCACATGCGGCACCTCGACCTGATGGACGTGCTGTCGGGCTACCAGGCGCGCGGACGCGCGAGCCTCGACCACGTCGCGCGGCTGCTCGGGCTGCCCGGCAAGCTCGGCATGGCGGGCGAGCAGGTCTGGGACGCCTGGCGCGAGGGCCGCATCGGCGAGATCCGCGACTATTGCGAAACCGACGTGATGAACACCTACCTGGCCTACCTGCGCTTCGAGCTGGTGCGCGGTCGCCTGAGCGACCGCGCCCACGAGCAGGAGCTCGCGCGTGCGCGCGACTGGCTGGGCGCTCGCCGGGAGACGCACTGGCGCCGCTTCCTCGACGCGTGGCCGCCATCTTGAAGGCGACGCGCGAACCCGAAATCGCCCTGATCGCCGCGCTCGACCACGCGGGTCGCGGCATCGCCCGTATCGGCGGCAAGACGGTATTCGTCGACGGTGCGCTGCCCGGTGAGGAAGTGCGCCTGCAGCGCACGGCGCGGCGGCGCCGGCACGACGAGGCCCGCGTGCTCAACGTGCTGCGGCCCTCGCCGGACCGCATCGACCCGCGCTGCGCGCACTTCGGCATCTGCGGCGGCTGCTCGCTGCAGCACCTTGGCTACGCACAGCAGCTCGAGGCCAAGGGCCGCATGGTCGCGGAGCAGCTCGAGCGCCTCGGCGGCGTGCGCCCCGGGCGCTGGCTGCCGCCGCTCTCCGGCCCGGCCTGGTCCTACCGCCGACGCGCGCGGCTCGGTTGCCGCCATGTGGACCAGAAAGGGCGCGTGCTGGTCGGTTTCCGCGAGCGCGGAAGCCCGCTGCTCGCGGACCTGCGCGGCTGCCCGGTGCTCGCCGGCGGCGCAGGCGGGCTGATCGAACCGCTGGCCGGGTTGATCGGTTCGCTCGGCATCCGGCGCCAGGTCGCCCAGGTCGAAGTCGCGGTCGGCGATAACGCCACCGCGCTCGTGCTGCGCGTGCTCGAGGACCCGTCGGACGCGGACCTCGAGTCGCTCGGGGCATTCGAACGCGCGCACGGCGTCGAGCTCTACCTGCAGCGCGGCGGGCTCGATACCGTGCGGCCGCTGTCGCCGCGTGCGACAGCCCTGCAATACGAATTGCCGGGGCTCCCGGCGGGCATCCGCTTCGCGCCCACGGATTTCATCCAGGTCAACGGCGAGTTGAACCGTCGCATGGTGGCACTCGCGCTCGAACTGCTGGATCCGCGCCCGGGCGACCGCGCACTCGACTTGTTCTGCGGGCTCGGCAATTTCACACTGCCGCTCGCGCAACGGGTGGCCTTGGTCACGGGCGTCGAGGGCGATGCGGGACTGCTCGCCCGCGCGCGCGAGAACGCTCTGCGCAACGGCATCGCCAACGCGGACTTCAAGGTGGCCGACCTCGCCGCGGACGACCCGATGCCTGCCTGGGCCTGCGCACCCCGCGACCTCGTCCTGCTCGACCCGCCGCGAGCCGGCGCGCGCGAAGCCCTGGCCGCGATTGCGGCCTGCCGCCCGCGGCGGGTCGTGTACGTGTCCTGCCATGCCGGGACGCTCGCTCGCGATGCGGGGATCCTCGCCTCCCAACATGGATTCCGGCTGGCGGCCGCGGGCATCATGGACATGTTCCCGCACACGGCGCACGTGGAGTCCATCGCCCTGTTCGAGCCCGCTGCGTGAGTCTCGAGATCGAACGCAAGTTCCTGGTGCGCGACGACGGCTGGCGCCGCCTGGCAAAGGATTCGGCGCGGCTCACGCAAGGCTACCTGGCGAATACCGGCCGCTGCTCGGTACGCGTGCGCATCGCCGGCGCACGGGCCTGGCTCTCGGTCAAGGCGATGCGTGCGGGCCCCTCGCGCGCTGAATTCGAGTACGCGATCTCAATTGCCGACGGCGCCGCCATGCTGGCCGATTTCGCATCAGGACCGCTGCTCGAGAAGCGGCGTCACCAGGTGCCCGTGGGCCGCCATTGCTTCGAACTCGATGAATTCGAGGGCGAGAACCGGGGCCTCGTGCTCGCCGAGATCGAGCTCGGATCCGAGGGCGAGGAATTCCCGCGCCCGCAGTGGCTCGGCGACGAGGTCACGGCCGACGCGCGTTTCCACAATTTCCGCCTCGCCGAGCGGCCATTCTCCGGCTGGACCCTCGAGCTTCGCGCAAGGGTCGCCGCGGGGCGTGCGCCGGGGGCGGGCGCATGACGCTCGGACCGGTGATGGCGGACCTCGCCGGCATCGCGCTCGAGCCCGAGGAACGCGCGATGCTCGGGCACCCGCAGGTCGGCGGGGTGATCCTCTTCACGCGCAACTATGAAAGCGTCCTGCAGCTCACGCGCCTCACCGCCGAGATCCACGCCATCAGGAGCCCCGCGCTCCTGGTCGCGGTCGACCAGGAGGGCGGGCGCGTGCAGCGGTTCCGCGACGGATTCACGCGCCTGCCGCCGATGCGCGAGCTCGGGCGACGCTTCGCCGCCAGCCGCGCCGAGGGCGTGGCGCTCGCGCGCCAGCTCGGGTGGCTGATGGCGGCGGAACTGCGCGCGGCGGGTGTCGACCTCTCGTTCGCGCCCTGCGTGGACATCGACTACGGCGTCAGCCAGGCGATCGGCGATCGCGCATTGCATGCGGACGCGACCGCGGTCGCGGAGCTGGCGGTCGCGTGGCTGCTCGGCATGCGCGAGGCGGGCATGGCGGCGACGGCGAAGCACTTCCCCGGCCACGGCGCCGTCGCGGTCGATTCGCACGTCGCACTGCCGGTGGACCGCCGCCAGTGGGCCGACATCGAGGCGGACCTCGTGCCGTACCGGCGCATGATGGCGAACGGTCTCGCCTCGGTGATGGCGGCACACGTCGTCTACCCGGAAGTGGACTCGCTGCCGGCCAGCCTGTCGCCGCGCTGGATCGGCGGCATCCTGCGCGGGGAACTCGGATTCCAGGGCGCCGTATTCTCGGACGACCTGTCCATGGCGGGGGCCGCAGCCTGCGGGGACATCGCGGCGCGGGCCGCGCAGGCGCTGGCGGCCGGCTGCGACATGCTGCCGGTTTGCAATGACCGCGCCGCGGTGCTGCGCCTGCTCGACGCGCTGCCGGCGCAGGCGAATCCGGTGAGCCGCCTGCGCCTGGCCCGCCTGCACGGCCGCGGCGCCGTGGCGGCGCTCGCCGGCGATCGGCGCTGGCAGTCGGCGGTCGCGGCCGCACACGACTGCATCGAACGGCCGGCGCTGCGCCTCGAAGGCGGACGGCCGGCCTGAACCGGCCGGCAAGTCACGCGGAGAGCGCGGCAAGCAGTGTCGCGGCCGCCGCGATGCGCGACGGCGCATCCGGCGCTTCGAGCTTCGCGCGCAACCGCTGCTGCCCGTCCAGCCGATAGCCCGGCTCGCGCTGCAGCAAGCGCACGACCCGGGCGGGGTCCACCCGATGGGTGGCGCCGAATTCGACCACGGCGCCGTGCGCCCCGACCTGCAGGCGCCGGAGGCCGAGCGCCAGCGCCGACAGCCGCAGCCGGTGCACCTCGAACAAGGTCCGTGCCGGGGGTGGCAGCGGCCCGAACCGGTCGATCATCTCGGACTGCAGGTCCTCGAGCTGCGGCTCATCGGGTGCGCCCGCCATGCGCTTGTAGAGCTGCAGCCGCAGGTGCACGTCCGGCAGGTAGTCCTCGGGCAGGAGCGCCGGCAACTGCAGGTCGACTTCCACGCCCGCGTGCAGCGGCCCGCCCAGATCCGGCTCGCGGCCCTCGCGCAGGGCACAGACCGCGCGCTCCAGCAGTTCGAGGTACAGGCCGATGCCGATCTCCTGGATCTGCCCGCTCTGTTCGTCGCCGAGGAGTTCGCCGGCGCCGCGGATCTCGAGGTCATGCGTGGCGAGCGTGAAGCCGGCGCCGAGTTCCTCGAGCGACTCGATCGCCTCGAGGCGCTGCTGCGCGTCCTGCGGCAAGGCGGATGCCGGCGGCGCGAGCAGGTAGGCCCAGGCGCGATGGTGCGAGCGGCCGACCCGGCCGCGCAGCTGGTGCAGCTCGGCGAGCCCGAAGCGGTGTGCGCCGTTGATCACGATGGTGTTCGCGGTCGGCACGTCGATGCCCGACTCGATGATCGTGGTGCACACCAGCACCTGGAACCGGCGGTGGTAGAAATCGAGCATCAGCCGCTCGAGGTCACGCTCACGCATCCGGCCATGGCCAACCCGCACGCCGGCTTCAGGCACCAGCCGGCGCACGCGCGCCGCGAACGCTTCGATGTCCTCGATCTGGTTGTGCACGATGTAGACCTGGCCGCCGCGGCGGATCTCGCGCAGACAGGCCTCGCGCACCAGCGTGTCGCTCCACTCGGTCACGAAGGTTTCGATCGCCACGCGCTCTGCAGGCGGCGTGGTCATCAGCGACAGGTCGCGCAGTCCCCCGAGCGCCATGTTGAGCGTGCGCGGGATGGGCGTCGCGGTCAGCGTCAGCGTGTCGACGTCAGCGCGCATCTGGCGCAGACGCTCCTTGTGGCCGACGCCGAAGCGGTGCTCCTCATCCACGATCACGAGCCCGAGGTCGTGGAAGGCGACGTCGCGCTGCAGCAGCCGGTGGGTGCCGATGACGATGTCCACGCCGCCCGCGGCGAGGCCCGCGATGACTGCCTTCTGTTCCGCCGAAGTACGGAAGCGCGACAGGTTCTCGACCCGCACCGGCCAGTCCGCGAAGCGGTCGGCGAAGGTCTGTGTGTGCTGCTGCGCGAGCAGGGTGGTCGGCACCAGCACCGCGACCTGGCGGCCGGCATTGACCGCGGCGAAGGCAGCGCGCAGCGCCACCTCGGTCTTGCCGAAGCCGACGTCGCCGCAGATCACGCGATCCATCGGACTGCCCGAGCGCAGGTCCGCGAGCACGGCCTCGATGGCGTCGCGCTGGTCCGGCGTCTCCTCGAACGGGAAGGCCACCGCAAAAGCGAGGCAGGCGGCCTCGTCGAAGACTGCGGGGCGGCCCTGGCGCGCCGCGCGGCGCGAGTAGAGATCGAGCAGTTCGGCGGCGACGTCGCGCACGCGCAGGGCGGCGCGGCGCCGCGCGCGCGCCCATTGGTCGGTGCCGAGCCGATGCCAGGGAGCGGCTTCAGGCGAGCCGCCGGTGTAGCGCGTGACGCGGTCGAGCGCGTGCACCGGCACGTAGAGCAGGTCGCCACCCGCGTATTCCAGCACCAGGAACTCGGCCGGCTGCCCCGCCACCGTCATGACCCGCAGTCCGCGATAGCGGCCGACGCCGTACTCTTCGTGCACGACCGGCGCGCCGGGGGCGAGCGCCACGAGGTCGCGCAGGATCGCGTCGGGATCGCGCTCGGCGCGGCGGCGGCGCCGTTCCTGGCGGGCCCGTTCGCCGAACAGCTGGTCCTCCGCGACCAGCGCCAGCCCGCGCGCAGGCAGCAGCAGTCCGCGCACGTCCGCTGCCACCGCGAGCGCGAGGGGCGCAGTCCCGCGCAGGAATTCAGGCCAGCCGGCGACGACGGCGGGTTCCAGGGACTGGCGGCGCAGCAGTCCCAGGATCGCTTCGCGCCGCCCGGCGGAATCCGCGAGCAGGAGTGCGCGCCCCGCGAAGCCCACCAGGAAACGGGCGAGGGCGGCGCAAGGCTCCGGGGCGCGCGGGTCCGCGCGCAGTTCCGGCGGCGGCTCGGAACCCGCATTGACGAACGGCAGTTCCGCCGCGATCGGCTCCACCTTGACCGGGGTGGCGAGCACGCGCGGGTGCTCCGCGATGGCCGCGAGCACGGCGGCGGTGTCGGTGAAGGATTCCGCGGGAGCCAGCAGCGGGCGCTGCCGGTCGTGGCGCATCTGCTCGTGGCGCGTCACGATCTCCGCCCAGGCGGCAGGCAGCGTGCGCGTGGTATCGGCCAGGTCCACGATCACGGCCCCCGCCGGCAGGTGGTCGCTGAACGCCGTCGTGCGTTCGAAGAACAGCGGCAGCCAGGCCTCGATCCCGGCGGGAATCACACCATCGCTGATCGACCGGTACACCGGGCAGTCCTGCGGGTCGCCCTCGAAGCGCTCGCGCCAGCGCGTGCGGAAGCCGGCGACCGCCTGCGGCGAAGCTGCGAACTCACGTGCGGGCAGCAGCGACACCGCCTCGTGCCTCGCCGCCGAACGCTGGTCGGCGGGATCGAACTCGCGGATGCTCTCGATGACATCGTCGAACAGGTCGAGGCGGAACGGCAGCGCGGCGCCGGCCGGGAACAGGTCGACGACGGAACCGCGCACGGCGAATTCCCCTGGCGACAGCACCTGGCTCACATGCACGAAGCCGGCATCGGTCAGTTGCCGTCGCAGCGCCGCCAGGTCGATGCGCAGGCCGGCCTGCAGCTCGAAGGCGTGCGCGGCGAGGAATTCAGCCGGCGGCAGGCGGTCGAGCAGCGCCGCGACGGTCGTGACGACGATGCCACGCGACATCGCCGGCATCGCTGCGAGCGTACGCAGTCGCTGCGAGACGATGTCCGGGTGTGGCGAGAACGGGTCGTAGGGCAGGATCTCGCGGTCGGGGAAGGCGTAGAGCGGAAGCTCCGCGGTGGCGTAGAACGCGAGCTCCGCCAGGAACTGGTCGGCTTCACGGCCGGCCGGCGCAACCACAATGATCGGTTTGGCGACGGCGGCCGCCTCTGCCAGCAGGCAGGCGGCGCTCGAGCCGTAAAGCTCGCCGAGGCGCACCGCGCCCGCTGCGGGCAGCCGAATCGAGTCCTTGGAGCCGATGTCCATCCACTGTCCTGCAGGCAAAAAACCCCGTTCCGGGCGAGCCCGGCGAGGTCTGGGATAGCAGGATACCCGCGCCGGCCGCGCAGGCAATCGTCAGCCCGAGGGTGCGGCCCTCACCACCACCGCATGCAGCACGCGATCGTGCTCGAAGTACACCGAGAACTGCGGGTAGTCCCAGCGCGTGATCGGCGGGTTGCCGACGGTGGCGTGGCGTGAGGTCGGTTCGCCGAAGCGGCCCTGCACCGACGACATCGTGCTGCCGCGCGACGGGCGCTCGGCTGCCACTGCGGGATCAGAGGTCGCCATGCCGAGGTTCTGGGCCCAGGCGGGCGGTGCCGCGGCGAGCGCGAGCACCAGCAATGTGCGTACGATAGGCATCGTCA
Organism: Gammaproteobacteria bacterium; assembly: GCA_052386275.1. GTDB lineage: Bacteria > Pseudomonadota > Gammaproteobacteria > Steroidobacterales > Steroidobacteraceae > SCUD01. Next base: position 42,290 of record JBQTKI010000071.1, read on the forward strand.
TACCTCCGGCGGCGAGTGTAGCATCGGGTCGGACGCTATCGAGATTGCCGACCTAAATCCTTGATAGGCATCGCGAAAACCGCATGAACTCCGCGCCATGCTGACCCCCCTGCCGCTGGCCCTCGGCCTGCGCTACGTGCGCGCCCGGCAGCACCCGTACTTCGTGTCCTTCATCAGCTGGGTGTCGCTCGCCGGCGTCGGCCTGGGCGTCGCCGCCCTGATCACGATCCTCTCGGTGATGAACGGTTTCGAGGGCGAGCTGCGCCACCGGCTGCTCGCGCTCGCCTCGCACGCGACCGTCCCCGCGCCCGCGGCTCCGCAGGAGCTTGGCGCGCTCGCCGCGCGCGCGCGCCGCCTCGCCGGCGTGGTGCGGGCCGAGCCTTATGTCGAGGTGCAGGGGCTGCTGACGCATGGCGCGCTGCTCGCGGGCGCCGCGGTACGCGGCATCGACGCCGGCGACCACGCCGGCGGCGGCGCGCTGGCGGGGGCCATGCAGGAAGGCACGCTCGCGGCACTCACGCCCGGCAGCCGGCGCATCGTGCTCGGCCGCGCGCTCGCGCTGCAGCTCGGGGCCACGATCGGCGATGAGGTGACGCTGCTCCTGCTCTCCGCCGGCGCAGGCGGCGAACTGAACCCGCGTATCGCCGCGTTCGAGGTCGCAGGCCTGTTCGAGATGGGCCTCGCCGACCACGACGTGGGACTCGCCATCGCGGCACTTCCCGACCTCGCGGCGTTCGCGGGCCAGGCCGCGCCCGCGGGACTGCGCCTCTGGTTCGACGACCCGTTCACGGCTCCGCGCACGGCGCCCACCGTCGCCGCGGCCCTGGGCGCCGGTGCGGCGCGCGCCTGGACTGCGGAGCACGCCGCCTACTTCCGGGCGATCCGGCTCGAGAAGACGATGATGACGGTGATCCTGCTGCTGATCGTGTCGGTCGCCGCCTTCAACATCGTTTCGAGCCTGGTCATGGTCGTGACCAGCAAGCGCAACGACATCGCGATCCTGCGCACCCTCGGGCTGTCGCGCGGGGGCGTGGTCGCCACCTTCGTCGTGCAGGGCACGGTCATCGGCTGGATCGGCGCGCTGGCCGGCGTGCTGCTCGGCGTGCTGCTGGCGCAGCACGTGGACGTGGTGTCGGCTGCGCTCGAGCAGCTGTTCGGATTCGAGATCTTCGACCGCGACGTGTACTACATCACGCGCATCCCGTCGGAGCTGCGCCTGCCGGACGTACTGCTGGTCGCCGCCTCGGCCCTCGCGCTGACGCTGCTCGCGACGATCTATCCCGCACGGCGCGCCGCCGCGACCGAGCCCGCAGAGGCGCTGCGCTATGAGTGAGAATCCGGGCGCCGCGCGCTGGACCGGGTGGATCGGCCTGCGCTACCTGCGGGCGAAGCGCGAAAACCGCTTCGTCGGCTTCATCTCCGGCATCTCCATGGCCGGCATCGCGTTGGGCGTCGCCACGCTGATCGCGGTGCTGTCGGTCATGAACGGCTTCGAACGCGATGTCCGGCGCCGCATCGTCGACGTGGTGTCGCACGCGACACTCGAGGGCGAGTCCGGCCGGCTCGAGGACTGGCACGACATCGAACTCGGCACGCGCGCCCTGCCGGGCGTCGTCGCGATCGCGCCCTTCGTCGAGGGCCGCGGCATGCTGGTGGCGGGCGCGCGCTCGGGGGCGGTCGAGCTGCGCGCCGTGGAGCCATCCGCGGAGCGGAGCGTCTCCGATCTCCACCGGCACCTCGGCGGCAGGGGGCTAGACGAGCTCGCGCCCGGCGCGTGGCGCATGCTGATCGGGCGCGGGCTCGCCGAGCGGCTCGGCGTTGGCATCGGCGATCCCGTGCAGGTCGTGATCGCGCAGGGCAGCGTGACTCCGGCCGGGGTCGCGCCGCGCACGCGCCGGTTCACGGTCGCCGGTTTCATCGATGCCGGCATGTACGAATACGACCAGGGGCTCGCACTGCTGCACCTGGATGATGCGCGGAAGCTGTACCGGCTCGGGCAGGCGGTCGGCGGGCTGCGTTACCGGTTCGCCGACGCCTCCGAGGCGCCGCGGCGCATCCGCGAGCTGGCCGAGAGCTTGCCGGGCTCGTACTACGTCAGCGACTGGACCCGCCGCCACGGCAACTTCTTCCGTTCGATCCAGGTGACCAAGTCGATCATGTTCGTGGTGCTGTCGCTCGTCGTGGCGGTCGCGGCCTTCAACATCGTATCGACGCTCGTGATGGTGGTGCAGGAGAAGCGTGCCGACATCGCGATCCTGCGCACGCTCGGCGGCTCGCCGCGCGACATGCTCCGCATCTTCGCGATCCAGGGCGCCGTCATCGGCGTGGTCGGCACCGCACTCGGCATCGGCCTCGGCCTGCTGATCGCCGGCAACGTCACCGCCATCGTCGGCGGTCTCGAGCGGATCACGGGCGCGACGCTGGTGGACCCCAAGGTCTATTTCATCTCGGAACTGCCGGCCGACGTGCAGCTGGCCGACGTGCTGCTGGTCGCGGGCATCGCACTCGCGCTCGGGGTGCTGGCGACGCTCTACCCCGCGTTGCGGGCGGCGGCGACGCAGCCGGCCGAAGCGCTGCGGCACGAGGTCTGAATGGCTGCCAGAGCGGATGCGGACGTGCTCGCCTGCGAGGGCCTGGTCAAGGAGTTCCGCCAGGGCCCGGCGGTGGTGCGCGTGCTCGCGGGGGTCGATGCCGTGATCCGGCGCGGGGAACGCGCTGCCGTCGTCGGTGCCTCCGGATCCGGCAAGACCACGCTGCTGCAACTGCTGGGCGGACTTGACCTGCCCACCGCAGGTCGCGTGCGCATCGACGGGCGCGAGATGTCGGCGCTGCCCGACGCGGAGCGCGGAAAGCTGCGCAACGAGGCGCTGGGCTTCGTCTACCAGTTCCATCACCTGCTGCCAGAGTTCAGCGCGCTCGAGAACGTCGCGATGCCGCTGCTGATCCGGCGCATGCCGCAGGCGGAGGCGCGCCGGCAGGCGTCGGAACTGCTGCGCCGGGTCGGGCTCGCGGCGCGCCTCACGCACCGCCCGTCACAGCTCTCCGGCGGGGAAAGGCAGCGCGCGGCCGTCGCGCGCGCGCTCGTCACGCGACCGCGCATCGTGCTGGCCGACGAGCCCACCGGCAACCTCGATGGCGCGCATGCGCGGCAGGTATTCGAACTGATGCTGGAGCTCAATCGCGAGCTCGGCACCAGCCTCGTGATCGTGACCCACGACCCTGCGCTGGCCGCGCGCATGGACCGCGTGCTGCTGCTCGAGGACGGGAAACTGCGCGAATCCAGCGCCTGATCGAGGCGCATGCGCGGCTGGTCGGCGCCAACATGGGCGCTCGCCTGTCGCCGGGTTCCGCCGATGTTCCTGCCCGCGCTCGTTTTCTGTACCGGCGCCCTCGCGCTCCTGTTGCTGCCCGCGCTGCCGCCGGCCGGCGCGCTGCCGGCGCTGATCATCGTCGCCTGCGCCTGCCGGCGGCGCCATCCGCTGCTCGCCGCCGGCGCCTGCGGCCTCGCGCTCGCGACCGCATCGGTGGGTGCGCGCCTGGCGCGCGACTGGCCCTGCGCTCGCGACGGGGAAACCGTCGCGCTCGAGGGCACGGTCGCGACACCCGCGATCCTGCGCCACGGGCGCGTGGATTTCGACTTCGACGCCGCCATGCCGGATCGCTTCCGCGCGCGCCTGTCGTGGTACGAGGCAGAGGCCGTGCCGCAGCCGGGCGACCGCTGGCGCTTCGCCGCCCGGCTGCGGTGCCGGCGTGGCCTCGCGAATCCAGGTGCCTTGGACCGCGAGCTCGACTTGCTGCGCCAGGGGGTCTCCGCGACCGGCTACCTGCTCGCGACGCCGGCGCCGGCACGGCTCGCGAATGCCGCAGGCGAACGCCGCCTGCAGGGTCTGCGCGCCCGGGTGGCAGACGGAATTGCCTCCGCCCTGCCGCCCGGGCCGACGGCCGCGGTCCTGCAGGGTCTTGCCGTCGGCCAGCGCGGCAACCTGCCCGATGCGCTGTGGGATGCGTTCGCCGCGACCGGCGTCGCTCACCTGATGGCGATCTCCGGGATGCACGTCACGGCCTGCGCGCTGGTCGCGCTCTGGCTGCTGCGCCGCCTGCGGCGGCTGCCGGGTCTCAGGGCCCAGCGCCACTGGATCGCGCTCGAGACCGGCGTGGTGCTCACGGCCACCGCGGGCTACACGGCGCTTGCCGGCGCATCGGCGCCGTCCCTGCGAACCCTCGCGATGGTCGTGGTCTGCGTGCTGCTGCGCCTGCTGCGCCGCCGGCCCGGGCCCCACGAGACGCTGGCGTTCGCGGGCCTCGCGCTCATCGCCGCCGACCCGCTGGCCGCGTCATCGGCGGGCTTCTGGCTGTCGTTCGTCGCCACCGCGGCGTTGTTCGCGGTGCTGCATGACGGGGCCGGATTCGCAGGCAGGCTCATGTCATTCACCCGCGCGCAGGCTGCGATCGGCGCGGCTCTGGCGCCGGTGCTGATCGCTTCCTTCGGACGCGTGTCGCTGGTGGCCCCGCTTGCGAACGCGATCGCGATCCCGTTCTTCAGCTTCCTGCTGCTGCCGGTCGTGCTGTTCGCCACGCTGCTCGAGGTCCTCGCCGCCGGCGCGGGACAGGCCGCCTGGCGCCTGCTCGGAAAGCTCCTCGACCCGTTGTGGCCCTGGATGGTACTGGCGGGGAACTGGCCGTGGGCGGCCTGGTCGCCTGCGGCGCAGCCGGGCTGGCTCCTGGCCGCGGCAGGGGCTGCAGGCTTCTGTGGACTGCTGCTCCCGCTTCATGGACTGCGCGCCGCAGCGGCGGCGCTCGCGATCGCCATCGCGACCGGTGCCACGCCGGAATCCGGCCGCGCAGCCTGGACGCTCACCGTCCTCGACGTGGGGCAGGGGCTCGCAGCGGTCGTCGCGACGCGATCGCGCGTGCTCGTGTTCGACACCGGACCGCGCTGGCGTGGCGGCGGCGCAGCGGCCGAAGTGTCGTTGCTGCCGTACCTGCGCGCGCGCGGTATCCGACGCATCGACCGCCTGGTTGTAAGCCATGCCGACCAGGACCACGGCGGTGGCGCCCAGGCGCTGGCTGCGGCGCTGCCGATTGCCCGGCGCGCTGACTGCCGGTTCGGTGAGCAGTGGCGCTGGGACGGCGTGCTGTTTCGCGTGCTGCACCCGCCGCCAGACATGCAAGGCGGCGATAACGACCGCTCCTGCGCTCTGCACGTGAGCGGCGCCGGCGGCAGTGCGCTCCTGCTCGCCGACCCCGAGGCGCGGGCCGAAGCGCGGCTGGCCGCGCTGCTGCTCGCGGCGGACGTCGTGCTGCTGCCGCACCACGGCAGCCGGAGCTCCTCCTCCCCCGCACTGGTCGCGGCCGTGGGCGCGAGCCTCGGCGTGGCCTCCGCGGCAGCGGGCAATCGCTGGGGCATGCCCGATCCGGCGATCGTCGCGCGCTGGCGCGCCGCCGGTACCACGGTGCTCGCGACCGCGAGCGCGGGTGCCATCACGATCCGCTTTGGCGGCGAGTCGCCGGCCCCGGTGGTGGCGACCGCACGCAGCCGGCGCCGCTGGTGGCAACCGGCGACCGCGCCCCGCAGGCCGCGGGCAGGCGGCGGGCGCGCACGGTATCATGCCGCGCCATGTGGGAAATCTTCATCGCCGGCGGGCCGGTCATGTGGCCGATCATGCTGTGCTCGGTCATCGCCGCCGCGATCGTCCTCGAGCGTATGTGGACGCTGCAACGCAAGCGCGTGATCCCGCGCGAGCTCACCGACCGGGTCTGGAAGCTGGTCGAGACCCGCACGCTCAACGAGCGCCACATCCAGGCGCTGGAACGGAATTCGCCGCTGGGGCGCGTGCTCGCGGCAGGCCTCGCCAACCGCCACCAGGGCCGCGAGATCATGAAGGAGGCGATCGAGGATACCGGCCGGCACGTGGTGCACGAACTCGAGCGCTTTCTGAACCCGCTCGCGACGATCGCGGCCATCTCGCCGCTGCTCGGCCTGCTCGGCACCGTGATCGGCATGATCCTCGCGTTCGAGGCGATCAGCCGCGAGGGGGTCGGCGATCCGCAGGTCCTTTCGGGCGGCATCGGCCAAGCGCTGATCACGACTGCGGCGGGCCTGCTGGTCGCGATTCCGGCCCTGATCGGATTCCGCTACCTGCGCGGGCTGGTCGATTTCCTGGTGATCGAGATGGAAAAGGAGGCGATCCGGCTGGTGCAGGCCATGGACCAGATGCGGCAGCAGCCGCAATCTCCGGCGGCCGGGCGCCGGCGCGAGGCGGCCTCGTGAGACTCCAGTACCGGCGCTCGGACGATCCGGAGCTGAATCTCATCTCGCTGGTGGACGTGGTCCTGCTGCTGGTGATCTTCTTCATGCTCTCGACCACCTTCGTCCAGGATGCGCGCCTGCGCGTGCAGCTGCCCCAGGCGGACGCGACCAGCTACGAGCGGCCGCGCGGCGACCCGATCGTCGTCACGATCACGGCGCAGGGCAGCTACCGCATCAACGAGCGCGTGCTGGTCAACAACCTGCGGGAGACCCTGCACGCGGGGCTGCGGCAGGTCGCGGGCGAGAACCGGTCGCGGCCCGTGACGATCCGTGCGGACGCCAGGGCGAGCCACCAGTCCGTGGTCACGGCCATGGACGTCGCGGCCCGGCTCGGATTCACGCAGGTCAACATTGCCACCGTCAGCCAGCAACCGGAAGGCTGAGCGCAGTCTGCCGCCGTTCGCGCCCGGCGACCTGCGGATCTACCGGCGGCTGCTCGGCTATGCGTGGCCTCACCGCCCGATGTTCCTGCTGGGCGTGCTGGGCATGATCCTGTTCGCGTCGGTGGACACCGGCATGGCCTTTCTGGTGAAGGAATTCCTCGACGGCGCGTTCGTGGAGCATGATCCGCGCGTGCTGGCGCTGGTGCCGGCGGGCATCATCGTGCTGTTCGCGGTGCGCGGGATCGGCGACTACCTGTCGGTGTACGCGCCGGGCTGGGTCGGCCGCCACGTGATCAAAGCGATGCGCCGCGACCTGTTCGCGCGCTACCTGGAGCTGCCGGCACTGTACTTCGACTGCCACGGCGTCGCACCCCTGCTGTCTCGCCTGACCTACAACATCGAGCTGGTCGCGGAGGCCGCGACCACGGCGGTCACCTCGCTGATCCGCGACACGCTCACGATCGCGGGCCTGATCGGCTACCTGCTGTGGCTCAACTGGCGGCTCACCGTTTTCGCGCTCGCGGTATCGCCGTTGATCATCGGGCTCATGCGCATCACCAGCCGGCTGTTCCGCCGTTACAGCACGCGCATCCAGTCCTCGATGGGAGACGTCACGCGCGTCGCCAAGGAGTCGCTCGAGAGCCTGCGCCTGGTCAAGGTGTTCAACGCGGAGCGCCAGCAGCTCGAAGCATTCGAGCGGGTCAACGAACACAACCGCGCGAGCTTCATGAAGCTGACCATGGTGCGCGCAGTGTCGAATCCGGTGGTGCAGCTGATCGCGGCGCTCGGCCTCGCCGCCGTCATGTACGTCGCGATCCGCGATGTCATGGAGCAGGGGATGACGGTCGGCGAGTTCACCTCGTTCCTGGCGGCCTTGCTGCTGATGACCGCGCCGCTCAGGCGCCTGGTGACCATCGTGAGCCCGCTGCAGCAGGGCATCGCGGCCGGCGAGAGCGTGTTCGAGATCCTCGACACGCCGGCCGAGGATGCGGGCGGCAGCCGCCGCATCGAGCGCGCGCGCGGGGAGGTCGAGTTCCGCGACGTCGGCTTCACCTACCAGACCGACAAGGGAGAGGTGCTTCGCGGGGTGCAGTTCCACGTCGCGCCGGGCCAGACGGTCGCGATCGTCGGCCGTTCCGGCAGCGGCAAGTCCACGCTGGTAAGCCTGCTGCCGCGCCTGCACGACCCCGATTCCGGCGCGGTGCTGCTGGACGGGGTCGACCTGCGCGAATACCGGCTCGAGGACCTGCGCCGCCAGATCAGCGTGGTCAGCCAGGAGATCATGCTGATCGACGATACGATCCGCAACAACATTGCCTTCGGCATGGCGCAGGCCGGCGCGGCCGAGGTCGAGCAGGCGGCGCGCGCCGCGCATGTGCTCGACTTCGCGCGCGAGCTGCCGGGGGGCCTCGGCGCGACCGTGGGCGAGCGCGGCGCGCTCTTGTCCGGCGGGCAGCGGCAGCGCGTCGCGATCGCGCGCGCGCTGCTGAAGGACACGCCGATCCTGATCCTTGACGAGGCGATGTCGGCACTGGACGCCGAGTCCGAACGCGTGATCCAGGATGCGCTCGCAGGCCTGCTGCGCGGCCGCACCACGCTCGTGATCGCGCACCGCCTGGCCACGATCGAACACGCCGACCGCATCATCGTGCTGGACGATGGCCGCATCGTGGAATCGGGCACGCACGCGGCCCTCCTGGCCGCGGGTGGCGTCTACGCCGCGCTGCACCGCATGCAGTTCAACGTCTGAGGATGCGGTCGCGCGCATGCACGACTGGCTGATCGCGACCTGGTACAGCGACGGGCGCCGTGGCCGCTGGCTGCTGCCGTTCGGCTGGCTGTTCGGTGCCGTCGCGCGCCTGCGGCGCACGCTGTACGCGCGCGGCTGGCTGCCGAGCTACCGGTCGTCGCGGCCGGTGGTGATGGTCGGCAACCTGACCGCAGGCGGCACCGGCAAGACGCCGCTGGTCGCGTGGCTGGCGGAACGGCTCGCCACCCGCGGCTTGCGTCCCGGGATCGCGCTGCGGGGTTACGGCGGGGGAGGCGGCGCAGCGCGGCGCGTGTGGGCCAGCGACGTTGCGCATGGCGCCGGCGACGAGGCGGTGCTGCTCGCGCGGCGCACGGGCAAGCCGGTCGCGACCGCCGTGCGCCGCGCCGACGCGGTCCGGATGCTCGAGCCCGACTGCGACCTGATCCTCTGCGATGATGGATTGCAGCACTACGCGCTCGCACGCGACCTCGAGATCGCCGTGGTGGACGGGGAGCGCGGCCTGGGCAATGGCCGGCTGTTGCCGGCGGGGCCGCTGCGCGAGCCGGCGTCTCGGCTCGACCAGGTCGCGGTCGTGGTCGTCAACGGCTGCGGATTCCAGCGGCCGGGCGCAACCGGCATGCGCCTCGAGGCGGTCGCAGCGGTGGCGCTTGCGGATGGGCGGCGTCGCGCGCTTACCGACTTCGCCGGCCGGCCGGTCGTGGCCGCCGCAGCGATCGGCAACCCCGCGCGCTTCTTCGCGCTGCTGCGCGCCCACGGGATCGCTGCAGAGGAGCGCGCATTCCCGGACCATGCGGCGTTCTCGCCCGCACAAGCCGGCGGCGGCGCGGGCCGCGCGCTGCTGATGACGGAGAAGGATGCCGTAAAATGCACGGGCGACGGCTGGCAGGACGCCTGGTACGTCGAAGTCGAAGCCCGCGTCGCGGAACCCGGCGCCACGGCGCTCGTCGATCGGATTGCAACGCTCGCCGCGGCTCGTCCGCCAGGTATCGTCCATCGTGACTGAAAAGCTCGCCGACATCCTCGCCTGCCCGGTGTGCAAAGGGCCGCTGCAGTGGCATCGCGAGCCGGAGGTCCTGGTCTGCCGCGCGGACCGCCTGGCCTACCCGGTGCTGGACGGCATCCCGGTCATGCTGCCGGACCAGGCGCGCCGCCTGCTGCCGGACGACCCTTTGCTCGCGGGCCGCTGAATGTTCCGGGTCGTGATTCCCGCGCGCTTCGGTTCGACGCGGCTGCCGGGCAAGCCGCTGGCCCACCTGGCCGGCACGCCGATGATCCTGCACGTGCACCGACTGGCGCAGCGTTCGGGCGCGCAGGAAGTCGTCGTGGCGACCGACGACGAGCGCGTCCGCGCCGTCTGCATGGAGGCGGGCGCCGACGTCGAGATGACCTCGCCGCGCCATCCGTCCGGCACCGACCGGATCGCGGAACTGGCCGCTCGTCGCGGCTGGAGCGGCGACTCCGTGGTCGTCAACGTGCAGGCCGACGAGCCCATGCTGCCGCCGGCGCTGATCCGCCAGGCCGCGGAACTGCTGGAGCGCGACTCCGGCGCCGCGATCGCGACGCTGGCCGCGCCGGTCGAATCCCTCGAGGAGTACCTCGACCCGAACGTGGTGAAGCTCGTGACGCAGAGCGACGGGCGCGCGCTGTATTTCAGCCGCGCCCCGATTCCCTGGCACCGCGATGGCGCCACCGCGGGGCTCGCGAGCCAGACACGCTTTCGCGGCGCGCGCCGCCACCTCGGCATCTACGCCTATCGCGTGGACGCGCTCGCGCGACTGGCCGCCGCACCGCCGCTCGCGCTCGAGCGCGCCGAGCGCCTCGAACAGTTGCGCGCGCTGCAGATGGGCCTGCCGATCGTGGTCGGCGACGCGCAGGCGCGGCCCGGCCCCGGCGTCGACACCGCGGACGACCTCGCACACGTCGAACGCCTGCTGCGCGAAGGCCGGCGGCCGTGAACGCAGCGGCGGTCGCGCCTTTCTACGCGGTCGCCATCAACCGCCGTGCCAGCGAGCGCGAGCGGCGCGGGCTGCCGGTGATCCATATGGAGGTAGGCCAGCCCTCGGCCGGCGCGCCCAAGCGCGCGATCGCGGCCGGACAACGCGCGCTCGCGAGCGAGCCGCAGGGCTACTGGGAGAGTGCCGCGCTTGCCGAGCGCATCGCGGCCCATTACGGCGAGGTGTACGGGCTTGCGATCGAACCCGCGCGCATCCTGTTGACGCCGGGCGCTTCCTGCGCGCTCCTGCTCGCGATCGCGGTGCTGTTCCCGCGCGACGCGCAGGTTGCGCTGCCGCGGCCCGGCTACCCGGCGCACCGCAATGTACTGCGGGCATTCGGGGTCGAGGTCGTGGAGCTCGAATGCGGCCCGGACACGCGCTTCCAGCCGACCGCCGCGATGATCGAAGCGCTCGATCCGCCGCCTGCCGGCCTGATCCTGACCTCGCCCTCGAACCCGACCGGCAGCATGCTGCCGGGCACCGAGCTTGCGGCCATCGCTGCGGCCTGCCGCGCGCGCGGCATCCGGATCCTTTCGGATGAGACCTACCACGGCATCAGCTACGGCCTGCGCGCGCATTCGCTGCTCGAGTTCGACGGCGATGCCGTGATCGCCAATAGTTTTTCGACGTACTGGTGCATGACGGGCTGGCGGCTCGGCTGGGCGGCAGTGCCTGCGCCCCTGGTGGACGTCATGCGACGCTACGCGGGCAACCTGTTCCTGGTGCCGCCGACGCTGTCCCAGCATGTGGCGCTCGCGGCGATGGACGCGCGCGAGGAACTCCAGGCGCACGTCGCCACCTACGCGGCCAATCGCCGACTGCTGGTGCGCGGCCTGCCGGCGCTCGGCATCACGCGCTTCGCGCCGGCGGACGGCGCGTTCTACGTCTACGCGGACATCGGCCACCTGACCCGGGATTCGCTCACCTGGTGCCTGGACTTGCTGGATGCGACCGGCGTCGCGCTCAACACCGGCCTCGACTTCGACCCCGTGGACGGCGGCCGCTTCGTGCGCATGTCATTCGCGGTTTCGACCGTCGAGGTGGAGCAGGCGCTCTCGCGTATCGGCGGCTGGCTTCGCGGCCGCAAGCGCGCGTGACGCGGCGCGTACTGTTCGTCTGCCTCGGCAACATCGGCCCACGTGCGGAAATGCCTATTTTCTGCGGTGGGAGAAAGCGCCGAGCTGGCGGGTACTCTCCGGGGTACGTGCGTCTGTCGCCGTAGCATTTGCCAGCCGATAACCCCGAGGAGGCAACATGCAGACTTCGAATCCCACGGCCGCCGGCACCGCGCTGGCGCCGACCGTAGCCGTCCACTTCACGCAGCGCGAGGGCGAGCCGTCCATCGAGCGGCTCGTGTCCGGCCTTCAGGCTGTCTGTCACACGCTCGACTACTGGCAGGTCAACACGCGCGACTGGGACAGCATCAACCGCATGACAGAGATGGCGACGGCCGCCTCCGTCCTGGCCGAGACGTTGCAATCGCGGTTGGCAGACCCGCCCCCCAAGCCGCGGCGCAAGGCGAAGCTGCGCGCGGTGCCGGACGGGAGTGCGGCATGAACGCCGGGAGCGACGGACGCGGAAACGTCACGCCAATCCGACCGGGACCGCCGGAACCGCCGGCGCCGCCCACGATCGACCCGCAGCTCGCCCAGCAGATCTCCCAGGCCCGCGAGGGCGTGCTCCAGGCAATGTGCCTCGTAAGCGTTGTGGCGGCCACGCTCTCGTATGACGTGCGCGTCGGTCAGCCTGAGCGCCGGCAGGTCCTGGACCGCGCGTATAACGATCTCGATCAGGTCGCGGCGAAGCTGGAGGAAGCCGTGCCCGATCCGCCTTCGACGCCAGCCGTGGGTGACGCATGAACGGCTCGACAAGCTGGCGCGTCGTCATCGACCGCCGCGACGCCGAGGAGCGGATGTTGCAGTGCTACCCACTCGCCCGGGCTCGCCGGCGGAGAGCTGAGGCCCAAGGCGACCTGCGCCGGCTGCGCGAGCTGTATCCCGCGTGTCGTATGGTCCGCATCGAGGACGAGCCCGCGGCGTTCGCCTGACCGCTGCCGAGGTGAGCGCCGATCTGCGCTCACCTGTTCTCACGAGGCCCCGGCGCCCGCGGCCGGGGCCTCTTCGCGTCTACGCGCCAGAATGGCCCGATTCGCCAGCACACCGCGCGTAAGAGCGGCGATCGGCCCGGACCCCTAGGGGCACCATGTCCCGCTGTCCGATGGACCGTCCTGCAACTGCCGCCGGTGCCGCAACGCGAGGAAAGGCCCATCCCGCAGTAGAGTGGCGGCCGCTAGACCGTGCCACGTCCACTGCGAGAGGGCCTCACCATGAACGCTCCATTTGCGCAACTGCCAGACTGCGACTCGATCAAAGGACTCGCGCTCGAGGGCTCGATCGTCCACGTCCAGTACGAGCAATCATCCGGCGCGTGTTACCAGATTTCGATGACGCTGCCGAATGCGCTCTACCTGCTGTCGCTGTTGAGCAATCTGCCGGACGCGGATCATACGCTTGAGCAAGCTCGAAAGTTTCGAGCACAGCGTCCGAGCGGCTGACGACCGCGACGGCATCTACTCCGATCTCGATCGCTGCTGCGCGTTTCGGCAGTCGCCGACGAATCTGGCCGATTACGATCATGCTGCCCTCACCTCGCTGATCGCAGAAGGGGCCAGGAAGCGCATCCTGCGCGGACTCGGACGCCGCCACCGGCCTGGCCTGTACCAGGCGGTCACCGGGCCGAGGACCTCGATCTCGTCTGCCGGCAGCCGACCCTCGTTGCAAACGAGAAACGGGCGACCGGCCAGGACGCGGAACACCTTGATGGCGTCACGCTCCTGCCAGCTCGGCAGTCCCGTCGTCTCGCACTCGTACCAGATGCGAGCGAGCACCAGGTCGCCGTCCTGCGGCTTCAGCGTGCGATCGAACCACACGACGTCGCCGTCATTCAGGTACGGCGAAAGGCAATCCCCAAGCACGCCGCGCGCTTCGGCGGTAGATCTGAACCGTGCCGTGGGTCGGACGAATAGACCAATGCGGACTCGCCGTTGCCGCGGTTGGTCCGGTTCAGTCCGCCGGGCCGGCCCGCTGCGAATCGTTGCGCCACGCATCGCCCCCAGTGAGTTGCCCCCGCGCGATCGCGCGACCCAGTTCGACCGCGCCGAGTCGCGGAAACTTAGACCGCCGAGCGTCATCTGGATGAGCACCTGTCGAACGATGACGCCCCACAGCGCCTTGGTCGTGAAGACGACCTTGACGGCAGAGACGAGCGCTGAGATGACCTGCGGCATCAGCGCGTCCTGATCCGATCAGCGCGGTCGAGCTGCCGCGCCAGGTCCTGAAAGTACCGCCGAACTTCCGGCAGCGTCCCGTGCGCCTCGATCTGGAACCGCTCGACTGAACGACCGACGCCAGTGTCCGGGTCGTACTCGAAGTCAATGCGCCCGCACCCGCTCTGCAGACCAATGCGGACTTCGTGGCCCTTCACGCTGCCCTCATCGGGCAAGCCGGCAGAGGCCCATCCTCGTGCCGGCCGCCCCCGTGTCGATCTCGCTCGACTTTGCGACCCGCCGCGGCGCCCACCAAGGAGCTCATTCCCGCGCCCGCGGGCTGTCGGTGTTGTGCGGCACCGCCGACTGGCCGTGAGCGACGGCTGAAAAACGTCGCCCAGGAATTGTTGCCGGCAGATCCCACGCGGCCGGCAGCGCGTCGAAAGGGCCAGCAGCAGAGGCCGTGCTGCAGCCCGGGATTCATGCGAATCGAGCCTTGCCGATGTGAACGAGCCCCTGGGCGATGTCGGCGTCCACGGTGTAGCGCGCGCCGACTTCGGCAGGCTGGCCGCCGACGTGGAAGGTCGCGGCCAAAGCGACGATCTTCACCGGCTTCGGGTTGGACGCCAGCACGCGAGCCGTCTCGCGCGCGTCTCGGCCACGAGCGCGCCAAACTCCCTCGTCTACGATCCGATACCTTT
>JBQTKI010000072.1:0-20614 GCA_052386275.1 Gammaproteobacteria bacterium
TAGATCGCGCGCACGCCCTGCATCTGCGCCAGGCGCTTGCGGTCGGCCGCGGCCACCTCGACCGCGAAACCGTTGAACAGGGAGCTGTAAGACCGGCGCTCCGTGAGGTTGATTCCGGCCGCCTCCGCTGCCTGCCTGAATCTCTCGTGTTCGGCAGCGACGTTGGAAGCGCTGTTGCCGTCGGCCGTCGGTGCGCCGGCCAACTCGACGAACCACAGATTTCCGTTTTCGGCATCGCCCATGAATACGGATTCCTGGGCCTGAGCGGTCGCGAGGCCGAGTGACAGCACGATCGCGCTGCCAATGCCGGCCGCGAAGGATGGCTTCTTCATTGAGTGTGGCTCCATTGCAACTGGCATCGCGATACTCCCCGTCTTCGCGACGCCGCTTTGACTGTGTTCCCGGAGCGCGAGACTGGAATCCGGATTTCGCCCGGGTTCCCCGGAAGGCCGCGCCTCTGGAACCTATCCCCTGATCGCGGCGGCTTCTGCCGCTCGTTCAGTTGCGCAGTTCTATACCATTATCTGACGCGCGCGTCACATTTTTGGCAGCGCAAGAGTTACATAATATTGCGACGAAGCGTGGCCATCATGAGCCGCCGCAATCCGGGCCACCGGCACCGTCCTTGAGCGAACCCGTCAGCTCGCCGACCGAGCGCATGCCGGCCTCGCGCAGGTAGGCTGAAATGCCGGCATTGATCTTCGGGCAGACCAGCGGATCGTAGAATAGCGCCGTACCTACGCCAACCGCGCCCGCACCCGCGACCAGGAACTCGATCGCGTCCGCCGCGCAGGCAATGCCGCCCTGGCCGATGATCGGCACGCGCGCGGGCCCCGCCACCTCGTACACTTTCTTGACCATTAGCAGCGCAACCGGCTTGATCGCGGGCCCCGACACGCCGCCCTGGACATTGCCGATCACTGGGCGGCGTGTCTTGGCGTCGATGGCCATGCCCGAAATCGTGTTGATCACGGCGAGCCCGTCGCTGCCCGCCTCGATGCAGAGGCGTGCGTTCTCGCGGATGTCGGTCTGGTTGGGCGAGAGCTTGGTGATGAGTGGCTTCTTCGTCGCCTTGCGGCAGGCGGCGACCACGCGCGCGCTCATCACCGGGTAGTTGCCGAACTGCACGCCACCTTCCTTGACGTTCGGGCAGGAGATGTTGATCTCCATCGCGTCGATCGGCGAATCGTCGAAGCGGCGCGTGACTTCGACGTATTCGTCGATGGTCGAGCCGCAGACGTTGGCGATGAAGCGCGTCTCGCCGAAGTCGAGCGCCGGCAGGATGTTCCGCACGACGTGCTCCACGCCGGGGTTCTGCAGGCCGATCGCGTTGATCATGCCCCCGGGCGTCTCGGTCAGCCGGTGCGGCGGGTTGCCGAGGCGCGGTTTCGCGGTCGTGCCCTTCAGCACGATCGCGCCGGCCTCGCGGTTGCTGAACCCCTCGACACGCGTGTATTCCTCGCCGAAGCCGACGCAGCCGGACAGGAGCACGATGGGAGACGCGAAGCGCATCCCGCAGAATTCCAGCGCGAGAGAGGGATCCGGTCCCCGGGGAGCCTCGGTCACGGCATGATTATAGAGCGATGCTGCAACTGATCCTGCTCGAGCCGGAGATCCCGCAGAACGCCGGCAACATCATCCGGCTCTGTGCCAACGCGGGCGCCACGCTGCACCTCGTGCACCCGCTCGGATTCGCGACCGACGACGCGGGACTGCGCCGCGCCGGGCTCGATTACCGCGACCTCGCGCGCGTGCGCGAGCACCCCAATCTGGCCGCCTGCCTGCATCAACTCGGCGGCACCCGGGTGTTCGCGGTCGAGACCTCGGGCGGCTGGCGGTACACCGACGTCGCCTACCGCGCCGGCGATGCCTTCCTGTTCGGGCGCGAGAGCAGCGGTCTGCCCGCGGGGCTCATGGCCGCGTGGCCCAGAGACACGGTGATTCGCCTGCCGATGCTGCCCGGTAACCGCAGCCTGAACCTGTCGAATGCCGTTGCCATCGTGATCTTCGAGGCCTGGCGGCAGCTCGGCTTCACTGGCGCGGGATGAACTCGCCGCCGACGAGTTCGTGAACCTCTGCGGAGGCGTCGCGACGCCGGACGCCGTTGAGGGTCGTGCCGCGCAGGAAGATCTTCGCGCCCGGCGCGGCATGATAGGCACCGGCCTTGCCTTCGATGTAGCTGTTGGAGATGTGCACGGTAGCGCCCCGCGCGACCACGCCGGTGCCTGAGGCGACGATGCGGCTGTTCGTGATGTGCAGCTCGCAGCCCGCGCGTGCGGTGATCGCGTCGCCGTCGACGAAGATGCGGCGGTTGTCCAACTGCATCATCCGGCGGCCCTCGCAGATCACCGGATCGGCGGTCTGCTGGCCCGGCTCGCCGCGCGCGGTCATGGCGTCCGGCGCAGCCGCGGAGACGATGCTGACCCCCGGGCCCGTGACCCGGATTCCGTTGGCGTCGCGCTCCACGGTGTAATCTAGCTCGCCGCCGCCCAGCGGCGCGGCATCCCCGGTTCCCGCATCGGCCGCAGCTTGTGGCGCGGGCGCGTCGGCGGCCGGTTGCACCTCGGCCGGCACGGCGTTCGTCACTGGCATCACCGTGGAAGCGGCTGCGAGGCCGGCGATGGGTGCCGCAGCAAGCTCTGCCATCGTGGCTGTCTGGACTTCGCCGGTGCGCCGGTCGCGCAGGGTAAAGACTCCCGCGTCCTGGTCGACGGCCAGCACCTCCAGGTTCGGGTTGCGATCGAGTGCGGCGTGCGCCCAGTCCATTTCCGGGTTCGAGTCGCGGGCAGGCGCCTCGGCGCCGCGTTCGCAGGCGGCGATCACCGCGCCCGCGACGAGGGCGAGCGCTGCGGCAAGCAGCTTCGGGGAGGAAGCGGCGCCTGGTCGGGCCTTCATGACGATCTCCCTGCGGTTGGAGTTTCGCCGCGGCCCTATGTTCGTTCCGGATGCGCGCGCCGTCCAATCCGCGCGCGGTTGACATAATCGCGCCGCCGCAGGAACGCGTCAGTCTTCCGGCGTCACGACCCGCTGCAGCATCGATTCGACGACCTGGCGGATCGGCACACCCTGATGCAGCACTTCATACACGTGCCGGCAGATCGGCATGTCCACGCCGTGCCGTTCGGCGACTGCGTGCACGGCCTTGGCCGCGTGATAACCCTCGACGACCTGCCCGATCTCGGCGATGGCCTGCTCCACGGGCTTTCCCGTCGCGAGCGCGCGCCCGAAACGGCGGTTGCGCGACTGGTCGTCGGTGCAGGTGAGCACCAGGTCGCCGAGCCCGGCGAGGCCCATGAGCGTCTCGCGTCTCGCGCCGAGCGCGACTCCTAGACGCACCAGTTCCGCGAGGCCGCGCGTGATCAGGAACACGCGGCTGTTCGAGCCGTAGCCGAGGCCGTCGGAAACCCCGGTCGCGATCGCAATGACGTTCTTGACGGCACCGCCGATCTCGACCCCGACGATATCGGTCTGGGTGTAGGCACGAAACGCGCCGGAGGAGACGCGCTCCGCGAGCGCGAGCGCGAAGGCGTCGTCGGAGGAAGCGACAGCGATCGCGGTGGGCAGGCCGAGGCCCACCTCACGCGCGAAGGTCGGACCCGAGAGCACCGCGACCGGCACCGATGGCCCCAGCACCTCCTGCGCCACCTGGTGGGGAAGCTTGCCGGTCGAGAGCTCGAAGCCCTTGCTGGCCCACGCGACCCGCGCGCGCGGGACCAGCAACGGCTTGACCTGCTGCAGCATCTGCCGCAGCACGCTCGAGGGCACGGCCAGGACGAGGTCCCCGCCGCTACTGACGGCTTTCCCGAGGTCCGGCTCGATCGCGAGCGCGGCGGGGAATTCCGCGCCCGGCAGGTAGCGGTCGTTCCTGCGCTCCCGTGCGAGGAGTTCCGGCTCGTCCTCGGCGCGGCCCCACAACACGGTCGGCTCGCCGCCGCGCGCGAACTGGATGGCGAGCGCCGTGCCCCAGGAGCCGGCGCCGAGCACGACGATGGGCCGCATCGCTGCTCAGTTCGTGGGACCGGCCGGCTGCGCCTGCTGCGCCTTGCGGGCGGCGGCCTCCTGCATCGAACGCTCGAACAGCGCGTCGAAGTTGACGTGCGGCAGCAGGAACGGCGGGAAGCCGCCCTTGGTCACGACGTCGGACACGGTCTGGCGGATGTAGGGGAACAGCACGTTCGGCGCGAAAGAACCGAGGATGCGGCGCGTCTCGTCCACGCCGAAGCCGCGCACCAGGAATACGCCCGCCTGCTTCACTTCCGCGAGGTAGACGGCGACATCGCCGCTCTTGGCCTCGAGCGTCACCGACAGCACGACTTCATGCGCGTCCTGCCCGACCGGGTTCGACACGGTGCTGAGGTTCATGGACATCTTGGGGTCCTGCGGCTGCGCCGGCAGGAACGGGCCCTTGGGCGACTCGAACGACAGGTCCTTGATGTAGACCGTCTGCAGCGCGACCGCCGGGCCCTGCCCGTTCTGCGCCGGATCGCCGGCGCCTGCCGGGGTGGTGTTTTCGTCAGCCATCGTCATTCCTCACTTGTTTCAGTCTCGACAGTTCGCCGCTCGCTCCTCGCGAGCAACCCCTCCGGCGGCAGCCGGCTGTGTAAACGGTGACCGCGGTTGCCGTGGCTCAGTCCTTCACGACCGGCAGGTTCTCCTGCTTCCAGGCCGCGAGCCCGCCGCGCAGGCTGAACACGTCCTTGGCGCCGGCGCGCGCCAGCGTGCGAAGCGCAGCACCCGTCGTCGTGCCGGTGTCGCAATACAGGACCAGCTTCTTGCCGGACAGCCGCTCCAGCGCCTTCGGATCCGAGGCGATCTGGTCGCCCGGAATGTTGCGGGCGCCCGCGATGTGGCCGTCCTTGAATTGATTGGCGGCGCGCAGGTCGACGAGTACCGCGCCTGCATTCATCAGCCGGATCGCCTCATTCGGTGCGACGGCTGCGCCGCCATCGCCGCGGCGGCGGATCTCGAACGCGAGCACGAGCGTCGTCATGACGACCGCGGCGCCAGCGAGCAGCGGATGATTGGTGAAATAATCGAGCAGTCGGTCCATGGAGCGGGTCGCGGCCGGTCGTGCGACCGGTCCTGAAATGGCCGCGCATTATATCAGCGCCGTCCGGGCACTCCGGCCGGCGCTGACGATGAGGATTTAATCCTGACGAATCAACGAGTTGCCAATGTTCGGCTGCTGGCCTCGTGGCTCGCCGGAGCCGCGCTCGTCCTCCCCTGCCCGGGCGCCCTCGCGGCCGAGCGTGACCCGGAAAAGGAGCTGCGCCAGGTCCGCGAGCGCATCGAGGAGTTGCAGCGCGCCGTGCGCCAGGACACCGACCGGCGCGATACCCTGTCCGCGCAATTGCGCGACGCCGAGGAGAACGTGCGCGGCGCGCGCCTGCGCCTGCGCGAGGCGCGCCGGCGCCTCTCCGAGAGCGACGCGCGGCTCGAGGAGCTCACCGCGGAGCGCGAGGGGAGCGAACGCGAACTCAGCCTGCAACGCGCCGCACTCGCTTCCCAGCTGCGCGCGGCCTACATGGGTGGCCACGAGGAGCAGGTGAAGGTCCTGCTTTCGCAGGAGGACCCCGCCGCCTTCGACCGCATGATGGTCTATTACGCCTATCTCGGACGCGCGCGCGCGGGGAAAATCCGGGGGATCCAGGCGCTGGTCGCGAAGCTCGAGCTGGCGCTCGGCGAGGAGAACGCCGAGCGCGAGCGGCTCGCCTCGCTCGAGGCCGACAGCCGCCGCGAGCTTTCCGCGGTGGATGCCGCACGGGCGGAACGCACGCGGGCGCTGCGCGCAGTGAGCGCGCAGATCAGGAGCCAGAGCGATTCCATCGCGAAACTCAAGCGCGAAGCCGCGGCGCTCGAGAAACTGATCGCCGACCTGCGCAAGGCGTTGCGCGACCTGCCGCCCGGTGCCGGGCAGGCTTTCGAGAAGGTGCGCGGCCGGCTCGCCTGGCCGGTGGCCGGCAAGATCACCGCGCGTTATGGCCAGCCGCGCGGCGGCGGGCTCAGGTGGAACGGCGTCCTGATCGAGGCCGGCCGGGGCACGGAAGTGCGCGCGCTCTATGAGGGCCGCGTCGCCTACGCGGACTGGCTGCCCGGCATGGGGCTCCTGCTCATCATCGACCACGGCGGCTACATGAGCCTGTACGCCCACAACGAGCAGCTCTACAAGTCGGTGGGCGACCGCGTCGAGGGCGGCGAAATCGTCGCGAGCGTGGGGGACAGCGGCGGCCGCAGCCAGCCGGGCCTCTACCTGGAGATCCGCCGCGGCGCCCAGCCCGTGGACCCAATCCCCTGGTTCCGGCGGCCGGCCCCGTAAGCGGCTGATTCCAGACCTAAAAATTCCCGGAAGCACCCGGGAAACTGCCGATTACGTCAAAGACGTTCCGGGGCCCGATCGGCGACGCTGGGATATGAGGCCGGGAGTGTTTGCCGGCCGGGGATGAGTTTGCATCGTGGCTACGCCCGCCAGCATCGACCTGCCGCAGCACCTCTCGAGCGCCAAGCCGAGTCTCGACCCCTACGGCCACCTGTTGCGGATGCTGATGCCCCGCGCGCTCGGGATCGCTTTCTACGACGCCAGCGGTGCACCGCTCTGGGTCGCGGAAGGTTACGACGGCCCGGACCCGCTGCCACTGGTGCAGACCGCGCTCGCCAAGCCGCCGCCGGCGACCACCGCTCGCATCGACGGTTTCGCCCATGACCACGAGGGCGCGCCGGCCTACGTGTTCCGGCTGCGCAACAACGAAGGCGAGATCATCGCGATCGCGGCGCTGTTGACGCGCGACGGCGAGAATCGCCCGTACTCCTTCGTGCAGGCGCTGGTGCAGCCGGCCCTCGAATGCCTGCAACGCGAGCTCGAGGCACGCGCGAGCGTCGGTGACCTGACGCGTGACCTGCGCTCGCGCGACGAGGACCTCGATCTGCTGCTGCGCGTGGCGCCCGAGGATCCGGCCGGCTCGGCCTCCGGCGACGAATTCGGCGCATTGGTGCAGACCTGCGTGGACCACCTCGGCTGCCTGCTGGGCGCGCTGGTAGTGCCCGAGCGCAGCGTCGCGATCTGCAAGGCGCCGCTCTCGCAGAAGCCGCAGCTCGAAATCCTGACCAAGATCCACCGCCACCTGCTCAACTGGGCGCAGCTGCAACGCCGCAACCTGGTGATCAACAAGATCAAGGCGCGGCCGATCGACCTGCCGCCGTACAAGATCCTGTGCACGCCGGTGCGCCACGCCTCCGGGCGCGTGATCGGCTTCCTGGCGATGTTCCGCGAGGAGAGCGCGCCGAATTTCGACCCGCGCACCGAACGGCTGGTCGAGCTCCTGTCCCGCAAGACGACGGCGACGCTGCAGGCCAACTTCGACGCGCTGACTTCGCTCCTGACGCGTTCCGCCTTCGAGACCCAGGTGCGCGGCGTGCTCACCGCCCGCCGCGAGTCGAAGCCCGACTGCGTGCTTTACCTCGACGTGGACCGGCTGCACGTCACCAACGACAACTACGGGATGCACATTGGCGACGAGGTGATCGGCAAGGTCGCGGAAGTGCTGCGCAAGAAGCCGCGGCCGGGCTCGCTGTCGGCGCGCATCGCCGGAGATCGTTTTGCCGTCTTCCTGCCGGACTGCACGCTGGAATTCGCCCAGCAGATCGCGGACCTGCTGCGCCGGCAGTGCGCGGAACTCACTTACCTGCGCGGCGAAGGCACGGTGCAGGTCTCGGTCAGCGTCGGCGTGGCGCAACTGCCCGATTCGCAGAATCCACTGGCGCACAGCCTCGCCAATGCCGAGATCGCCTGCAAGGCGGCGAAGGATCGCGGGCGCAATCGCACCGAGATTTTCCAGGACGCCGACCAGAGCATCATGCGCCGCCACACGGACGTGCTCGTGGTGCAGCGGCTGCACGCGGCGCTGTCAGAGGACAGCTTCGCGCTGTTCGCGCAGCCCATTCTGCCGCTCGCGAGCGAGCGCGACGAACCGCGCTTCGAGATGCTGCTGCGCATGGTGGGCACCGACGGCGAGCTGCTGCCGCCCGAGAAGTTCCTGTCGGCGGCGGAGCGCTACCAGATGCTGCCGGAGATCGACCGCTGGGTGGTCAGGAACTCGCTCGCAGCGCTCGCCAGCTGCGCCCGGGTGCTGGAAAGTCACGGCATCCAGTTCTCGATGAACATTTCGGGCCCGTCGGTAGCTTCCGAGGAGTTCCTCGAGTTCCTCGAGCGCAGCATCCGTGATTCCGGCGTCCCGCCCCGGTCGCTCTGCTTCGAGCTGACCGAGACGGCGGCAGTGTCGAATTTGACGCGCGCCGATCAGCTGATGCAGAAGCTGCGCGTGCTGGGCTGCTCCTTCGCGCTCGACGACTTCGGCACCGGGTTGTCGTCGCTCGTGTACCTCAAGTCGCTGCCGGTGTCGGTGCTCAAGATCGACGGCGCGTTCGTGCGAGACGCCGGCCTCAACCAGCGCACGGAGTCCATGGTCCGGGCCATCGCGCAGCTTGCGCACACCATGGGCATGGAGACGGTGGCCGAGTACGTCGAGACCGACGAGCTGCGCGAGCGCATGACGGCCCTCGGCGTGGATTTCGGCCAGGGCTTCGCCATCGGCCGTCCGGTGCCGCTCGCCGAGGTGCTGAGCGACCTCGCCCTGTACGAGGCGCTGGACCCGCAGGAGTCACAGGCCGGCTGAGTCTGGACGGAGGTGCCGTGCGCCGTGCGCGGCGGGTACGATAAGCGGATGAATCACCCGAGACGGACCCTGCTGACCGTGCTGCTGGGCTGCCTGCTGGGCGTGGTACTCGCCGGCGGCGCCCTGTGGCTGGCGGGCCGCGGCCGGGGCGAAGCCGAGCTGCGGCGCGATGACGCGCACCTCCTGTCCGAGGTCATGGGCCGGATCCACGAGGATTACGTGGACCGCACGGACGACCGCGAGCTCATGCGCGATGCGATCCGCGGCATGGTGCAGGAACTCGACCCGCATTCCTCGTTCATGGACGCGAACGAGTTCGAGGACCTGCGCATCGCCACCGAAGGCAACTACTCGGGCATCGGCGTCGAGGTGACGGCCGAATCCGGCGCCATCGTCGTAATCGCGCCGATCGACGGCTCCCCGGCGGCGCACGCCGGGATCCGGCCCGGGGACCTGATCCTCGCGGTCGACGGCAGCGCGATCGAGCACGCCAGGCTCGCCGACGCGATCGCGCGCATCCGCGGCGAGCCTGGCACCGTCGTGAACCTCACCATCGGGCGCAAGGACGCGCCGCGGCCGCTCGACTTCCCGGTCGAGCGCGCCATCGTCGCCGTGCACTCCGTGCGCCACGAGATGCTCGAGCCGGGGGTGGGGTACCTGCGCATTTCCCAGTTCAGCGATACGACCGGCCCCGACGTCGGCAACGCGCTGCGCGCGCTGCAGCGCGAGGCGGGCGGCTCGCTGCGCGGCCTGGTGCTCGACCTGCGCAACAACCCGGGCGGCGTGCTGGACGCTGCGGTCGACGTGTCCGATGCGTTCCTGGACCGCGGCGTGATCGTCTCGGCCGAGGGCCGCTCGAAGGAATCGCGCTTCCGCATGGAAGCCGGCGCCGGCGATCTGACGCACGGTGCGCCGATCGCGGTGCTGGTCAACGAAGGATCCGCGTCCGCGTCCGAGATCGTCGCGGGCGCATTGCGCGACAACGGGCGGGCGAAGCTCCTGGGCCGGCGCACTTTCGGCAAGGGTTCGGTGCAGACCGTGATGCCGGTCGGTGACGGGCAGGCGCTCAAGCTCACGACCTCGCGCTACTACACGCCATCCGGCGCCTCGATCCACGAACGCGGGCTGGAGCCCGACGTCGTGCTGCCGCCGCAGGAAGCGACCGCGCTCGGCGGCGACCGCCGGCTCCTGGAACGCGACGCCGAGGTGCGCGCGGCCGTCAGCTGGCTCAAACACGGCAACGCGGCATGGGTCGCCGCGCAGTCCGCACCGGACCACCGCTAGGGCGATGAAGCGGGTCCTGGTGCCGCTTGCGGAGGGCTTCGAGGAACTCGAAGCAGTCACCATCATTGACATCCTGCGCCGCGCCGGCATCGAGGTCGTGGTCGCCTCGCTCGCCGGCAGCCCGGTGACGGGCTCGCATGGCCTGCGTATCGCCGCCGATACGCCGCTCGCTGCGCTCGCCGAGCAGGACTTCGACATGATCGCGCTGCCGGGCGGCATGCCGGGTGCCGAGCACCTGAAAAAAGACGCCCGCATCGGTGACCTGCTGCGGCGGCTGCGCGCGAAGGGCAAGCCCGTCGCCGCGATCTGTGCGGCGCCCATGGTGCTCGAAGCGGCGGGCCTGCTCGAGGGGCGGCGGGCGACGAGTTATCCAGGATTCCTCAAGGACGCGAAGAACACGACCGTGGTCGGCGATGCGGTGGTCGCGGACGACGGCGTCATCACCTCGCGCGGCCCGGGCACGGCGCTCGATTTCGCGCTCGCACTGGTGGCGGAACTCGCGGGATCCGCCACGCGCCGCACCATCGAGACGGCGCTGCAGCGCGAGGCCGCGACCACGCTGCACCCGCAGGATGTCCCTGGATGACCGCATTGCAGGAACGATCCGCGCCCGAGCCGCTGCCGGGCACGCGCCGGGCGGCGGTGGTGCGTGACGAGCACGCGGGCATGCTGAAGAGCCTCACGCGCGTGGACTGGCTGGTCCTGCTCGTGGTCGCGCTGTACGCGGTGGTGCTGCAGGAACCGCCGGCCTCGCCGCGCTGGCTGTACGCCGCGATCGCGGCCTATACGCTGTTCGTCATCGCCTTCCGCTGGCGCGGCTTCCCGGTGCAGGGCAGCGGCGCGCGCATCGCGCTGGGCGCCGCGGCGATGGTCGCGTTCATCACGATCGTCGCGATCCAGACCGGCGGTTCCGGAAGCCCGATGGTCAACCTTTACCTGCTGCCGATCGTGCTCGTCGCGATGACGCTCGGCGGCCGCGGTGCGCTCGTGATCTTCGCGGGCGTGGCGCTTGCCTGGCTCTCGGTGATCGTCGGCGAAGGGCCGCTGCCGCGCCCCGCGGCGCTCGCCGCGCGCCTGTTCGGGGAGCTCGGGCCCTACGCGCTCGTCGCCTACCTGACGCAGGCGCTGGCCGGCACGATCATGACCGCGCGGCGGCGCATCGAGGAGATGGCCGAGCGCGACGGGCTCACGGGCATGCTCAACCTGCGCACGTTCCGCGCCGTGCTGAACCGCGAGCACGAACTGCGCGCGCGCCATGGCCGCGGCGGTTACGGCATCCTGCTGGTGGACATGGACGACCTCAAGCAGCTCAATGACGAGCACGGGCACCAGGCGGGCAACCGCGCCATCACGACGGTCGCAGGCGCGATCCAGCGGGCGATCCGTACCACCGACATGGCGGCGCGTTACGGCGGCGATGAGTTCATCGTGTTCCTGCCGGAAGCGACCGCAGAAGTCTCCGAAGCGGTCGCCCAGCGCATTCGCAACAACGTGTACCGCAGCCTGTTTCCGGCCGGCGAGCGCCTGCAGCGGGTGACGGTGAGCGTCGGCGCCGCGTGCTACCCGCGCGATGGGGCCCAGTGCGACGACATCGTGGCCGCGGCGGATGTGCGCCGCCAGCGTGACCGCGAATTGCGCCGCGAGGCGGCCGCCGGCGATGCCGGCGCGCAACACTGAGGCGCGCGCTGCCGGCATGAAGCGGCAGGCACGCGGTTACATGCAGTCCTTCGAGACGCCCGCGAGCCGGGTTGTGCTCTGGCGCGCGCTCACCGACCCGGCGATGCTGAAGGTCTGGTACGCGGCAGAGGCACTGGTCGAGCCGCGCCTCGGCGGGCGCTATTCCGTGACCTCGCGGCTATTCGGCCGGCGCGATGCGACCATCGAGCATTTCGAGCCGGGCATGCGGATGCAGCTGCTGTACGACCCGAGCCCGGACTGGCCGCCGCTCGCGGAGAGCGCTCTCGTCGAGGATTTCATGATCGACGAGCGCAAGGGACAGCGCACGATCCGCGTGGTCGGATCCGGTGTCCCGCAGGGCGAGGAGTGGGAGCGCATGCTGGTGCGGCTGCGCACGGGATGGGCACTGGCATTCGCGCAGCTGCAGATGCGCCTGCGCGAAGGCAGCATCGGGACGCCCGGCGCATGAAGCGCGCGGCGGCATGCGCCATCGCCCTCCTTGCCTGGTCTCAGGCCGGAGCGGAATCGCTCGTGCTCTCAGGCGGCACCGTCGTGGATGGTTATGGGGGGCCGCCCATCGCGAACGGCGTCGTGGTCATCGAGGGCGATCGCATCGTCGCGGTGGGCGGCCGCGGGCAGGTGCTGGTGCCGGATGGCGCGCAAGTCATCTCGACCGAGGGCATGACGGTGCTGCCCGGCCTCTGGGACCTGCAGGTGCGCACGATGCGCCTCGGCCACGGCGACAGCGCGCGCTGGAACGAGACCTACGGCCCGCTCGCCGAGCGCGTGGTGATGCCGATCGCCGCGCGGCAATTGCTGCAGGCGGGCGTCACGAGCGCGCGGGACGCAGGCGCACCGCTCGAGGCCGCGATCAACGTGCGCCGCCGGATCCACGAACACCTGATCGAGGGGCCGACGCTCTACGTCTCGGGCCCGGCGCTGCGCAAGCTGGTACCCGCGGGCACCGAAGCCTGGCAGTGGGCAGTGGACGGCGCCGAGGACGCACAGGCGAAGGTGGTCCAGCTTGCGGATGCGGGCGTGGATTACCTGCTGCTTGCGGAAGTGGATCTCTGGACCGACGAGGAGCTGGCGGCCGCCATCGCCGAGGCGAAGGCACGCGGCCTCCCGGTGCACGCCTTCGCCGAGCGGCCCGCCGACGTCGAGCGCGGCGTCGCGCTGGGGCTCGATGGCTTCCTGGGCACGTCCATGGGCGTGACGCCCTTCCCGGGCAGCGTCGTGCTTGCGCTGCACCAGCGCCTGCTCGACGCCTCGCCGCGCGCGCTCTGGTGGACCCCCGCGATCTCCGCGCTGTTCAACTTCGAGTCGCTGCGCGCGAATGCGGAGCCGCTCGACGATCCACGCACCACGGATCAGCTGCCGCCGCTGATCACGGCTGACGTGCTCGGGTCGCTTTCGAATCCCGATCGCGTCACCTGGTTCGAGATGCCGGCCTCGAAGGCGCGCACGCTCTGTTCCAAGCTGCGCCAGCTCGACGAGGCCCGGGTCAACCTGCTGATCGGGTCCGATGCCGGTGTTCCCGGGCACCTGCATTCGCGCGCGACCTGGCAGGAGATCGAGTTCTGGGTACGCGAATGCGGCATGCCCGCGGCGCGCGCGATCCAGGCCGCGACCCACGACGCGGCCACTGCCATGGGTGTCGCGCACGAGAGCGGCGCGCTCGCGCCCGGCAAGTTTGCGGACGTGATCGCGGTGCGTGGCGACGTCCTGCGCAACCCCGGCCTGCTGCAGAACGTGGACGTTGTCATCAAGCGCGGCCGTCGCGTACGCTGAGGCGCCCGGAGCCGGGCGGGGGATGCCGACCATGACTGCCTTCATCGTGCGCGCGCTGATCGCGGCCCTCGGCCTGTGGCTCGCAACCGTGTGGGTGGACGGCATCCACGTCTCGACCGCGACCACGCTGATCCTGGCTGCGCTGCTGCTCGGCATCGTCAATGCGATCGTCAAGCCGGTTGCGGTGATCCTGACGCTCCCGATCACGCTGGTGACGCTCGGGCTCTTCCTGCTGGTGGTGAATGCGGCGATGCTCGGCCTCGTGGCCGCCCTGCTGCCGGGCTTCCGGATCGCGGGCTTCTGGGCCGCGTTCTGGGCCGCGCTGATCGTGAGCGTGGTGAGCTTCATCGGCAACGCGATGTTCCACCCGCGCAAGCTCTCGCGCGACGACGACTGACAGGAAAGGACCGCGCCACCATGGGGATCGCACTGCGCCTGACGGTGATGAACTTCCTGCAGTTCTTCGTCTGGGGAGCCTGGCTCATCTCCTTCGGCGCCTACATGATCGTGACGCTCGGCTTCACGGGTGGCCAGGTCGGCAGCATCTACGCAACCATGGGCGTTGCCGCGCTCTTCATGCCGGGGCTCATGGGCATCGTCGCCGACCGCTGGGTCAACGCCGAGCGCCTGTACGGAATCCTGCATCTCACGGGCGCGGGCCTGCTGTTCTGGGCGACCACGGTCCGCGACTACGACACCCTGTACCTGATCATGCTGCTGAACGCGATGGTCTACATGCCGACGATCGCGCTGAACAATGCGGTCTCCTACCGCGTGCTCGAGCAGCGCGGCTACAACGTGATCCGGAAGTTCCCGCCGATCCGCGTCTGGGGCACGGTCGGGTTCATCGTCTCGATGTGGATGGTGGATCTCGCCGGCTGGACCAAGAGTGAGCTTCAGCTCTACATCAGCTCCGGCGCGGCGCTCCTGCTCGGCCTCTACGCGTTCACGCTGCCGGCCTGCGAGCCGGCCCGGGACGTCGCGAAGAAAAGCATCGTCTCCGCGCTCGGGCTCGATGCGCTGGTGCTGTTCCGGCGCACGCAGATGCTGGTGTTCTTCATCTTCGCGATGATGCTGGGCGCGGCGCTGCAGATCACGAATGCCTTCGGTGGCGCGTTCCTGGCCGACTTTGCGACCAGCTACCCGGGTTCATTCGGCGTCCAGCACCCGAACATCCTGATCTCGATCTCGCAGATCTCGGAGACGCTCTTCATCCTGACCATCCCGTTCTTCCTGCAGCGCTTCGGCATCAAGATCGTGATGCTGATCAGCATCCTCGCCTGGGTGTTCCGCTTCGGCCTGTTCGCCGTCGGCGACCCCGGCGCGGGGCTCTGGATGCTGGTGCTGTCCATGATCATCTACGGCATGGCGTTCGATTTCTTCAACATCTCGGGGTCGCTGTTCGTGGACCGCGAGGCGGAGGGGACCATCCGCGCGAGCGCGCAGGGGCTGTTCATGATCATGACCAACGGCCTCGGCGCCTACTTCGGCAGCATGGCGGCCGGCATGGTCGTGGATTACTTCACCGTGGACGGCGTGAAGGACTGGCAGAGCATCTGGTTCACGTTCGCGGGCTATGCGCTCGTGCTCGGTATCCTGTTCCCGTTCCTGTTCAGGTACCGGCACGACCCGGCCGCGATGGCGGCCGTGCGGCACTAAGCGGGCTTTTCGGCGATCAGCTGTGCGACCAGCGGCGTGACCAGGACGGTCGCGGGCGCCGCCTCCGCCTCTCTGAACTCGCGGCGTACGGCCTCCGCCCACGAGGCTTCGATGGCGCCGAGCGCCGTCTGTTGCTCGAGATGGATGTGGATGAAAGAAGACGGCCACTGCCACATCTCGTCCGCGGGTCGCAGGCAGTAGATCCGCGGGATCATCGCGCGGATCTCGAATCCGCGCTCTTCCAGCAGCCGCAGCACCGGCTGGGCAATGTTCGGCTCGCCGCCGGCGGCGCGCCAGCCCTTCATGACCTGTGCGGCGAACTCGCGCTGCCGCGGGCGTGGCGGCGAGAAGCAGAAGGTCTCGTACACCAGGTACTCGTGGAAGATCGCGAGCCCGCCGGGGCGCAATGCGGCAGCGATCTTGTCGACGAGCAGCGCCGGCGAGGAGACGAAACAGGCGACCCAACGGCACCAGGCGGCGTCGTAGCCGCCGCCTGGCAGCAGGTCCGTCATCAGATCGAGTTCGTGGTAGCGGACGTTCGCGAAGGCGTGCCGCGCGAGCATCGCGCGGCCGGCCTCGACATAGCGGCCGGAGCGTTCGACGGCCACGACCTCGCCCGCAGGGCCCACGATCTCCGCGAGTTCGGCCGCGGCGTAGCCGGGGCCGGCGCCGACGTCGAGTACCCGCGATCCCGGGCCGATACCGGCGCGCTCCCAGCAATCCAGCACGGCGGCGCGCCAGACCCGGTGCTGAAGGCCGAGGCGCCGAAGCTCCTCGTCATGCGTGCCGAGGAAGTAGTCGCGTTCGAGCCGCGTCAATTTGCTGGCCGCGTACGCAGGTAGAACTCGAACGGCCGCTTGCCGCTGACGAGGCGGCTGACGTACAGCAGGGCCATGGCCTCGGTATAGCGCGCGATCCTGAGCGGACCGACGTCGAGCGGCTCCAGGCCGATGCCGGACACCAGGTCCGCGACCCTGAGCTTGGCGTCATCGGCGTCGCCGGCGAGCGGGATCGTGACCGGACCTCCGGCGAGCGCGGGGTCCGCCATGACGCGGAAATTGACGGTATTGAATGCTTTCACGACCTTCGCGCCCGGCAGCAGCGACTGCAGGTATTCGCCCCCGGAGACCTTGCCCGGAACCTCGAATGCGAATTCGCGGCCGTCGCGCACGCCGAGCGGATTCGTGACGTCGATGACCCGCTTGCCTGCGAGACTGCCGAACGTCGCCACGATCCCCTCGACCGCGGACCACGGCACCGCCAGCACCACCGTGCCGCAGGCGGCGGCAGCCTCCGCGGGTGTGACTGCGCTTGCGTCTTGGCCGCTGCGCGCCACGAGGTTCTGGACGCGCTCTTCATCGGGCGTGCGCGAACCGTAGACGATGCGCTCGCCGATGCCGGCGAAGCGCGGGCCGAGCGCGCCGCCCACGGATCCCGTGCCGATGATCGCAATACAGCCGCCGGGCTCGTCGGCCAGCGCCTGCGGCGCTGCGGCCACCGGCAACAGGCTGAGCAGAAGAATGCGGATCGCGTTCATGGTGCAGTTGCTCCCGAGGTCGTGATCGATGCGCTCCTCACAGCGCGCTGACCCAGCGCTCGACCTCGCGCTCGGTGCGCTTGCCGATGGGAATCGCGGCGCCGCGGCGGAAAGACCGGCTGCCGGCGATGTGGATATAGCCGCCGAGGTCGGAGGGCAGGTAGAACTCGCCGTACTTGACGATCGCCACCTTCTTCTCGCCGAAGTGGCCGTAGAAATAGCCGAGCTCGAACAGGACGTTGAGGTTCGGTACGGCGTGGCGCTTGTTGCGGATGCGCGCGGCGGATTCCGGCGAAAACACGAGCAGCGCCGCGTCCACGCGCCCGCGGATGTGGTCGAGGTCCTTGAGCAGCGTGCGCCCGGCTGTGAAAGCGTCCCACCAGGGCAGGAACTTCAGGCCCGGGCGCGTGAAGGCGCGGACGATCGCGCGCGCCTGGGCCTTGGCCGCGGTGGAGCAGCCGATGAAGACGGTCGTCATGCACGTTTCGGCGCGAACAGGCACGCGGCGAACAGGACCACCATGATCGAATCGGTGACAATGGCGACGCGCAACTCGTGATCGAGAAATTCCGCGCCATAAGCCAGCACGAGCGCGATGAAAACGAGCTTCCCGGTGCCGGTGAAGGCGAGCACGAGCGGCTGCACCGCCGGACGGAACGCAGCGTAGATCAGCAGCACGCCGCCGGCCACGATCAGGAACGCCCAATTGCGCACGATGATCTCGGCGAGCGGGCCCTCGAGCGTGGTGCCAAAAGTCTTCAGCATGGCCGCCTGAGGCGCGAACAGCATGTACGCCATGGTGCAGGTCAGCAGGCCCGACACCCACATGACCCATTGGGTCATGGTGAATCCTGCAATCCCGCCGTTGGCTGTGTCACCGATGTTCCAGACAAGGGCTGTGCCGCTATTGCTGCTGAGGGGGCTTGACGTCCTGCAGCGTCGGGTAGAACTGCACGAAGGTCATGTCCACGGCGGCGTTCTGCGCGTGGCAGGCGAAGCAGTTGGAAGCCGGTTCCGGTGTCGCGGACTGAGCGTTGCCGAAGTCGAAGTACGCCCAGCGCTCCTTGAATCGTTTCGAGTCCTTCACGGACACCTCGATCCCGTGCAGGTCGGTCTGGAAGTAGCCGCGGTTGTTCGGCGGCCGCTGGGTCTCGGTGCCGCGCAACTCGAGCACGAACATCGTCCCCTCCGGCCAGATTCCCGTCCTGCGGAAGGCTTCGTAGGCCTCCGGCTGCACGAAGACATTGTCGAACATGACATGGCCGGTCAATGCGGCGGCCTGTGCCGCCGGGCCGTAGCTCATGCCGAGACCGCTGCTGACATAGCGCCAGTTCCGGTAGTTCACTGGCCTTTGCAGCGTCCTCTCCGCGGTGAAGACGCTGCCGGCAACGCGTGGCGCGACGGCCTTGTCCGACGTCGCGGGCGGCGTCTCCTCCGCAAGGGCGGCGAATACCAGGCCCCCGATCGCGAGTCCGGTCAGGCCGATGGACTTCAGCATGGGCATCTCCACCGACTCGAATTTTGCTGGATACTAACTGAGCCCCCGGCGTTAGACCACGAACTTGGTGGTCATCAGCATGGCGCACAAGAGCAAGCCAATGCCGCAAATTGATCACTCCGCCGCGTGCGCTGTGGCCATACTCGACGGCGTGCGCCCGGCCGACTGACGGCAGGAGAGTGACCATGGACGAGACGAAGTCGGTCCCGACGGCAGGCCGCCGGCCCAGCGCACGCGAAGCCAAGCGTGCCGTGCGTGCCGCGCATGCCGGACATTCGGTTCCGTACATCACCCGCAGGATTCCCGTCTACGAAGTGCTCGGCGAAGAGGGGCTGGCCCTGATCGAGCAGAACGCCGACACCCTCCTCGAGGAAATCGGCATCGACTTCCGCGAAGACCCGGAGGCGCTCTCGATCTGGAAGGCCGCCGGTGCGGACGTGCAGGGCGAGCGCGTGCGCATCCCGCGCGGCATGTGCCGACGGCTGATCCAGGCGACGGCGCCGCGCGAGTTCGTGCAGCTCGCCCGGAACCCCGCCCGCAACGTGCGCATCGGCGGCAGCCACACGGTATTCGCGCCGGCCTACGGCTCGCCCTTCATCCGCAGCCTCGATGAGGGCCGGCGCTACGCGCGCATCGAGGATTTCCGCAACTTCGTCAAGCTCGCCTATCTGGCGACTTCGCTGCACCACTCGGGCGGCACGATCTGCGAACCGGTGGACCTGCCGGTCAACAAGCGCCACTTCGACATGGTCTACAGCCACATCAAGTACAGCGACAAGGCCTTCATGGGGTCGGTGACGCACCCGGAGCGCGCCGGGGACACGGTCGAGATGGCGAAGCTCCTGTTCGGCGATGGTTACCTCGATGCGGCGACCGGCAAGCCGAACACGGTGATCGTAAGCCTGATCAACGTCAACTCGCCGATGACCTACGACGCGACCATGCTGGGCGCGCTCAAGGTCTACGCGCGCGCGAATCAGGCCTGCATCGTGACGCCGTTCATCCTGGCGGGCGCGATGTCGCCGGTCACGGTCGCGGGCACGGCCGCGCAAACGCTGGCTGAGGCGCTCGCGGGCATGGCCTTCATCCAGCTGCTCAATCCGGGCGCGCCGATGGTGTTCGGCAGTTTCGCGTCCTCGCTCTCCATGCAGTCGGGCGCGCCGACCTTCGGGACGCCGGAACCGGCGCTCGTGCTCTATATCATGGCGGCCATCGCGCGGCGCCTCGGCGTGCCGTTTCGCTCCGGCGGCAGCCTGTGCGCGTCGAAGATCCCGGATGCGCAGGCCGCCTTCGAATCGGCGCAGACGCTCTTGCCCACCTGTCTCGCCGGCGTCAACTTCGTGCTGCACGTCGCGGGCTGGCTGGAGGGCGGGCTCGCCATGGGCTACGAGAAATTCATCATGGATGCCGATCAGGCGGGCATGATGCACACCCTGCTCGAGGGCGTGGACCTGTCGGAGAACGGCCAGGCCCTGGCCGCGATCCGCGAAGTCGGGCCGGGCAAGCACTTCCTCGGCTGCTCGCACACGCTTGCGAACTTCGAGACCGCGTTCTATCGCTCGCCGATCGCCGACAACAACAGCTTCGAGCAGTGGGAGTCGGAAGGCGGCAAGGACATGGCGAAGCGCGCCAACGAACGCTGGAAGAAGCTGCTCCAGGAATACGTCGGGCCGCCGCTCGACCCGGCCGTGGACGAGGCGTTGCTGGAATACATGAACCGGCGCAAGGCCTCGTTCGCGGATTCCAACGTCTGAAAGAAGAAGGGACGCCGCGCGGCGCCCCCTCCGATCGAAAGGCAGACTCGCCTCAGAAGTTCTGCGAGAACCGGATGCCGATCGTGCGCGGCCGGGCCTTCACGCCTTTGGTCTGAACGCCGCAGACCTGCGGGGTGCACTCACTCGTCACGCCGAGCGGGGCGTCCTCGTCCGTGGCGTTGGACACGAAGAGTTCGACCGCGTACTTTTCCTTCTTGACGCCGAAGGCCAGGTCGAGATACGTCGATGACGGGATGTCGCCGTAGACGGCGTTGTCGGCGAGTTCCAGTTCCGAAGCGGCACCGGCCTGGTAGGCGAGCGCTCCCTGCGTGTAGGCGTCAAAGCCGCCCAGGGGGAACGAATAGCGCGCGATCAGGTTGCCCTTGAAGTCGGGCGTGAGCGGGAGCGCCGTGCCTCTCGGGGCCTTGATGTTGACGCAGATGGTACCGGTCGGGTCGAAGTCGCAGTAATCCTCCTTCAGCTCGCTGTCGTAGTAAGAGGCCGCGATGCCGATGCGGAGATTGTCGGTCGCCAGCCAGTCGAGCTGCGCCTCGATGCCCTGGACCTCGGCCTTTCCGCCATTGGCCACCTGCGTGATGCCGTTCGCCCCCTGGAACGAGACCTGGATGTCGTCCCATTCCTCGAGGAACACCGCGCCGTTGAGCTGCAGCCGGTCATCCGCGAAGCGCGACTTCCAGCCCAGCTCGTAGTTGGTCAGGAAGTCCGAGACGTAATCGCCGGCAAA
>JBQTKI010000073.1:0-3755 GCA_052386275.1 Gammaproteobacteria bacterium
CGATCTTCGTCTCGGCGGTCACCGGATCGACCGGCGCGGGAAGGAGCCCGATCCCGGGCACGCACCACCCGCAACGCCACAGTGACCTGTACTCCTACAATGCCCTCACGCACCGCCACGCCGCGGAGGTGCGCGCGCTGGCGCGCGCCGCCTGCGGCCGCGACTGGCAGCTCGCCTTCGTGCCCCATTCGGGCCCGTTCGCGCGCGGCATCCATGCGACCGTACAGGCGAAGCTGGCGAGGCCGCTGGACACCCCGGCCGCGATCGCGGTGCTTGCCGGCTTCTATGCGGGCAAGCCGTTCGTGCGCGTGCAGCCCGATCCGCCGCGCGTCAAGGACGTCGTCGCGAGCAACTACGCGCACCTGTCGGCCGCCGCCAACGGCGACACCATCGTCGTGATGTCGGTGGTGGACAACCTCGTGAAGGGCGCCGCGGGCGGCGCGTTGCAATGGATGAACCGCCTGCTCGGCTTCGATGAGACCGAGGGGCTCACGGTGCCGGCGCCGGGATGGACCTGATGGATCACCTGGCCCCCGTCTTTGCGCAGTACCCGATCGAGGTCGTCTCGGCCGAGGGCGTCTGGCTCAGGACACGCGACGGCCGCCGGATTCTCGACCTCTATGGCGGCCATGCGGTCGCCGCGCTCGGCTACGGCCATCCCGCCTGGCTCGCCGCCCTGAACGCCCAGGCGCACACCGTGCATTTCCAGAGCAACGCCGTGCCGATGCAGGTGCGCGCCGAAGCCGCGCGCCGGCTGGTCGCGTTCTCGGGCCTGCCGCTCGATACCGTCTTCTTCGTGAATACGGGCGCGGAAGCCAACGAGAACGCGATCAAGCTCGCCTGCCGCGTCACGGGCCGCGCGCAGGTGGTCGCGGTCGAGGGCGGATTCCACGGCCGCACCGCAGCCGCGGGCGCCGTCACCTGGGGCGCGATGGCGAAATGGTACGGCTTCCCGCGCGCGCCTTTCGACGTCGCCTTCCTGCCGCGCCGCGACGCCGGCGCGCTCACGGCCGGCATCACGGAGGCGACCGCGGCCGCCATCGTCGAGCCGGTGCAGGGCGTGGGCGGGGCCTTCGACATGGGCCGCGACTACCTCGCGGCACTGCGCCGGCGCTGCGACGAGACCGGCGCCATGCTGGTGTTCGACGAAGTGCAGTGCGGCATGGGCCGCACCGGCCACGCGTTCGCGGCCAATCTGTATGGCGTAGTGCCGGACATGATCACGACCGCGAAGGCGCTCGGTGCCGGTTTCCCGGTCGGCGCCCTGCTGATGGACAGGCGCGCCGCGGCCGCGCTCGAGCCCGGGGTGCTCGGCACGACCTTCGGCGGTGGCCCGCTCGCCTGTGCGGTCGTGACCGCGGTCATCGACGCGATCGAGCGCGACGGGCTCCTCGAGAATGTCCGCAAGGTGTCGAAACTGATCCGCGACACCTGCGTCGTGGGGCCGGTCACCGGCACACAGGGCGAGGGATTCCTGCTCGGGCTCAGGACCCGCGGGCCCGCGAAGGAAGTGCATGCGGCGCTCCTCGACCGCGGGATTCTGGCGGGCACCAGCGGCGACCCGGCCGTGCTCCGCCTGTTGCCGCCCTTCACGCTGGAGGCCGCGCACGTTTCGCTGCTCTGCGATGCGCTCGCCGGGATTCCCGCATGAGGAATTTCCTCGACCTCGCCGACTTCGAGCGCGGGGAGGTCGTGGACCTGCTCGCGCTCGCCGACCGCCTGCGCGAGCGGCCGGAGCCCGCCGCCCTCGCCGGGCGCATCCTCGGGCTCCTGTTCTTCAACCCGTCGCTGCGCTCGCTGACATCGATGCGCGTGGCAATGGCGCGCCTCGGCGGCGAGTCGGTGGTCGTCACGCCGGGCGCCGGCAGCTGGCAGCTCGAGACGAGGAGCGGCATCGCGATGACGGGTGCCGCCGCCGAGCACATCCGCGAGGCGATCCCGGTGCTCGATTCGTACTGCGACGCACTCGGCGTGCGCTACTTCGCGGACGGCCGGGACCTCGCGGTCGACCTCTCCGAGCGCACCTTTGCCGCGATCGCAGCGCTCTGCAAGAACCCGCTCATCAACCTCGAGTCGGCGGCCAATCATCCCTGCCAGGCGCTGGCCGACTGGAAGACCCTCGACGACCTCGCGGTGCCGCGCCGAGGGCGCTTCGTGCTGGCCTGGGCCAGCCACCCGCGCCCGCTGCCGCTCGCGGTCCCCGCCGCTGTGACGCAGATGGCGGCGTTGCGCGGCATGGATGTCGTCGTGCTGCGCCCTGAGGGCTACGCGCTGCCAGGGGAGGTCATGCACAAGGCCCGCCGCGCGGCCGCGGCCTCCGGCGGCAGCGTCACCGAGACCGATGACCGCGACGCGGCGCTCGCGGGCGCCCATGTTGTCTACGCCAAGGAATGGGGCTCGACCGTGCACTACGGCGACGCCGAGGCCGACGCGCGCATGCGCGCCGGGCTTTCCGACTGGATGGTGCGCGAATCCTGGTTCGCGGAATCGGCGCCCGGCTGCCACCTGATGCACTGCCTGCCGGTGCGCCGCAACGTTGCGATCTCGGACGAGGCGCTGGACGGGCCCAGGAGCCGCGTGTTGCAGCAGGCGCACAACCGCCTCACGGTGCAGATGGCGGTACTCTATCGGCTGCTCGGCGGCGGCGGCCGCCGGCATTGACAGGAGCGATGTCACGATGGTGATTCACCGGATCGACCAGGCCGCGGTGATAGCCGCACTGCGCGGCGCGGCTCCCTACATCCGTCTGTACAAGGGCAAGATCTTCGTGATCAAGGCGGGCGGCGCCGTGTTCGGCGACGCCAGCGCGACGCGCGCGCTCATCGAGCAGATCGCGATCCTGCACCACCTCGGCATCCGCGTCGTGCTGGTGCACGGCGGCGGACCGCAGCTCGACGAGATGCAGCGCTCGCTCGGCATCGAGCCGCGCATGGTGCGCGGGCGGCGCGTCACCGACGACAAGTCGATCGACGCGACCACGATGGTGCTGAACGGGCTCATCAATACACGCATCCTCGCCGCCTGCCGCGAGCTCGGCATCGATGCGGTCGGCCTTTCCGGCGTGGACGCGGGCCTGGTGCGCGCCCACCGCCGTGCGCCGGTCAAGGTGGACGGCGAATCGGTGGACTACGGCTATGTGGGCGACATCGTCTCCATCGACACGACGGTGCTGAAAAAGCAGCTCGACGCCGGCCTGATGCCGGTCGTGAGTCCGGTGTCCTCGGACGATTCCGGCATGGTGCTCAACATCAACGCCGACACGGTCGCGGCCTCGATCGGCGCCGCGCTCGGCGCCGAAAAGCTGATCCTCTGCACCGCCGCGCCCGGGATCCTCGAGCGGCGCGACGACCCGCACTCGCTCGTCTCCTACACCGACCTCGCGGGCCTGCGCCGGCTCGAGCAGGCGGG
Source organism: Gammaproteobacteria bacterium (assembly GCA_052386275.1). Taxonomy (GTDB): domain Bacteria; phylum Pseudomonadota; class Gammaproteobacteria; order Steroidobacterales; family Steroidobacteraceae; genus SCUD01. The sequence goes on from JBQTKI010000073.1 coordinate 3,409, forward strand.
CAGCCTCGAGGGCGGCATGCTGCCCAAGGCCACGGCGATCGAAGCCGCGATCAGGGGCGGCGTGCGCCGCGTGCACGTGATCTCCTACGACGCGCGCGACAGCGTGCTCGCCGAGGTGTTCACCAACGAGGGCACCGGCACGATGGTGGTCGCCGACGTCAAGGCGCTGACGCCGGCCGAACAGCACCCGGACGCGGTGGCGACGTGACCCGCCTCTGGGACAAGGGCGCCCCGCTCGACGAGCGAGTGCTCGCCTTCACCGCGGGCGAGGACCACGCGCTGGACGACCGCCTCGTCGCCTACGACGTGCGCGCGTCCATCGCGCACGCCGAGATGCTCGCCGAGGC
>JBQTKI010000074.1:0-1813 GCA_052386275.1 Gammaproteobacteria bacterium
CAGCAGGATCGGCTTGTCCTCGGCGCGCGCGCGCGCGATCGCCTCGTCGCCCCAGGGGAACCATTGCACCGGGTTGTCCGCGTGCTGCAGCAGGTAGGGGCTGGTCTCTGCGGCGAGCCGGTTTTTCGGCCGGCCGGCGTTCGGGTCATGCATGGCGATGCGGCCGCGGTCGGTTAGAATCGCAGCCACTATAGCCACGGCGCTGCGATCCCGCGAATGTCCGTCCAGACCGCTACCACCACCGCCGTCGCCAGCGGCGAATTGCCGCCGCTGCTGCTGAAACCGCAGGAGGAACGCCGCATCCAGGCCGGGCACCTGTGGGTGTTCTCCAATGAGGTCAACGTCGCGCTGACGCCGCTCACGGCTTTCCAGCCCGGTGACCATGTGCAGCTGCGCTCGAGCCATGACCGCTTCCTCGGCTACGCGTACGTCAACCCGCGCACGCTGATCAGCGCGCGCATCCTCGGCCGCGACCCCGAATATCCGCCCGGCAAGTCGCTGCTGGTGCACCGCTTCAAGGTCGCGCTCGCGCTGCGCGAGCGGCTGTACGCCGCGCCTTTCTATCGCCTCGCCTTCGGCGAGGCGGACCTGCTGCCGGGCCTCGTCGTCGACCGCTACGGCGACGTGCTGGTCGCGCAAGTCGGCACCGCCGGCATGGAGGCGCTGAAAGCGGAGATCCTGGAGGCGCTGGTGAAGGTCGTGGACCCCGCGGGCGTGCTGTGGAAGAACGACTCGGCGATCCGCGAGCTTGAGGGCCTCGACCGTTACGTCGAAACCGCTTTCGGTCTGGTGCCGGACACCATCGAGGTGCCCGAAGGCGGCGTGACCTTCCGGGTGCCGCTCGCGGCCGGCCAGAAGACCGGCTGGTACTTCGATCAGACCGCCAATCGCGCGCTGATCACACGCCACGTCAAGGGCCTGCGCGTGCTGGATCTCTTCAGCTACGCCGGCAGCTTCGGACTGCAGGCGGCGCGCGCGGGCGCGGCCGAGGTGAGCTGCGTCGATTCCTCGGCGCCTGCACTCGAGGCCGCGGCGGCGGCCGCTGAGGCCAATGAACTCGACGTCGAACTGCTGCAGGGCGACGTTTTCGACGCGCTCGAACAATTGATCGCCGAGCGGCGGCGTTTCGACGTCGTGATCGTGGACCCGCCTGCCTTCATCAAGAAGCGCAAGGACCACCCGAAGGGGCTCGCCGCCTACCGCAGGCTCAACCAGCTCGCGCTGCAGGTGCTGGACCGCGATGGCCTGCTCCTTTCCTGCTCCTGCTCCTATCACCTGGCGCCCGGAGAACTCACCGACTGCGTGCAGCGCGCCGCGCGCCACCTGGGACGCTTCGCGCAGCTCATTGCGGTCGGCGCGCAGTCGCCGGATCATCCCGTGCACCCGGCGATCGAGGAGACCCGCTACCTGCGCGCCTTCCTGTTCCGCGTGACCGACTCGTGCTGACCTATCCCGATATCGACCCGGTCGCCTTCTCGGTCGGCCCGGTCAAGGTGCACTGGTACGGGCTCATGTACGTGCTCGGCTTCGTCGGCGGCTGGTGGCTGGCGCGGCGGCGCGCGGCGGCGCCCGGCTCGACCTGGAAGCCGGTGGACGTGGACGATCTCATTTTCTTCGCCGCGCTCGGCGTCATCCTCGGCGGCAGACTCGGATGGGTTTTCATCTACGGCTTCGATGGGCTCGCCGCGGACCCGTTCTCGATCCTGCGCGTCTGGGAAGGCGGCATGTCGTTCCACGGCGGGCTCGCGGGCGTCCTGATTGCGATTGCGGTCTTCGCGAGGCGCCGCAGACGCAGGTTCGCGGACGTCATGGA
>JBQTKI010000075.1:0-43539 GCA_052386275.1 Gammaproteobacteria bacterium
CCTGGAGTTCGACGGTCGGCAATTGCAGCAGCCGGATGGCCTGCTGCAGCTGCGGCGTCATCGTCAGCTGCTGGCCGATCCGTAACTGCAGGCTGGGTTTCATCATGCGGCGGGCGGGCCCTCGCGAAACGGCGCCGCGGGCGGCGAAAGCCGCGCGTCAGAGCCGGAAATCCTGCCCCAAGTAAACCTTGCGCACGTCGGGATTGGCAAGGATTTCGTCGGCAGTTCCAGAGGCCAGCACCGAGCCCTGGTTGACGATATAGGCCCGACCGCAAATTCCCAATGTTTCCCGCACGTTATGGTCAGTAATCAGCACGCCGATGCCGCGCTCCGCGAGGTGGCGGGCGATGCGCTGGATGTCATGCACCGAGAGCGGGTCCACGCCCGCGAACGGCTCGTCGAGCAGAATGAAGGCGGGATCCGCGGCGAGCGCGCGCGCGATCTCGACGCGGCGCCGCTCGCCGCCCGACAGGCTCATGCCGAGGTGGTCGCGCAGGTGCGCCACGTGCAGTTCCTCGAGCAGGCGTTCGAGCGCCTCGTCGCGCTGCGTCTCGTCGAGCCCTTCGCGCGTTTCGAGGATCGCCAGGACGTTGTCGGCGACCGTCATGCGCCGGAATACCGATGCCTCCTGCGGCAGGTAGCCCAGGCCGCGCCGCGCGCGCGCGTGCATCGGCAGGTGCGTGATGTCCTCGCCATCGAGCTCGATGCGGCCGCCGTCGCAGGGCACGAGCCCCACGATCATGTAGAACGCGGTGGTCTTGCCGGCGCCGTTCGGGCCGAGCAGGCCGATGACCTCGCCGCTCTCGATCGAGAGCGACAGCGAGTTGACGACCTGGCGTTTCCGGTAGCTCTTCTCGAGCCCGGTGGCGGTGAGGACGCTCATTCCTGGGGTTTCGGAGCGGGAACTGGCTGCTGCCGCGGCGGCTGTGCGCCGGCCTCGGCCTCGCGCGGCTGGATCGTGAAGGTGACGGGCTCGCGCGAGATCACGCGCTGGTTGGCCGTGCTGTAGACGAGCGTCGTGCTCGTGATCTCGTTGCGGCCGTCGGTCAGCCAAGCGTCGCCCGCGAGCTCGACCGTGCCGCGGCCGACGTCGTAGTCGATGCGATTGGCGCGCCCCTGCGCGACCTGCGCCTCGCGCTTCTGCTCGAAGGAGGCCGGCGCGCCGGTCACGATCGCGCTATGGATCTGGCCGCCGGAGAAGCGCACGCGGGCGGAGTCGCTCGCCAGGTTCGAGTCGGTCATCGCGATGCGCACCGTGCCGCTGAACTCCCAGCTGCTGTCTTCGAAATCGAGTCCGCTCGCGCGCGCGCGCTCGGCGGTGATGCGGATGTCGCCCTGCACGATCGTGATCTGGTCGAACACCAGTACGCTCGCCTGGTAGTCGAAGTCGGACGAGCGCGCCTCGACCTTGATGGGCAGCTGGTTGCGCTCCTGCGCGGCCGCAGGCAGGGCGGCGAGGGCGAGCGCCACCGCGGTGAGCGCGGCTTCAGGGCGTAAACAGGGCATGGACTCCGGACTCCAGCCGCAGCTTGCCGGACTTGAGGTCGGCGCGCATGCCGCGCGCCTGCATGCGATGGCGCCCGAACACAAGCTCGACGTCGTCGCGGGTCTGGGCGATCTCCGCCTCGGTGTCGAGCAGCATGCGCGCGGTGCGCAGCTCCGCCGCCGCGGCCGAGCGGCCCGCCGGCGTGCCTGAGAGCAGCACGTCGCCCTCGAACTCGACCACGTGCAGACCCTGCGGCACGCGCGCCTCCTTCGAGGTCAGCACCCAGAACTGGCCGGTGGGGGCGTGGTAATTCACCGCCACGTCGCTCAATCGCACGATGTCGCTCATCGCGTCCTCGTCCGCGCGCGCGGACTGCAGGCCGATGCGCAACCGGCCGTCGTTGCCGTACTCCTCGATGTCCACGCCGGTCAGGTAATAGCCGGGACGCGCCGGCTGCCCGGTGGGCGCCTCGGGCTCGCGGCCGAGCAGGCGCCACTGCACCAGCACCGCGACGAGCGCCGCGAGCGCGGCGAACAGCAGAAGCCTCGCGGTCACCGGGCGAGCTCCCGCGCAGCCAGCAGCCAGTCGGAGAACTCGCGCACCGCGCCGCGCCCGCCCCGGGCGCGCGTCACGTGCCGCGCCGCCGAGAGCACCTCGGCGTGCGCGTCCGCGACCGCAGCGGGCAGCCCGACCGCGGCCATCAGGCCGAGATCCGGGGTGTCGTCGACCAGGCAGGCCACATGCTTCGATTCGATGCGCTCCCGCCGCAGGAGTTCGGCGAGCGCCTGTGCCTTGTCCGCGACGCCCTGTGCCACGTCCTTGACGCCGAGCTCGCGCATGCGCGCATCGACCGCCTCCGAGCGGCGCCCGGAAATGACCGCGACGCCGATGCCGGCCGCGAGCAGGCGCTGGATGCCGTAGCCGTCGCGCACGTCGAACACCTTCTGCGTCTCGCCGCCGGGACCGAACCAGAGCCGGCCGTCGGTCAGCACGCCGTCCACGTCGAGGATCACGAGCCTGACCTCCGACGGGGCGCTCACATCACTCCCGCGCGCAGCAGGTCGTGCACGTTGAGCGCGCCGATCAGCCGGCCCTGCGGGTCCTCGACCAGGAGCGCGTTGATCGCGTGTTTCTCCATCATCGCGACCGCCTCGGCGGCCAGCTCCTGCGGGCCGATCGACCGGCCGCCCTTCGTCATGACGTCTGCCATGCGCGCTTTCTGGATGTCCACGCGCCGGTCGAGCGCGCGGCGCAGGTCGCCGTCGGTGAAGATACCGAGCACGCGGCCGTCCGCGTCCACCACTGCGGTCATGCCAAGCCGCTTGCGCGACATCTCGAGCAGCCCCTCCGGCAGCGGCGTATCGGGCCGCACCTTCGGCAGGTCGTCGCCGGTGCGCATGACGTCGCTGACGTGCAGCAGCAGGCGCCGGCCGAGCGCGCCGCCCGGGTGCGAGCGCGCGAAGTCGGCCTCGGTGAAGCCGCGATGCTTCAGCAGCGCGACCGCGAGCGCGTCGCCCATCGCGAGCGTCGCGGTCGTGCTCGCGGTCGGCGCGAGGTTGAGCGGGCAAGCTTCCGCAGGCACGCTGACATCGAGGTGAACGTCGGCCTCGCGTGCAAGCGTCGATTGCGGGTTGCCGGTCATCGCGATCACCGGCGCATCCATGCGCTTGAAGAGCGGCAGGATAGTCAGGAGCTCGGTCGTTTCACCCGAATATGAGATCGCGAGCACGACGTCGCCCTTGGCGACCATGCCGAGGTCACCGTGGCTGGCTTCCGTCGCGTGCAGGAAGAAAGCGGGCGTGCCGGTACTGGCAAGCGTCGCTGCGATCTTGCCGCCGACATGGCCGGACTTGCCAACCCCCGATACCACGACCCGGCCGGGACAGGCGAGCAGCAAGCGGCAGGCCTGCTCGAATTCGTTGCCGAGACGGTCAACCAGGGCAGCGACCGCGCGCGCCTCGATCTGGAGCGCCTCACGGCCCATGGCTACCAGGCGCGTCCTTTCCTCGGCGTCATTCATGCAGACGGGATGATATTCCGAATTAGAATGCGGGTGTGACACCGGGCGAGATCCAGCAACAGCTCGAGGCGGCCCTTCCGGGGGCCCGGGTCGAGGTGCGCTCGGACGACAACGTGCACTTCGCCGCACTGGTGGTCGCCCCGCAGTTCGAGGGCAAGCGCGCCATGCAGCGGCACCAGCTGGTGTACCGGGCCCTGGGCGCCGCAGTCGGCGGCGAGATCCACGCGCTGTCGCTCGACACGCCGACGCCGGCCGAATGGTCGCGTCGCGGCGCCGCCTGAGCCGGGGCGCTCTTTGGACAAGCTCCAGATCACGGGCGGCCGCCGGCTCTCGGGCGAGGTCCGCGCCTCGGGCGCGAAGAACGCGGCGCTGCCGATCCTCGCGGCGGGGCTCTTGCCGGACGCGCCGGTCACGATCGGAAACGTCCCGCACCTGCACGACGTCACCACGATGATCAGCCTGCTCGGGCAGATGGGCGTCGCGGTCACGGTCGGCGAACGCATGCGCATCGAGGTGGACGCGCGCGGGCTCACCAAGCCGGTCGCGCCCTACGAGATGGTGAAGACCATGCGCGCCTCCATCCTCGTGCTCGGGCCGCTCCTCGCGCGCCACGGCGAGGCGCGCGTATCGCTGCCGGGCGGCTGCGCGATCGGCGCGCGCCCGGTCAACCTGCACGTCGCCGGTCTCGAGGCGATGGGCGCAGAGATCGCGATCGAGGGGGGCTACATCCACGCACAGGCGCGCCGGCTGCACGGCGCACGCATCGTGCTCGAGACCGTGACCGTCACCGGCACCGAGAACCTGATGATGGCGGCGACGCTCGCCGAGGGCCGCACCCTCATCGAGAATGCCGCGCGCGAGCCGGAGGTCGTGGATCTCGCGGGATTCCTGAATGCGATGGGCGCGAAAGTCGAGGGCGCCGGCACCGACACCATCGTGGTCGAGGGCCGCGAGCGGCTCGGCGGCTGCGAGTACGAGGTGCTGCCGGACCGCATCGAGACCGGGACCTTCCTGGTCGCGGGCGCGATCACCGGCGGCCGCGTGCGCGTGCGCGGCGCCCGCGCCGATCACCTCGATGCAGTGCTCGCCAAGCTGCGCGAGGCCGGCGCAAAGCTCGCGGTGGACCCGGACGGCATCGCCGTGGACATGCAAGGCCGGCGGCCCGTGGCGGTCGACATCCGCACCGCACCGCATCCCGGCTTTCCGACCGACATGCAGGCGCAGTTCGCGGCGCTCGACTGCGTCGCCGACGGCGTCGGCACCATCGTCGAGACCATCTTCGAGAACCGCTACATGCACATGCTCGAGTTGCGCCGGCTCGGCGCCGATATCCGCATCGAGGGCCATACCGCGGTGATCCAGGGCGTGCCGCGCCTGTCGGGCGCGCCCGTCATGGCGACCGACCTGCGCGCCTCGGCTTCGCTGGTGATCGCGGGCCTGGTCGCCGAGGGCGTGACCGACGTTCAGCGCATCTATCACATCGACCGCGGCTACGAGTGCATCGAGGAGAAGCTCGGGCAGCTCGGCGCGGACATCCGCCGCGTGCCGGGACCGCGCACCTGACGGGCGCTCAGGAAGAGCGGTCGACCCTTGCCTGCGGCGGACGCTCGCCGACCTCGATGCGCACGCTGTGCTCGCGCACCTCGGCCTCGAGTGGCGGGCCGCGCCAGATCCTGAGGCGCACGCCCTGGCCGGGCTTCAGCATCGCGACATTGGCGAGCAGGTCCTGCGCGCCGCGCAGCGGCGCGCCGTTGACCTGCGTGATCACGTCGCCGGGCGTCACGCCCTGCGCGGCGGCCGGGCTGTCGCGGTACACCAGTCGCACCAGCACCGAGCCCTCCGGCATGCCGAACTGGGCAGTCTCGGCGGAGGAGAGATCGCGCGGCACCACGCCGATCCAGCCGCGCACCACGCGCCCCTCCCGCAGGATGGCGTCCACCACGCCGCGCACCAGGTCGGCGGGAATCGCGAAGCCGATGCCCTCGATGCCGGCCTGCCGCCCGTAGATCGCGCTGTTGAGCCCGATCATGCGGCCCTCTGCGTCCACCAGCGCGCCGCCCGAGTTGCCGAAGTTGATCGCAGCGTCGGTCCGGATGAAGTTCTCGAAGGTGCTGACGCCGAGGCGCCCGCGCCCGGTCGCGCTGACAATGCCCTGCGTGACGATCTGGCCGAGGCCGAGCGGATTGCCGATCGCGAGCACCGGGTCGCCGACCCGGAGCCGGCTTGATTGGCCGAAGGTCATGATCGGCAGTGTCTTGAGGTCCACCTTGAGCACCGCGAGGTCGGTGTCGGTGTCCACGCCGACGAGCGTTGCAGCCGCCTCGCGGCCGTCCTGCAGTTTGACGTTGATCTGCGTGGCACGCTCGATCACGTGATGGTTGGTCACGACGTGGCCGCGCGCGTCGTAGATGATGCCCGAGCCGAGGCTGCGTTCGACGCGCTCCCGGTAGTCGGGCCACACGTCACCGAACAGCTGGCTGAACTGCGGCGGCAGCGCGGCGCTCGTGACCATCACGCGCCGCTCGGTATAGATGTTGACGACCGCGGGCGCGGCGAGATCCACCGCGTCGGCGTAGCTCGCAAGGGCAGGCGGGGGAGCGGCGGGTGCGGACTCGGCAGGGGCGCGCGCGGCCGCGGCGGCCTCGGTCGCCGCGGTTTCGGTCGCCGCAGGCGGCGCCGTCGCGGGCGCTTCCTCGCGCGCCGGCCGCAACATCACGATCACAAGCGCGGCCGCGAGGCCGAGTGCGACCCAGGGTGAAATCCAGCGCAACCAGCCCCATCTTCCGGTCATGGGCGTCGGCATCCTCCGTGCAGCGTCTGTATAATGCGGCAACTCCCGCCACGAACGAAAACGGAACCGATGGGCGAAGCAATTGACCGCGGCCGGCGCCAGTTGTTGACCGCCGCCACGACCCTGACCGGCGCCGTCGGCGTGGCCTTCGCGGCGGTGCCGTTCCTGGCCTCCTGGAAACCGAGCGCGCGGGCCAAGGCGCTCGGCGCTCCCGTCGAGATCGACATCACGAAGCTCGAACCCGGATCGATGATCACCTTCGAATGGCGCGGCAAGCCCGTCATGATCCTGCGGCGCACGCCCGAAATGATCGAGCGGCTCGGCGCCGACGACGAGTGGCTGGCGGATCCGGGTTCTGAGCAGTCCAGACAGCCGGACTACGCGAAAAACCCCGCGCGAGCCGTCAATCCCGAATTCTTCGTCGTGCTCGGCGTCTGCACGCACCTGGGCTGCCTGCCGCAGAACCGCTTCAGTCCCGGCGCGAGCGCCGACGGCGTCCTGAAGGCGGACTGGCCGGGCGGGTTCTTCTGCCCCTGCCATGGCTCGAAATTCGATCTTTCCGGCCGCGTGTTCCGCGGGGTACCGGCGCCCACCAACCTCGAGGTGCCACCCTACACCATCGCGGACAGCGGCCGCATCGTCATCGGCGTGGACCAGGGGAGCGTGGCCTGATGGCGGAAAAAGCGGCGCCGGCCAGCGGCAGGCTCGCGACCCTCGTCACGTGGATCGACGCGCGCTTCCCCATGACCAAGATGTGGAAGGAGCATGCGGCCGAGTACTACGCGCCGAAGAACTTCAACTTCTGGTACTACTTCGGCTCCATCGCGCTGTTCGTGCTCGTGCTGCAGATCGTCACCGGCATCTTCCTGACGATGAGCTACAAGCCGTCGGCGACCGAGGCCTTCGGCTCGGTCGAGTACATCATGCGCGATGTCGAGTGGGGCTGGCTGATCCGCTACCTGCACTCGACCGGCGCCTCGGCATTCTTCATCGTCGTCTACCTGCACATATTCCGGGCGCTGCTGTACGGCTCGCATCGCAAGCCGCGCGAGTTGCTGTGGATCTTCGGCGTGCTGATCTACCTGGCGCTGATGGCCGAGGCCTTCTTCGGCTACCTGCTGCCCTGGGGCAACATGTCCTACTGGGGCGCACAGGTGATCGTCTCGCTGTTCGGCTCGTTTCCGGTGATCGGCGACGCGCTGGTCCAGTGGATCCGCGGCGACTACTTCATCTCGGACATCACGCTGAACCGCTTCTTCGCGCTGCACGTCGTGGCGCTGCCGCTGGTGCTGATCTTCCTGGTCGTGGCGCACATTCTCGCGCTGCACGAGGTCGGGTCCAGCAACCCCGATGGCATCGAAATCAAGAAGGCGAAGGGCGCGGACGGCCATCCGCTCGACGGGATCCCGTTCCACCCGTACTACACGGTCAAGGACATCTACGGCCTCGGGGTATTCCTGGTGCTGTTCGCCGCGGTCGTGTTCTTCGCGCCGGAGCTGGGCGGCCTGTTCCTCGAGCCGCCGAACTTCGAACCGGCGAACCCGCTCTTGACGCCCGAGCACATCGCACCGGTCTGGTACTTCACCCCCTATTACGCGATCCTGCGCGCGGTGCCCGCGTTCGCCGGCACGCAGGTCTGGGGCGTGCTCGTGCTGTTCGCCGCGGTGCTGCTCTTGTTTTTCGTCCCCTGGCTCGACCGCGCGCCGGTCAAGTCGATTCGCTACCGCGGCCCGCTCTACAAGGTCGCGCTGATGCTGTTTGCCGCCGACTTCATCATGCTCGGCTACTGCGGGCTCAAGCCGCCGGTGCAGCCGTTCACGACGATGTCGGTGATCGGGACCATCTACTACTTCGCGTTCTTCCTGGCGATGCCCTGGTACTCGCGCATCGACAGCTACAGGCCGGAACCGTCGCGGGTGACGAAGTGAAGCCCGCCGCGCGCCTGCTCGCCACGCTTGCCCTTGGCGGCCTCGCCGCCGCGGCGCAGGCCGCGACCACCGGCTGGCCGCTGCAGGAGGCTGAGACCGACGTTGGCAATCTGGCCTCGCTGCAGCGCGGCGCGCGCAACTTCGTCAACTACTGCCTCGGCTGCCACTCCGCACAGTACATGCGCTACAGCCAGCTGGCCGAGGACCTGGCGCTGACCGAGCAGGAACTGCGCGACAACCTGATGTTCACCGGCGAGCGCATCTACGACCCGATGCTCTCCGCGATGCCCGCCGCGAAGGCGCACGAGTGGTTCGGCAATGCGCCACCCGACCTGTCGCTGATCGCGCGCAGCCGCGGCGTGGACTACGTCTACACCTTCCTGAAGTCGTTCTACGTGGATGCCACGCGGCCGACCGGCGCCAACAACGCGCTGCTCGCGAACACCGTGATGCCGAACGTGCTGGCGGTGCGCCAGGGCGAGCAGCTGCCGCGCTACGAGGACGTGCCGGGGCCGGACGGCAAGCCGGTGCGGCAGCTGGTCGCGCTCGACCCCGGCGCGCCCGGGGAGATGACCGCCCCGGAATTCGACGGCTTCGTTCGCGATACGGTCGCCTTCCTCGAGTACGTCGCCGAGCCCGCCAAGGCCGAGCGCAAGTCGCTCGGCGTCTGGGTGCTGATGTTCCTGCTGATGTTCACGGCGTTCGCGTACTTCCTCTACAAGGAATACTGGAAGGACGTGAAGTGATGCCGTCGCGGCACGAGGCCTGAACCGTGGCCGCCCAGCAAACGTCGCGGCGGCCGTACCTGGTCCGCGCGATGCACGAGTGGATGACCGACAACCGGCAGACGCCCCACCTCGTCGTGGATGCGGGTATCGCCGGTACCGAGGTCCCGAAGGCCTACGTGCGCGAGGGCCGCATCACGCTGAACGTCAGCTGGCAGGCGACCCAGGGACTCAAGCTCGGCAACGACTGCATCGAGTTCTCCGCGCGCTTCGGTGGCGTGACACAGCAGGTGCGCATACCGATTGCCGCGGTGCTCGGAATCTACGCGCGTGAAACCGGCCAGGGCATGCTGTTCCAGGAAGACGGCGACGCGCCACCGCCCACGCCCGGCCCCGACGACACCGGCAGCCGCCCGCGGCTGCGCGTCGTCAAGTAGCCCTCAAGGCAGGCGCGGATCTTCCGTGACCTTGGCCGCAGTCGCCGGCCAACGGCCCTCCAAGAACTCGCGCACCGCGGGCATCACCAGCTCGGACGCCTCGCCAAACACGTGGTGCCCGGCGCCCTCGACCGTCAGCAGCCTGCCCTGCGGCAGCAGGTACGACCACTCGCGCCCGGCACCGTAGGGTGCGTTGCGGTCGCGCGTGCCGTGCACCGTGAGCACGGGCACTTGCAGCGCGCGCAGGTCCTCGAGTGGCGTCCGATGGGTCATGCCGGACACCTGGAAGTGGAGACGCAGGTGGCGCGCCTGCAAGATCGGCCACTCGTTCGGCATGTCGCAGACGTCAATGCGTACGCGCGAGATCTTCGCCGGGTCGCCGACCAGCGACGGGCGCTGCACAACCTCCCATTCCTCTCGGCAATACTCGCGCGGATGGGTGACGTGGTAGCTGCGCTCGCTGCGCGATGCGCGCAGCCGCGCCAATGCCTCGGGTTTGACCGGATCGTCGCGATGGACGAATTCCGGCCGGTACTCGGTCGCGAATGAGGGCCCGACCGGTCCGAACTGGATGATGCGCTCCACCCGGGCAGGATGCTCGAGCGCGTACAGCACTGCGATCTTTCCGAGGTACGAATAGCCCAGGAGCGCCATGCGCTCGACGCCAAAGTGGTGCCGCACCGCTTCGAGGTCCTGCACGTCGTGCCCGAAGCTGATCCTCGAATCGTCGGCGACCAGGTCCGAACGGCCGCGGTTGCGCATGTCGTAGGAAATCAGCGTGAAGTGCTCGCCGAGCCACGCGAAGTCGTCGTACGCGAACAGCCGCCCGGGCTGAATCACGACCCGCGGAGACCTGCCGATCCTGCGGTAATAGAGACGAACACCGTCCGGCGTCGTCAGGTGCCCTTCCTCGAACGCGGGCTTCGAGTCCGCGGCAAGGGCCGGGAGCGGCGTGAGCGCGACGAGCGCCGCGGCTGCAAGTCGGGTGCTGAACGGGTTGCGCATGGTGATCCTCCACGACCAAAGCCCCGAATATCGCGCCGACAAGGCAGGCGCAGGACGGCCGGCGCGACGGCGTGTGCGGCGCCTGCGACGATCAGAGGCTGAATGCGCCGCGGATCAGGCGGCACTCGAGCGCGTCGGGCGGGCCCGTGACTTCGACCACGTCGAAGCGCGCCGGCAGGCGCGCGAGCGCAGGCAGCGCGGCGAGCAGCACGCGCGAGGCGTGCACGATGCGCCGGCGCTTGGCGGGCGTGATGCTCTCGGCGCCGCCGCCGTAGCGGCCGCCCGCGCGGTAGCGCACCTCGACGATCGCGAGCGTGCCGCCGTCTTCGGCCACGAGGTCGAGCTCGCCGCCGCGGGTGCGGAAGTTCCGGCGCAGGATGCGGTAGCCGTTTTGCTCGAGCAGCCGTGCCGCCGCCGCTTCCGCCGCGCGGCCGGTCTCGAGATGCGCTGCGCTCACCTGGACGGCGCGGTCGCCACCGGCGGCGCGAGCAACGGGGGCGGCGGCGGCGGCGATACCGGCTTGCCGTCCACGACCTGCGCCCAGTCGAGTTCGCGCCGCACGCGCCCGGCGCCATCCACCGAGAGCCGGCCGGTCAGTCCGGGCAGCGGCGTCGAGCCGCCGGCCTGCAGCCGGCGCAGCTCGCTGACCAGGCGGAACGCGTCGTAGCCGAAGGCATGCATCCGCCCGAGCTGACCCGGGCGATTCGGGAAAATCCGCTCCGCCGTCTCGCGCGCGGCCGCGGCCGGCCCGAAGGGATCCAGCACCCACGGCATGTCGGGGAACAGCACGCCGTCGAGATCCACGTTGCCGGTTCCCGCCGAATCGAACAGGTCGGAAGTCGCGTACACCGGCAGCGCGCTTGCGTAGTTGAAGCGGAGCTGCGTGCGGATCAGCCGCCCGTGCACCGGCTGTGCCGCGACGAAGATGAAGTGCGCGTCGGGCCGCGGCGCACTGCCGCGCTGGCCGGTGGTGCGCAAGAGCCTCCTGATCAGCTCGTTGAAATCCACGGTCGCAGTCGGATAGTCGGCCTGCTCGACGATGGCACCGCCAGCCGCGGTGAATTCCTCTGCAAAGGCTTCCTGCACGCGCCGGCCCCAGTCCGACTGCGGCGCCAGCACGACGCCGGAAAGCCGCCCGTCCGCCGCGGCGCGGCGCGCGGCGAGCCGCGCCTCGTCCTCGGGCGACAGCGCATATTGATAGAAACGCCGCGGCACCGTGACGCCGTCCGGCAGGAAGTTGAGTGCGAGTGTCGTCGCGCGCCCGTCCGCGAGCAGCGCGAGCGCAGCCACTTCCTCGCGCGTCAGCGGCCCGACCACGAAGTCGCTGCCGTCCGCGAGCGCCTGGAGGTAGCTGGACGACGCGTCGCGCGCCGCGACGTCGTAGATCCGGAGCCTGGGCCGCGTGGCGCTGCCGTGGTCGTAATAAGCGGCCAGGAAACCGTCGCGCACCGCGCGACCCGCGGCCTCCGCGCGCCCGGAAAGGGGCAGCAGGAGCGCCACCTGCCGTGGCAAGTCGCCGGCCGCGTCCTGCCGCTCGACAAGGCCGCGCCACAGCGCGTCGTTCGCCGGGTGCGCCGGGTAGCGCTCGCGCCAGATCTGCAGCCTGCGCTGCGTTCCGAGCGCGCCCGCACGCGCGTCGGCGAGGATGCGACCGAGCTCGAGCCAGCCGGCGAGCGTCGCGTCGGCCCAGTCCGGCGCGCGCGCATTGCCGCCGCGCTCCAGCGCGTCCGCGATGCCGTCCACGATCTGGCGCTGGTTGGCGAGGCGCAGCGCGGGATCCGTCAAGAGCGCCTCGCGCGCGACGAGCGTCACAACCGCGTCGGGGATGCGCAGTTCCCCGAAATGCACGCGCGCGCGGGTCGCCAGTGCCGCAGGGTCGCCGGACTCGGGGAGTCCCCGCAGCAGCGAGACAGCGCGCGCATTGTCGCCGCGCGCGAGCGCGATCTCGACATCGAGCCGCAGGCGTTCGCGCGTGTCCTGCTCGGAGATCGGCGGCGCCAGCATGCCGATCGCGACCTCGGCCGAGGCGACGTCGCGCGCATTGATCCAGGCTGCGGCCGCCGCGAGCCACAGGCGATTGCGTTCGGCTTCCACCGCATTCCTTGCGGCGAGCTCGTAGGCCCGCGCGGCGGCAGAGTGGTCGCCTTGGCGCGTCAGGCGTTCGGCGCGCGCCGCCGCGCCCTCCGGACCAGCGCCGCGGTCGAGGCCCGGGATCTGGCAGCTCGCGACGAGCACGGCCGCGAGCGCGGTCACGGCGAGTCGGGTGGCGGCATGGAAGTTCGCTTGCATCGGCGGCGGCCCTTGGCGACGATCACCCTGCCGCCCGCTGCGGCCGGGGAGGGACATTATAGTGGGGCAGTCCGGCGTCCTTTACCTGGTCGCGACGCCGATCGGCAACAGGGGCGACATTTCGGCGCGAGCGCGCGAGATTCTCGCCGCCGTGCACGTCGTCGCCGCCGAGGACACGCGCCATTCCGGCCGCCTGTTGCGCGAGCTCGGGCTCGAGCGCCCGCTGGTGTCGCTGCACGAGCACAACGAACGGGCGCGCGCGGCCGAGCTCGTCGCGCGGCTCTCCGCCGGCGAAAGCGTTGCGCTTGTCTCGGATGCCGGCACACCGCTCGTCAGTGACCCGGGCTACCCGCTGGTGCGCGCGGCGATCGGGGCCGGCATCGCCGTGGTGCCGGTGCCGGGACCCTGCGCGGCAATCGCCGCGCTCGCCGCCTCAGGACTGCCTGCCGAGCGCTTCTGCTTCGAGGGCTTCCTGCCCGCGCGCGCGGTGGCGCGCCGCCAGCGGCTCGCCGAACTCGCCATCGAGCCACGCACGCTCGTGCTCTACGAGGCGCCGCACCGGCTCGCGGCCTGCCTCGCGGACCTCGCTGGCGCACTCGGCGTCGGCAGGCAGGCCTGCGTCGCACGCGAGCTGACCAAGCTGCACGAGAGCTTCTATCGCGGCGGTCTCGGCGAACTCGCCGAGCGTGCGCGGACCGATGCCGACCTGCAGCGCGGCGAATCGGTAATCGTGGTCGAAGGGGCGGCGGAGCAGGGCGCGGACGCCTCGCGCCTCGATGAGGCGCTCGCGGTGCTGTTGCGCCACCTGCCGCCGTCGGCGGCGGCGGCCGCAGCCGCCGAGCTCACCGGCGCGCGGCGCAACGACGCCTATGCGCGTGCGCTGGAACTGGCCGAGAAACCCGCGCGCGATCGCACTTGAGCCCGGCGCGGCTTGCGTCTATGTTGGGCCCGGAGTCGGCCAGGCAATCGCCGCCTTCCTCGGAAGGCGGAGGAAAGTCCGGGCTCCACAGGGCACGGCGCCAGGTAACGCCTGGGGGGCGTGAGCCCACGGAAAGTGCAACAGAAAACACACCGCCCAAGCGCGCGCGAGCGCGACGGCAAGGGTGAAATGGTGCGGTAAGAGCGCACCGCGTCGACGGTAACGGCGACGGCACTGCAAACCCCGCCTGGAGCAAGGCCAAATAGGGAAGCAAGCGGCGCAAGCCGCAGCGCGCGGCCCGCGCGCGCTTCCGGGTAGGCCGCTTGAGGTGCGCGGCGACGCGCATCCCAGAGGAATGGTTGCCCACGACAGAACCCGGCTTACCGGCCGACTCCTTTTTTAGATTCAAATAAGAACTCGACTGAAATGGTCCTGAGAAGTCGCTGTAAGAGCGGCCTGTAACCTGCTGATTTCATGATTCATCGCGTGGCTCGAAGGGGCCGTCACGATCATTCGTAAGTGTTTGACGCGTCACAATTTTTGTGGGCCGGAGCCGTTGACCCACCCCGGAGCCACACCTATAGTGGCGGCGAGTGGGAAAAAGTGGGAGGAAATGGGACAAGTTCCCGTTTCAACACGTGTTCCGGGGCGCTACCAAAGTCACGATCGATGCCAAGGGCCGGATGGTCATGCCGACCCGATATCGCGAGCGCCTGCAGGAACGCGGCGAGGCACGGCTCGTGGTCACGATCGACCGCGACCAGTGCCTGCTGATCTACCCGCTGCCCGACTGGGAAGAAATCGAACGCAAGCTGATGCGGCTGCCGACGCTCAACGAGCACGCGCGCCGCCTGCAGCGCCTGATGGTCGGCCACGCGACCGACGTGGATCTTGATGGACACGGGCGCCTGCTCTTGCCGCCAAAGCTGCGCGAGTTCGCTCATTTGGATCGCGCGGCGGTCCTGATCGGGCAGGGCAATCGTTTCGAGTTGTGGGACGAAGCGCGCTGGGACGAGCGGCGCGAGCAGTGGCTGAACGGCGAGGAACCGTCGGTGTCGTTGCCGGCGGAGCTGGGCTCGCTGTCCTTGTGAGTTGCGCGCCGTGAGCGGCGCGCGGGTGGAGGAGCCGGGCGGCGGGGAACACGCGCCGGTGTTGCTGGATGCGGCGCTCGAGGCGCTCGCGATCCGCACCGACGGCTTCTACGTGGATGCGACCTTCGGTCGCGGCGGACATGCCGGGGCGATCCTCGACCGGCTCGGGGAAGAGGGGAGGCTGCTTGCCATCGATCGCGACCCGGAGGCCCACGCCGCGGCGGCCAGGCGCTTTGCCGGCGATTCACGCGCGCGTTTTGTGCAAGCACGGTTTTCCGAGCTCGGCCGCCTGGTCGGGCGCGGCAGCGCGGCCGGCATCCTGTTCGACCTCGGGGTCTCCTCGCCGCAGCTCGACGACGCGCGCCGCGGCTTCAGCTTCCTGCGCGACGGCCCGCTCGACATGCGCATGGATCCGCGCACGGGCGAATCGGCCGCGGATTTCCTGGCGCGGGCGACCGAACGGGAGATCGCGACGGTGATCTCGCGCTACGGCGAAGAACGCCACGCGCGGCGCATCGCGCGGGCCATCGTCGCGGCGCGGACCGCAGCGCCCATCGCGACCACCGGCCGCCTTGCGGAAGTCGTCGCCGGCGCGGTGCCCGGGCGCGAGCCCGGCCGGCATCCGGCGACGCGCACCATCCAGGCGATCCGCATCCGCGTCAACGACGAGCTCGGTGAAATCGAGCGCGCGCTGCCTGAGGCAGTCCTGGCGCTCGCGCCGCGCGGCCGCCTGGTGGTGATCAGCTTCCATTCGCTCGAGGACCGCATCGTCAAGCGCTACCTGAGGAACGCCTCACGCGAGGCTCCGGAATACGCGGGCCTGCCGCAGCTGCCGCCGGAGGCGCGCCCGCGCCTCGCGCTCGTCGGCCGCGCCCGGTTTGCGGGCGAGGCCGAAGTCGCCGCCAACCCGCGCGCGAGGAGCGCGGTGCTGCGCGCGGCCGAGAGGCTCGCGGCATGAGCCGGCGCTGGCTGATGGCCGCGCTGCCGGTGCTGTGGCTCGCGGTGCTCGCGTCCGCGATCGCGGTGGTGCGCGCGCGGCACGAGGCCCGCACGTACTTCGTGCAGCTCGAGCAGCTTTCCGCCGAGCGCGACCGGCTCAACATCGAATGGAGCCAGCTGCAGCTCGAGCAGAGCGCCTGGTCCAACCACGGCTTCGTCGAGCGCGTGGCCAGCGAGCGGCTGCGCATGACGCTGCCGCGGCCCGAGGAAGTGCGGATCGTGGCCCCATGAAGCGGCGCGACGGCGAGATCGAGTTCGACGCGCAGCAGTTCCGGCTGCGCGCGCGCATTCTCGCGGGCCTGCTGGCGGCGGCCGCGCTGGTGCTGTTCGGGCGCTCGGTGCAGCTGCAGGTGCTGGACCGCCAGTTCCTGGCCGAGCAGGGCGATATGCGCCACGCGCGCGTCGCGCGCATGCCCGCGCACCGCGGCGCCGTACTCGACCGCTTCGGCGAACCGCTCGCGGTCAGTTCGCCGGTGGACACCGTGTGGGTCAACCCGCCCGAGTTCGCGCAGGCCGGCGACGGCATCGCGCGGCTCGCGCGCGCGCTCAGGCGCGACCGCCAGTGGCTGGCGCAGCGCGTGACGAGCAACCTCGACCGCGAGTTCCTCTACGTCGCGCGCCACATGGACCCGGCCGAGGCGGCGAAGATCAGGGCGCTCGACATCCCGGGCGTGTACCTGCTGCGCGAGTACCGGCGCTATTACCCGAACGGCGAGGTGACCGGCCACGTGCTCGGCTTCACCAACCTCGACGAGGCGGGCCAGGAGGGACTCGAGCTCGCCTACGACCAGTCGCTCGCCGGCGTAGACGGCCAGAAGCGCGTGATCCAGGACGGCCGCGGCCGCATCGTGCAGAACGTCGAAAGCATCCTCGCGCCGCGTCCGGGCGAGGACCTCTACGCCAGCATCGACCTGCGCATCCAGTACCTCGCCTACCGCGAGCTGAAGGCGGCGGTGCGCCAGCACCGCGCGCGCGCGGGCTCGGTGATCGTGCTGGACGTCGCGACCGGCGAGGTGCTGGCGATGGTCAACCAGCCCTCATTCAACCCGAACGACCGCGCGCAGTACGAGGTCGCGCGCTACCGCAACCGCGCCGTCACCGACATCTTCGAGCCCGGCTCCAGCATCAAGCCGTTCGTGGTCGCCGCGGCGCTGGCCTCGGGACGCTACGGGCCCGACTCGATGGTGGACACCGCCGCGCTCAAGGTCGGCATCAAGACCATCCAGGACAAGCACGACTACGGCGTGGTGGACCTCGGGCAGGTGCTGGCGCGCTCGAGCAATGCGGGCATGGCGAAGATCGCCCTCTCCCTCGAGCCCGAGCAGATGCACGACACGCTCGCGGCGCTCGGCTTCGGCGACGTGACCGCGAGCGGATTCCCCGGCGAGTCCGCGGGGCTCCTGTCCGGCGCCGCGCACTGGCGGCCGATCGGCATCGCGACCATGGCCTATGGCTACGGGCTCTCGGTCACGCCGCTGCAGCTTGCGCAGGCCTACGCGACGATCGGCGCCGGCGGCGCGCAGCGCCCGGTCACCTTCCGCCGCGCACAGGCCCCGGTCGCGGGAGAGCGCGTGCTGTCCGAGCGGATCTCGCGCGACCTCGTGGGACTCCTCGAGGAGGCGGTCAAGCCCGCGGGCACCGGCGTCAAGGCCGCCGTACCCGGCTATCGCGTCGCCGGCAAGACCGGTACCGCCTGGAAGGCGACCGCCGGCGGCTACTCGACCGACAAGTACCTGTCGGTATTCGCGGGCGTGGTGCCGGCCTCGCGCCCGCGGCTCGCGGTCGTCGTCATGATCGACGAGCCGGGCGGGGCGCTGTATTACGGCGGCGATATTGCGGCGCCGGTGTTCGCGCAAGTGGTCGCGGGCGCGCTGCGGCTGATGTCGGTCGCGCCCGACGACCTCGAGCGCGTCGCGCCGGTCACGCTCGCGGAGGTCTCGCCGTGAGTGTGCCGGTGAAGCTCGATGCGCTGCTCGACGGCATCGCGCCCGCACCGTCCGTGGAAATCACGGGGCTCGCGCTCGACTCGCGCACGGTCGGTCCGGGCGATGCGTTCGTGGCGCTCCAGGGCGGCAGCCGCCACGGGCTCGATCACGCGGCGGAGGCCACCCTGCGCGGCGCGCGCGCCGTGCTGTTCGACCCGGCCGATGCCGCCGCGCGGCAGGCCGCGGGGCCCGCCGAATTCGTGGCGGTGCGCCACCTGCGCGACCGGCTGGGCAGCATCGCCGACCGCTTCTACGGCGCGCCGTCGTCGCGTCTCGCGGTCGCGGGCGTGACCGGCACCAACGGCAAGACCACCTGCGCCTGGCTGCTCGCGGGCGCGGTCGGCCGGCTCGCCAGGAGCGGCGCCTACCTCGGCACGCTGGGCGCGGGATTCCCGCCCGCGGTCGTGCAGGGCGCGCTGACCACACCGGACGTGATCACGCTGCACCGCCAGCTGCGCGCGCTCGCGGACGCGGGCGCGACCCATGTCGCGATGGAAGTATCGTCGCACGCACTCGACCAGGGCCGCGTGGACGGCGTGCGCATGCGCGTCGCCGGTTTCTGCAACCTGACCCGCGACCACCTCGATTACCACGGCACCATGGAACGCTACGAAGCGGCCAAGCAGCGCCTGTTCCGGCTGCCGGGCCTCGAACACGCGGTGATCAACGTGGGCGACGCGGCGGGCGCGCGCATCGCGGCCTCGCTCGCCGCCGGCGTCGCGCTGACCGCAGTCGCGATCGGCGGGCAGCGGCCTGCCACCGCGCGTTTCGTGCAGGTGACGCGCTCGGTGCCCGGCGCTTCCGGGCTCGAGCTCGAGCTCGCCGGCCATTTCGGCGAGCGACGCCTGCGCTCGCGCCTGGTCGGCGGCTTCAACGCCGAGAACCTCGCGGTGACGCTCGGCATGCTACTGGCCTGGGACTTTGGCGTGGACGACGCGATCGCGGCGCTCTCCGGCTGCACCGCGCCGCCCGGCCGCATGGAGACCTGGCGGCTCGCGAACGGCGCGCTCGCGGTGGTGGACTACGCGCACACGCCGGACGCGCTCGCCAAGGCGCTCGCGGCGCTGCGCGAGCACGCGCGCGGCCGCCTGCTGGTCGTGTTCGGCTGCGGCGGCGAGCGCGACCCCGGCAAGCGTCCGCTGATGGGCGAGGCCGCCGAGCGGCTCGCCGACGGCGTGATCGTGACCGACGACAATCCGCGCGGCGAGGACCCGGACCGGATCGTCGCGATGATCCTCGCGGGCATGCGCCTGCCTGCCCGCGCGCGCGTGCTGCGTGACCGCGCCGCCGCGATCGCGGCGGCGCTCGCCGAGGCGCGCCCCGGCGACGCGGTGCTGGTGGCCGGCAAGGGGCACGAGGACACCCAGCAGGTCGGCGTCGAGCGCCGGCCATTCAGTGACCGCGACCAGGTGCTGCGCCACGCGGGGACGGCGCCATGAAGGGCCGGCTGTCCGAGGTGGCCGCGGCGGTGGGCGGGCGCCTCGCGGGCGCCGACGCCGAATTCACCGGCGTCTCCACCGACACGCGCACCATCGAGCGCGGGCAGGTCTTCTTCGCCCTGCGTGGCGAGCGCTTCGACGGCCACGCCTATGCCGGCGCCGCAGCAGCGCGCGGCGCGGCCGGCGCCGTGGTCGAGAAACCCGCCGATGGCGGCCTGCCGCAGGTGATCGTGCACGACACGCAGGCCGCGCTCGCCGCGCTCGCGCGCGACTGGCGCAGCCGCTGCCCGGCGCTCGTGATCGGCGTCGGCGGCAGTAACGGCAAGACCACCACCAAGGAACTGCTGGCCGCGATTCTCGGGAGTGCCGGGCCAACGCTGGCAACGCGTGGCAACCTCAACAACCACATCGGCGTGCCGCTCACGCTGTTGCGGCTGGAACCCTCGCACCGCTACGCCGTGATCGAGATGGGCGCCAACCACCCGGGCGAAATCGCCGCGCTTTCTGCCATCGCGATGCCCCGGATCGCGCTCGTGACCAACGCCGGCGACGAGCACCTCGAGGGCTTTGGCGACCTCGCGGGTGTTGCGCGCGCGGAGGGCGAGATGTACGCCGCGCTGCCGGCGGACGGCATTGCCGTGATCAACGCGGATGACCCGTTCCACGAGCTCTGGCACACGCTGGCGCGCGGGGCGCGCGTGCTCACCTTCGGCATCGAGGCGCGCGCCGGAGTGCGCGCCTCCGCGATCCAGGGCCGCATCGAGCAGGGCGGTTTCGTCACCACCTTCATGCTCGCGCTGCCGGGCGGCAAGGAGCGCGTCAAGCTGCACCTCGCCGGCCGCCACAACGTGCTGAACGCGGCGGGTGCCGCGGCCGCCGCGCACGCCGCGGGCGCCGACCGCAGCGCGATCGTCGCCGGGCTCGGACGCATGCGCCCGATCGGCGGGCGGCTGCAATTGAGGCCCGGCCCGCGCGGCGCCTGGGTCATCGACGACTCCTACAACGCCAACCCGAGCTCGATGCGCGCGGGCATCGACGTCCTGTGCGGGCTGGCGGGCGAGCACTGGCTGGTGCTCGGCGAGATGGCGGAACTCGGCGACGCGACCGTGTCGAGCCACGCCGGCATCGGCGACTACGCACGCCGCGCCGGAATCACGCGCCTGTTCGCGCTCGGCGAGGCCTCGCGTCATGCGGTCGCCTCGTTCGGTGCGCGCGGCGCCTGGTATGACGACGCGTTGCGGCTCGCCGGCGAGGTCGCGGGCGGCCTCGACGCCGGCGTCACCGTGCTGGTCAAGGGTTCGCGGGTCAACCGGCTGGAGTGCGTGGTGGAGCGCCTGGTCGCGCCGCTGCCCGCGGCCGGCAACGGCAACTGAGGGATCCATGCTGCTCGAGCTGTTCGAATGGCTGACGGATTACTACGGCGGGTTCCGCGTGTTCGGCTACCTGACGCTGCGCGCCATCCTGGCCGCGCTGACCGCGCTCTCGATCGCGCTCCTGGTCGGGCCGTGGATGATCCGCGGACTGGCCAAACGCCAGATCGGCCAGGTGGTGCGCGACTCCGGGCCGGACACGCACCTCGGCAAGCGCGGCACGCCCACCATGGGCGGCGCGCTGATCCTGGTCGCGATGACGGCCGGCACGATCCTGTGGGCCGACCTGGCGAACCGCTTCGTCTGGATCGCGCTCGCGGTCACGCTGGCGTTTGGCCTAGTCGGCTTCTACGACGACTACCTGAAGCTGATCGTCAGGGACCCGAAGGGGCTCGCCGCGCGCTGGAAGTACCTGTGGCAGTCGTTCGCGGGACTCGCGGCCGCGATCGCGCTCTGGGCGACCGCGGCGTCGCCGGCCGAGACCGCGCTCTACGTGCCGTTCTTCAAGGAGGTGGCGCTGCCGATGGGCGCGGCCGCCTTCGTCGCCTTCACCTACCTGGTGATCGTGGGCTCGAGCAACGCGGTCAATCTGACCGACGGCCTCGACGGGCTCGCGATCATGCCCTGCGTGATGGTCGCGGGCGCGCTCGGCGTCTTCGCCTACGCGACCGGAAACGTCAACTTCGCGACCTACCTGCAGATACCGTACGTGCCGGGCGTCGGCGAGGTGTTGATCTTCGTCGCCACCATCGTCGGCGCGGGCCTCGGCTTCCTCTGGTTCAACACCTACCCGGCGCAGGTGTTCATGGGCGACATCGGCGCGCTCGCGCTCGGCGCCGCGCTCGGCGTAGTCGCCGTGATCGTGCGCCAGGAACTGGTGCTCGCGATCATGGGCGGGATCTTCGTGCTCGAGACCGTGTCGGTGATCCTGCAGGTCGCGTCGTTCCGGCTGCGCGGCAAGCGCATCTTCCGCATGGCGCCGATCCACCACCATTACGAGCTGAAGGGCTGGGCCGAGCCCAAGGTCATCGTGCGCTTCTGGATCATCTCCTTCATGCTGGTCCTGATCGGGCTGGCCACGTTGAAGCTGCGCTGATGCAGGCCAGCGCAGCCCGTCCGCAGAGCGTGATCGTGGGCCTCGGCCGCACCGGCGTGTCGGCGGCGCGGCACCTCGCCGCGCGCGGCCACCGCCTGGTGGTCACCGATTCCCGCGCCGACCCGCCGGGCCTCGCCGAGCTCCGCCGCCTGGTGCCGGAGGCGGCGACCGCGCTCGGCGGCTTCGACGCCGCCGTGCTCGCCGGCGCCGACCAGGTCGTGGTGTCGCCGGGCGTGCCGCTGTCCCTGCCGTTCCTGCGGCAGGCCGTGGCGCTGGGCCTCGACCTTGTGGGCGACATCGAATTGTTCGCGCGCGAGGCGGGCGGGCGCGTGATCGCCATCACCGGCACCAACGGCAAGAGCACGGTCACGACGCTGGTCGGCGAGTTCGCCACGGCCGCCGGCATCGAGGTGCGCGTCGGCGGCAACCTCGGCGTGCCGGCGCTCGACCTGCTGGAAGGCCCGCCGGCCGCGATGTACGTGCTCGAGCTCTCCTCCTACCAGCTCGAGACCACGCATTCGCTGCAGCTCGAGGTCGCCGCGGTGCTGAACGTCTCGCCCGATCACCTGGACCGCTATCGCGACGTCGCCGAGTATGCCGCGGCCAAGGCGCGCATCTTCGAGCGCTGCGCGACCGCCGTCGTCAATCTCGACGACGAGCTCGTGATGCGCATGCCGCGGCCGGGCCAGCGACGCGTCGGTTTCAGCCTGCGCCGCGCCGACGCCGATTTCCGCCTGCTCGCGCAGGGCGGCGAGGACTGGCTGGCCGAGGGCGCAGAGCCCCTGATGCCGTTGTCCGCGCTCTGCCTCCCGGGCCGGCACAACGCCGCGAACGCGCTCGCGGCGCTCGCGATCGGCAGCGTCTGCCGGCTGCCGCGCGCGGCGATGACCGGCGTGCTCGCGCGCTTCACCGGTCTGCCGCACCGGACCCAGCTGGTCGCGGAGCGCCGCGGCGTGCGCTTCATCGACGACTCCAAGGGTACCAACGTCGGCGCCACCGCTGCCGCGATTGCAGGCCTCGACGGCTCGCTCGTGCTGATCGCGGGCGGCGAGGGCAAGGGACAGGAGTTCGCGCCGCTCGCCGCCGCCTGCCGCGACAAGGTACGCCACGCGGTGCTGATCGGCCGCGACGCGAAGCTCATCGCCTCCGCGCTCGCGGGCGCCTGCGAGGTCTCGTTCGCGGATTCGATGCAGGCCGCCGTCGCGGCCGCAGCCGCCGTCGCGCGCGCGGGCGAGACCGTGCTGCTGTCGCCGGCCTGCGCCAGCTTCGACATGTTCCGCGACTACGCGCACCGCGGCGAGGCCTTCGCCGCGGCGGTGCGGGGGCTGCCCGCATGAGCACGGCGGTGGCGCTGCAGTATTCGCGTTCGGCGGGGCGCCAGCCGCGACTGGTGCTCGACCCGGTGATCGTCGCGGCCGTGCTCGGGCTCCTGCTGCTCGGGATTGTGATGGTGACCTCGGCCTCGCTCAACGTTGCCGAGCGCGCCTCGGGCGACCCGTTCTTCCACCTCGAGCGTCAGCTGCTGTCGGTGCTGCTCGGCGCCACGCTCGCGGGCGCGATGCTCGTGGTGCCGGTCGCGGCCTGGCAGCGCATCGCGCCGTGGCTGCTGGTGTCCTGCTTCGTGCTGCTGCTCTTGGTGCTGATTCCCGGGATCGGCCACGAGGTCAACGGCAGCCGCCGCTGGGTCCGCATCGGCGTGATCAACTTCCAGCCCTCGGAGCCGGCGCGCTGGCTGCTGCTGACCTACGTTGCGGTGTTCGCGGTGCGCCACCAGACCGAGCTGCGCGGCGGGGCGCAGGGATTCTTCAAGCCGCTCGCGGTGCTCGCCGCCGCCGCCGTGCTGCTGCTGCTCGAGCCCGACTTCGGCGCCGCGGTCGTGCTGTGCGTGACCGGCACCGCGGTCCTGTTCGTCGCGGGCGCACGGCTGCGCGATTTCCTGCTGGTCGCGGGCGCGGGCGGCGCGGCGATCGCCTTCTTTGCGATAGCGTCCGGCTACCGGCTGCAGCGGCTGACCGGTTTCCTCGATCCCTGGGCCGACCCCTTCGACAGCGGCTTCCAGCTCACCCAGTCGCTGATCGCGATCGGCCGCGGCGAGTGGCTGGGAGTCGGCCTCGGCTCCTCGATCCAGAAGCTCTTCTACCTGCCGGAAGCGCACACCGACTTCGTGTTCGCGGTGCTGGCGGAGGAGCTGGGCCTGCTCGGCGTGGTCGCGGTCGTGGTCGCCTTCCTGGCACTCGTGCTGCGCAGCCTGCGCCTCGCGCGCATCGCCGCGGACGCCGGCATGCCGCTGCACGCCTGCCTCGCCGCGGGCTTCGGCGTCTGGCTCGGGCTGCAGGCCTTCATCAACATCGGCGTGAACATGGGCCTGTTGCCGACCAAGGGGCTCACGCTGCCGCTCCTGTCCTACGGCCGCTCGAGCATGGTGGTGACGCTCGCCTGGGTCGGGGTGCTGCTGCGCGTGCACCACGAGGTCGCCGCGAGCGGCAGGAGCGCTTTGCCGCCGGAGGACCGCCAGCCATGAGCGCCCCGGTCATGATCATGGCGGGCGGCACCGGCGGGCACGTATTCCCCGCGCTCGCGGTTGCGGGCGCGCTGCGTGAACAGCGCGAGATCGTCTGGCTCGGCACCGAGCGCGGCATCGAGGCGCGTCTCGTGCCGGGGGCCGGCTATGCGGTCGAGTGGATCGAGGTCGCGGGCCTGCGCGGCAAAGGCCTGGGCCGCTGGCTGGCCGCGCCGTTCACGCTCGCGCGCGCCGTCGGCCAGGCGCGCGCCGCGCTCGCGCGCCGCCGTCCCGGCGTCGTGCTCGGCTGCGGCGGATTCGCCTCCGGTCCCGGCGGCATCGCCGCGTGGCTGTCGGGCACGCCGCTCGTGATCCACGAGCAGAACGCGGTCGCTGGCCTCACCAACCGCTGGCTCGCGCGCTTCGCCGCGAAAGTCGCGGAAGGATTCCCGGGCAGCTTCCCGGCCGGCCGCCACGCGCTCTACGTCGGCAACCCGGTGCGGCCCGCGATCGCGGCGCTGCCGCCGCCGCGCGAGCGCTACGGACTGCGCGAAGGGCCGCTCGCGCTGCTCGTGATCGGCGGCAGCCAGGGCGCCGCCGCGCTCAACCGCCTGCTGCCGGAGGCGGCCGGGCTCCTGCCTGCGTCGCGCCGCCCGCACGTCGTGCACCAGGCAGGCAGTCGCGACCGCGCGGCGACCGAGGAAGCTTACGCGCGCGCGGGCGTGCAGGCCGTGGTGCACGAGTTCATCGACGACATGGCCGAGGCCTATGCGGACGCCGACCTCGTGATCGCGCGCGCGGGCGCCTCGACGGTCGCGGAGCTCGCGGCCGCCGGCGTTGCCTCGATCCTGGTACCGTTCCCGTCGGCGGTCGACGACCACCAGACCCGCAATGCCGCTTGGCTTGCCGAGGTCGGCGCCGCCCAGGTCGTGGCCGAAGCCGGCCTCACCGCGCCCGAGCTCGCGAACCGGATCGCAACGCTCGGTTCCGGCGGCCGCGCCAAGCTCCTGGCGATGGCTGAAGCGGCGCGCGGGCGCGCCGTCACCGACGCCGCCCTGCGTGTCGCCGAGCTCTGCCTCGAGGCCGAGGAGGGCGCGCATGAGTGATCGCATGCGCCGCATCGGCCTGATCCACCTGATCGGTATCGGCGGCGCCGGCATGGGCGGCATCGCGGAGGTGCTCGCCAATCTCGGCTACCGGGTGCAGGGATCGGACCTGCGCGAGAACGCCGTGACGCGCCGCCTCGGGCGCCTCGGGGTGCGCATCTTCATCGGCCACGCCGCGGCCCAGGTCGCGGGCGCCGGTTGCGTCGTGGTTTCGAGTGCAGTCGGGCCGGACAACCCGGAGCTCGCGGCCGCGCAGCAGGCGCGCATTCCGGTGGTGCGCCGCGCCGAGATGCTGGCCGAACTGATGCGCTTTCGCGAAGGCATCGCCGTCGCCGGCACGCACGGCAAGACCACCACCACGAGCCTGGTCGCCTCGGTGCTGGCCGAGGGCGGCCTCGACCCGACCTTCGTTATCGGCGGGCAGCTCAAGAGCGCCGGCAGCAACGCGCGGCTCGGCGCGGGCCGCTACCTGGTCGCCGAGGCGGACGAGAGCGACGCCTCGTTCCTGCACCTGCAGCCGATGATCGCGATCGTCACCAACGTGGACAATGACCACCTGGGCACGCACGGCGGCGACTTCGAGAAGCTCAAGCAGAGCTTCGTCGAGTTCCTGCATAACCTGCCGTTCTACGGGCTTGCCGTGCTGTGCGGCGACGATCCCGTGCTGCGCGAGCTCCTGCCCCAGGTCGGCCGGCCCATGATCCGCTACGGCCTCGGCGAGGACGCCGACCTGCGCGCCGCCCACGTGAGTGGCGAGGGCGGGCGCACGCGCTTCGAGGTGCTGCGCGCGGGCCGTGCCCCGCTGCCGGTAATCCTCGCGCTGCCGGGCGCGCACAACGTGAGGAACGCGCTCGCCGCGATCGCGGTCGCCACCGAGCTCGAGGTGCCGGATGCCGCGATTCAGCGCGCGCTCGAGTCTTTCGCGGGCATCGGCCGGCGGCTCGAGCTGCTGGGCGAGGTGGCGACGTCGTCCGGGCGCGTCACGGTCGTGGACGACTACGGC
The DNA here is from genome assembly GCA_052386275.1 of Gammaproteobacteria bacterium. Taxonomy (GTDB): domain Bacteria; phylum Pseudomonadota; class Gammaproteobacteria; order Steroidobacterales; family Steroidobacteraceae; genus SCUD01. The sequence goes on from JBQTKI010000075.1 coordinate 26,190, forward strand.
CATCACCCGACCGAGATCGAGGCGACGCTCGCGGCCGCGCGCCAGGCCTGGCCCGGGCGGCGCCTGGTGCTCGCGTTCCAGCCGCACCGCTACACCCGCACGCGCGACCTGATCGACGACTTCGGCCGCGTGCTGTCCCTGCCCGATGCGCTGCTCGTCACCGAGGTGTACGCCGCGGGCGAGGAGCCGATCGCGAATGCGGACGGGCGCGCGATCTGTCGCGCGGTGCGCGGCCGCGGGCGGCTCGAGCCCGTGTTCGTCGAGGACGTGAAGAAACTGCCGGCGGCGATCGCCGGCGTGATCGAGGACGGCGACCTGGTGCTGACCATGGGCGCCGGCAGCATCGGCGGCATTGCGCACGAGTTGCCGGGGGCGCTGGGCGTGAGGGCCACCGCATGAGTGCGCCCGCGATCCCGTCGGGATTCGAGGGCCGCGTGCTGTGCGACGAGCTGATGTCGAAGCACACCTCCTGGCGCGTGGGCGGGCCGGCCGACGCCTGGTTCACGCCCAAGGACGTGGACGACCTCTCGGCCTTCCTGCGCTCGCTGCCGCAGTCGGTGCCGGTCACCTGGGTCGGGCTCGGCAGCAACCTGCTGGTGCGCGACGGCGGCATCCGCGGCGTGGTGATCTCGGTGCACGGGGTCCTGAACGCGCTCGACCGCGTCGGCCCCGATCGCGTGCGGGCCGAGGCCGGCGTCGCCTGCGCGCGCCTCGGCCGCCAGTGTGCGAAATGGAAGCTCGGGCCGGCCGATTTCTTCGCCGGCATCCCCGGCACAGTCGGAGGTGCGCTGGCGATGAATGCCGGCGCCTGGGGTGCGGAGACCTGGCCCCGGGTTGTGGAGACCGAAACGATCGATCGTGCCGGATTGCGCCACCGGCGCGAGGCCCGGGAGTACCGCTACGGTTACCGCAGCGTGACGCCGCCGGTGCCGGGCGAATGGTTCCTGGCCGCGACTCTCCGCTTCGAACCGCGCCCCGATGCGAGCGCGGACTCGATCAAGCGCCTGCTCGAGAGGCGCCACGCCAGCCAGCCGATCGGCGAGCCGAGCTGCGGCTCGGTATTCACCAACCCGCCGGGCGGGCACGCCGCGGACCTGGTCGAGCGCGCCGGACTCAAGGGCCACCGCATCGGCGGCGCGCAGGTCTCGGAGAAGCACGCGAACTTCATCCTGAACACCGGTACCGCGACCGCGGCCGACATCGAGGCGCTGATCGGCCACGTGCGCGCGACGGTCGAGCGGGTGCACGGCCTGCGCCTGCTGCCCGAGGTGCGCATCGTCGGGGAGGCCGCATGAGCCGCCTGCGCGGCAGCGGCATGGCGTTCCGGCGCATCGAGCAGCCGACCGATTTCGGTCGCGTGGCCGTGCTGATGGGCGGCGCCTCGGCCGAGCGCGAGGTCTCGCTGATGACCGGCAATGCCGTGCTCGAGGCGCTGGTCGCGCGCGGCGTGCTGGCCTCTGCCTTCGACCCGGCGGAGCGCCCGCTGACCGCGCTCGTGGACGAGAACGTGGACCGTGTCTGGATCGCGCTGCACGGTCCCGGCGGCGAGGACGGCGCGGTGCAGGGCGCGCTCGAATGGCTCGGTGTGCCCTACACAGGCTCCGGCGTGCTGGGCTCGGCGCTCGGTATGGACAAGCTGCGCACCAAGCAGCTCGCGCAGGCGGCGGGCGTCGCGACGCCGCCCTGGGTCGTACTCGCCGGCGCCCCCGATTTCGAGCGCGCGGTCGCCGAGCTCGGCATGCCGATCGCGGTCAAGCCCGCGTCGCAGGGCTCGAGCGTCGGCATGAGCCGCGTCGAGAGCGCCTCCGAGCTGCCGGCGGCCTGGCGTGCCGCCTCGCTGCTCGACCCGGTGGTGATCGCCGAGCGCTGGATCACCGGCGCCGAGTACACCGTCGGCATCCTGCAGGGCGAGGCCCTGCCCGCGATCCGCATCGAGACGCCGCGCGCGTTCTACGACTACCAGGCCAAGTACTTCGCCGACGACACGCGCTACCTGATCCCCTGCGGCCTGTCCGCCGCCGCGGAACAGGCGCTGAAGGACGCGGCGCTTTCGACCTTCGCCGTGACCGCCGCCGCCGGCTGGGGCCGCGTGGATTTCGTGGCGGACACGGACGGGGTGCCGCTCCTGCTCGAGATCAACACCGTGCCCGGCATGACCGGCCATTCGCTGGTGCCGATGGCCGCCGCCGCCGCAGGCATCGACTTCGCCGAGCTCGCCTGGCGCGTGCTCGAGACCAGCTTCGCGCGGGAGAGGGCCTGACCATGGGCTGGCTGCGCAAGCGCAACCGACGCAAGCCCGCGGGCCGGCGCTTCGAGCTGCCGGAACTCGAGTGGCCGCGCGCGGGGCGCGTGGCCGGCGCGCTCGCGGCGGTCGCCGCGCTGGCGGCGCTGCTGGCGTTCGGGCTCGACCAGCCGGTGCGCGCGATCGTGATCGACGGTCCGTTCCAGCGCGTGGCCGCGGTCGAGGTCGAGCAGGCGGCGCGCGGCGCGCTCACCGGCGGCTTCGTCAGCGCCGACCTCGATCAGCTGCGCGCGGCGATCGAGGCGCTCGCCTGGGTGGACCGCGTGCGCGTCGAGCGGCTGTGGCCGGACCGCATCCGCGTCGAGCTGGTGGAGCAGCAGGCCGCAGCGCGCTGGGGCGAGGACGGGCTGCTGAACACGCGCGGCGAGCTGTTCGCGACCGGCGTGCGCCACCCGCCGCCGGAACTGCCGCGGCTCGACGGGCCGCCGGGCAGCGAGTGGCAGGTGGCGCAGCGCTACCTCGCGATCCAGGGCCGCCTGGTCGAGCAGGGGCTCAGGGTCGCTGCGCTCTCGGTGGACGCGCGCGGCGCCTGGCAGATGCGGCTTTCGAACGGCGTCGCCGTGCGGCTCGGCCGGCGCCAGGTGGACGAACGCATGGAGCGCTTCGTGCAGGTCGGCGCGCAGGTGATCGCGGGCCGCGCCGCGGACATCGACTACGTGGACATGCGCTACTCGAACGGCTTCTCGATCGGCTGGCGGCGCTTCGGTGCGCCACCGCGCACGGCGCCCGCCGCCATGGCCAGCCGCGTGACCGGAGGCGAAAAGACCGATGGCTAAGCGTACCGACCGCAGTTTGATCGTAGGGCTCGACATTGGCACCTCGAAAGTCGTGGCGATGGTCGGGGAGATGCACGGCGACGGCAGCCTCGAGGTGATCGGCCTCGGTTCGCACCCCTCGCGCGGCCTCAAGAAGGGCGTCGTGGTCAACATCGACTCGACCGTGCAGTCAATCCAGCGCGCGATCGAGGAGGCTGAGCTGATGGCGGGCGTCGAGATCCGCTCGGTGTTCACCGGCATCGCCGGCAGCCACGTCAGGAGCCTCAATTCGCACGGCATCGTCGCGATCAAGGATCGGGAGGTCGTGGGCGGCGACGTCTCGCGGGTGATGGACGCCGCGCAGGCGGTGCCGATCCCGGCCGACCAGAAGATCCTGCACGTGCTGCCGCAGGAATTCATCATCGACGGCCAGGAAGGGATCCGCGAGCCGGTCGGCATGTCGGGCGTGCGGCTCGAGGCGCGCGTGCACATCGTCACCGGCGCTGACAGCGCCGCGCAGAACATCGTCAAGTGCGTGCAGCGTTGCGGGCTCGAGGTCGAGGACATCGTGCTCGAGCAGCTCGCCTCGTCGTTCGCGGTGCTGACCGACGACGAGAAGGACCTCGGCGTCTGCCTGGTGGACGTCGGCGGCGGCACCACCGACATCGCGGTGTTCTCGGGCGGCGCGATCCGCCATACCGCGGTGATCCCGGTGGCGGGCGACCAGGTCACCAACGACATCGCGGTCTCGATGCGCACGCCGACGCCATACGCGGAGGAGATCAAGATCCGCTACGCCTGCGCGCTGTCGCAGCTCGCGAATCCGGACGAGACCATCGAGGTGCCCTCGGTCGGCGACCGGCCGCCGCGCCGGCTGGCGCGCCAGACGCTGGCCGAGATCGTCGAACCGCGCTACGAGGAGCTGTTTGCGCTGATCCGCGATGAACTGCGCCGCTCGGGCTTCGAGGAGTCGGTCGCGGCCGGCGTCGTGCTCACCGGCGGCAGCGCCAAGATGGAAGGCGCGGTCGAGCTCGCCGAGGAGATCTTCCACGTGCCGGTGCGCCTCGGCGCGCCGCAGGGCGTGACCGGTCTCGGCGACGTGGTGAAGAACCCGATCCATGCGACCGGCGTGGGTCTGCTGCTTTACGGCCGGGCGAACCTCGGCCATCCGGCGCCGAAACTGGTCGGCGACGGCGTGAAGACGGCGATGGAGCGGATGAAGTCCTGGTTCCAGGGATATTTCTAGCGGAGGAGTGGACATGTTCGAACTGATGGATTCATACAGCCAGACGGCTGTGATCAAGGTGCTCGGCGTGGGCGGCGGCGGCGGCAACGCGGTCGCGCACATGGCCAAGTGCGGCATCGAGGGCGTCGAGTTCATCTGCGTGAACACCGACGCGCAGGCGCTCAAGCACTCGCAGGTGAAGACCTCGCTGCAGATCGGCTGCAACATCACCAAGGGGCTCGGCGCCGGCGCCAATCCCGAGGTGGGCCGGCAGGCGGCGATGGAGGACCGCGACCGCATCATCGAGCTGATCGAGGGATGCGACATGCTGTTCATCACCGCCGGCATGGGCGGCGGCACCGGCACCGGCGCGGCGCCGGTGGTGGCGCAGGTCGCGCGCGAGCTCGGGATCCTGACGGTCGCGGTGGTGACCCGGCCGTTCACGATGGAGGGCAGCAAGCGCGCCTCGATCGCGGACGTCGGCATCAACGAGCTGTCGCGCAACGTCGACTCGCTGATCACGATCCCGAACCAGAAGCTGCTGCAGGTGCTGGGCGGCCAGACCACGCTGCTCGACGCGTTCAAGCGCGCCAACGAGGTGCTGCAGGGCGCGGTGCAGGGCATCGCCGAGCTGATCACCCGGCCGGGCCTGATCAACGTGGACTTTGCCGACGTGCGCACCGTGATGTCGGAGACGGGACTCGCGATGATGGGATCCGGGGTCGGCTCCGGCGACCACCGCGCGCGCGTCGCGGCCGAGATGGCGGTGTCGTCGCCGCTCCTGGAGGACATCAACCTCGCGGGTGCGCGTGGCATCCTGGTCAACGTGACCGCGGGCCTCGACCTCTCGATCGGCGAGTTCGAGGAAGTCGGCAACACCGTCAAGCAGTTCGCGGCAGAGGACGCGACCGTCGTGGTCGGCACCGTGATCGAGCCCGAGATGAAGGACGAGCTGCGCGTCACCGTGGTCGCGACCGGCCTCGGCCGCACGCCGGCCAAGGCCGCGGCGCCCGTGACCGCGACGCCACCCACCGCAGCGGGGGTGCGCCGCCACGCGGACGTCAAGCTGGTCGCCGCGCGCTCGCGCTCCGTGCCGCTGGACTACAGCCATCTCGACCGTCCCGCGGTCCAGCGCCAGCAGCCGCAGCGCGCGGTCGGCGACGGATTGCGCGGCCCGGTCAGCGAAGACGTGCTCGACATTCCGGCGTTCCTGCGGCGCCAGGCCGACTGAGAGTCGCGGTGCCGAGGGTCGGTGCGGACCGTGACGGTCTGCGGGTCGCGCGTGCGAGGCTACGCGCCCGGCGCAATGCGTCGGGCCGCCGCGCGGCGCGCGCACGGTTGCGGGAAGGGAATCCCGCGCCATGAGACAGGGGTCACGGCCATGGGCGAACCTCCGCTGCCCGCGGCCGTCCAACCCCTGCCGTGGTATAAACTATCCCCTTAATTTTCAATAAGCTGTCCATGGCCCTGCAACGGACCCTCAAGACTTCCATCCGCGCGACCGGAATCGGCCTGCACACGGGCCGCAAGGTGCTCATGGTGCTGCGACCCGCGCCGCCCCACGCCGGCATCGCGTTCCGGCGCGTGGATCTCGACCCGCCGGTGGACATCAAGGCCGCCGCGACCAACGTCACCGAGACCACGCTCGGCACCACGCTCGCGGTGGACGGCGTCGGCGTCTCGACCGTCGAGCACCTCCTCTCCGCGCTCGCCGGTCTTGGCATCGACAACTGCTTCATCGAGCTGACCGCGGGCGAGGTCCCGATCATGGACGGCAGCGCCGGGCCGTTCGTGTTCCTGGTGCAATCGGCCGGCATCGAGGTGCAGCAGGCGCCCAAGCGCTTCGTGCGGGTGCGCAAGCCGGTCGAGGTGAAGGAGGGCGACAAGTGGGCGCGTTTCGAGCCGCACGAGGGCTTCCGCGTCAACTTCGAGATCGAGTTCGACCACCCGGTATTCCGCCGCCACGCGCAGCGCGCGACGATGGACTTCTCGACCACGACCTTCCTGAAGGAAGTGAGCCGCGCGCGCACCTTCGGCTTCATGCGCGACCTCGAGACCATGCGCGGGCACAACCTGGCGCTCGGCGGCACGCTCGACAATGCGATCGTGCTCGACGACTACCGGATCCTGAACGAGGACGGCCTGCGCTATGAGGACGAGTTCGTGCGCCACAAGATCCTGGACGCGATCGGCGACCTCTACCTGCTCGGCCACTCGCTGATCGGCGAATATACCGCTTACAAGTCCGGCCACGGCCTCAACAACCGGCTGCTGCGCGCGCTGCTCGCGGACGCGACGGCCTGGGAGGAAGTGACGTTCCGCGACGAGGCCGCGGCGCCGATCTCCTACGCGACGACGGCGGGCGCGACCGCCTAGGGAAGCATCGCGTGACCCGTGCCAACCTTCCCTAACGCGGGCGCTCGGCCCGGACTTTCACCTTGATCTGCTCGACCGGTTCGCCCAGCGATTTCGCCAGGGGTTCCAGCAGCGGGGGCGCCGCGTACCTCAAGCGCGTACCCCAGGCGGCCGAGGGCACAAAGGCGGTGAGCGTGCCGTCCGCGAGCACCGCGCCCCAGACCTGCCCGGCGAGCTCCGGCGGCAAGAGCCGACGCAACGCCGCCAAGGCGCGGTCGGCCGCGGCCGTGCCCTCGCGCAGGCGCGCGATCAGCCCCGGGGCTTCGGCCAGCAAGTCGCTGACGGGCTGCGGTTTTTTCGTTTTGGGAGCCACGCCGGGTGTCGCCAGATTATGAAAGTACTTGAGTTTCAAGGCTTTTTTTGGCACCTTGCCCCCGATAGGGGATGCCCCAACCGGGCTTGGTGCCAAGAAACATTATGAACGGCGGACGCTGGCTCGCGTATGCAGCCGCGGGGCTTGCGGTGCTGGGCCTCACGGCCGGCGCCTGGCTCGCCGGCAGCCAATGGGGCGGCCCTAACCCGATCTCGGACCATACCGTCGCGCGCTGGCAGGAGGACCTGTCGTCGCAGCGCGCCGAACTGCGGCGCATCGAGCAGAACGTGGACGAACAGGTGGCCGCGCTCGCCACCAGGGTCGGCCAGATGCAGGCTCAGCTGCTCAGACTCGACGCGCTCGGCCGGCACCTGACCGAGCTCGCCAAGATCAAGCGCGGCGAGTTCGATTTCGATTCGGCCCCCGCCGTGGGCGGCCCGAAGACCGGCGCGGGCGAGGGCCCGACGGTGCCCGGGCTCGAAAACATGATCGACTCGCTAGGCGCGCAGATCGACGATCGCCGCCGCCAGCTCAACGCGCTGCAGAACCTGATCCTGACGCGCGAGCTCGCGCGCCAGATCGTGCCAGGCGGGCGCCCGATCGAGGCAGGCTACATCTCCTCGCTGTACGGTGAGCGCACCGACCCGTTCGAGGGCAGCCAGGCGCAGCACCAGGGCATCGACTTCGCGGGCGCGGCGGGCACGCGCGTGCTCGCGGTCGCCGACGGTATCGTGAGCCACGCCGGCCCGGACGGCGGCTACGGCCGCCTGGTCGAGATCACGCACGGCAACGGCTACCTCACGCGCTACGCGCACAACGCGAAGCTCCTGGTCGCGCCGGGCCAGACGGTCAAGCGCGGCGATGCGATCGCGCTGATGGGATCCACGGGCCGCTCCACCGGAACGCACCTGCACTTCGAGGTGCTGCGCGACGGACGCCCGGTGAATCCGCTGTCGTTCGTGCGGCGCTGAGTTCCTCGTTTCGCACGAAATCGTCTCCACAGAGTCGTAGTAAACTACCGGTTTTTGGCCGGTCCGCGCCGTGGTCCCTCCCCGGTGCGCACGCCCGGTCCGAGGTCCCAGGCATTGCGGAACTTGCTGACGCGGATTTTCGGCAGCCGTAACCAGCGTCTGCTGCGGCGCTACGGCGAGCGCGTGAAGCTGGCGAACGGCTTCGCGGACGCGCTCGCGGCGATGTCCGACGACGGCCTGCGCGAGCAGACCGCGAAGTTCCGCGCCCGCCTGGCCGCCGGCGAGACGCAGGACGAGCTGTTGCCCGAGGCGTTCGCGACCGCGCGCGAGGCCGCGGCGCGCACCACGGCCATGCGGCCGTTCGACGTGCAGCTGATCGGCGGCATGGTGCTGCACGAGGGCAAGATCTCCGAGATGCGCACCGGCGAGGGCAAGACCCTGGTCGCCACGCTGCCGGTATACCTCAACGCGCTCGCCGGCGAGGGCGTGCACGTCGTCACCGTGAACGAATACCTCGCGCAGCGCGACGCCGAGTGGATGGGCCCGATCTACCGCGCACTCGGCCTCAGCGTCGGCGTGATCACCAGCGGGCAGCCCGCCGCCGACAAGCGCGCGGCCTATGCCTGCGACGTCACCTACGGCACCAACAACGAATTCGGCTTCGACTACCTGCGCGACAACCTGGCCCAGCGGCTGGAGGACCGCGTGCAGCGCGGCCAGCACTTCGCGATCGTGGACGAGGTGGACTCGATCCTGATCGACGAGGCGCGCACGCCGCTCATCATTTCGGGCCCGGCCGAGGAGAGCACCGAGCTCTACGTGCGGATCAACGAGCTGGTGCCGAAGTTCCGGCGCCAGGCCGAGGAGGAAGGCGAGGGCGATTACTTCGCCGACGAGAAGACGCGCCAGGTGCACCTGTCCGAGTCCGGCTTCGAAAAGGCCGAGGAGCTGATGCAGAAAGCGGGGCTGCTGAGCGCCGGCGACAGCCTCTACGATCCCTCCAGCATCCGCCTGATGCACCACCTGAACGCGGCGCTGCGCGCCCACGTGCTGTACCACCGCGACGTCGAGTACATCGTCAGGAACGGCGAGGTCATCATCGTCGACGAGTTCACCGGCCGCACCATGCCCGGACGGCGCTGGTCCGACGGCCTGCACCAGGCGATCGAGGCCAAGGAAGGAGCGCGCATCCGCGAAGAGAACCAGACCATCGCGTCGATCACCTTCCAGAACTACTTCCGTCTGTACCGGAAGCTCGCCGGCATGACCGGCACCGCGGACACCGAGGCGTTCGAGTTCCAGCAGATCTACGGCCTCGAGGTCGTCGTGGTGCCGACCCACAAGCCGATGATCCGCAAGGACAACTCGGACCTGGTGTACCTGAACCAGAAGGACAAGTTCGACGCCATCATCGAGGACATCCGGGACTGCGTGACGCGCGGCCAGCCGGCGCTCGTCGGCACCACCTCGATCGAGACCTCCGAGAAGCTCTCGGGCCTCTTGAAGGAGGCCGACATCGCGCACCAGGTGCTGAACGCGAAGCAGCACGAGCGCGAGGCCATGATCATCGCCCAGGCCGGGCGCCCGGGCACCGTCACGATCGCGACCAACATGGCCGGCCGCGGCACCGACATCGTGCTCGGCGGCAACGTCGCCAAGCAGGTCGAGCAGCTGCGCAAAGACGGCGCGCTGGCGCCGGAACAGGTCGCCGCGCGCGCGCAGGAACTCGAGGGCGAGTGGCAGCGCCTGCACGAGCAGGTGATCGGCGCCGGCGGCCTGCACATCGTCGGCACCGAGCGCCACGAGTCGCGGCGCATCGACAACCAGCTGCGCGGCCGCTCGGGCCGCCAGGGCGACCCGGGCTCGAGCCGCTTTTACCTGTCGCTCGAGGACAACCTGATGCGCATCTTCGGCGACCCGGAGCGCACCAAGTCGCTGCTGCGCACGGTCGGCATGCGTGAGGGCGAGGCGATCGAGAGCGGCATGCTGACGCGCCAGATCGAGCGCGCGCAGCGCAAGGTCGAGTCCCACAACTTCGACGCGCGCAAGAACCTGCTCGAGTACGACGACGTCGCCAACGACCAGCGCAAGGTCATCTACCGCCAGCGCACCGAGATCATGTCCACCGACGACATCGGCGGCGTGATCCGCGACGTACGCGCCGAGGTGGTGCGCGGCACCGTGGACCAGTACATCCCGCCCGAAAGCGTCGAGGAGCAGTGGGACGTGGCCGGCCTCGAGCAGGCGATCGAGCGCGACTTCGGCGTGCGCACGGGCCTCGCGGCCTGGCTCGCCGGGGACGCGGCGCGCCAGGGGCCGGAGGCCGCGGAACGGCTGGTCGCCGCGATCGAGGCCGCCTACGAGGCGAAGGTGCAGCAGGTCGGCGCACCGGTGATGCGCCACCTCGAACGCGCGGTGATGCTGCAGCAGCTCGACATGCACTGGCGCGAACACCTGGCGGCCATGGACTACCTGCGCCAGGGCATCTACCTGCGCGCCTACGCGCAGAAGACCCCGAAGCAGGAGTACAAGCGCGAGGCCTTCGAGCTTTTCACCGCGATGCTCGACCGCATCCGCAGCGACACCGTGATGCTGCTGCAGCGGCTGCAGGTGCGCACCGAGGAGGAGATCGAGCGCGAGGAAGCGGAGCGCCGCCGTCGCCTGCAGCAGAGGATGCAGCTGCAGCACGCGCCACCGCCCGAACTCACCGCGCCGCCGGCGTCTGCCGCGGCCCGTCCCGGCGCGCGGCCGGGCGCCGCAGCACCAGCGGCGGCCACGGCACCCTTCGTGCGCGGCGAGCGCAAGGTCGGGCGCAACGAGCCCTGTCCCTGCGGCTCGGGCCGCAAGTTCAAGCATTGCCACGGCGCCTTGCAGCCGGTGGACGGTTAAAAGACCGGGCGGGCGGCGGAACGGTACCCAGGGATGGCGGAACTGCAGGAAACCCATGTCGTCGCCGGCGCCTTGCGCGATGCAGAGGGCCGCATCCTGATCGCGCAGCGCCCGCGCGGCCGGCACATGGCCGGACGCTGGGAATTCCCGGGCGGCAAGCTCGGCCCGGACGAGGACCCGCTCTCCGGCCTGCGGCGCGAGCTGGCCGAGGAGCTCGGCATCGCGGTGCGCGACGCACGCCGGCTGATCCGCCTGCGCCACGACTACCCCGACCGGCGCGTATGGCTCGACGTCTGGGAGGTCGCCTCCTACGAAGGCGAGCCGAAGCCGCTCGACTGCCAGGCGCTGGCCTGGGCGCGGCCCGACGAGCTGCCGCGCCACGACCTGCTGGAAGCGGACCGCGCGATCGTGACGGCGCTTCGATTGCCACGCATCGCGCGCGTCGTCGCGAGCAACGCGGAACTCACCGGGCTCGTGGGCACGATCCCGCAAGCGCTCCTGTGGCCGCTGCCAGATTCAGGCGAAGGAGGGCCGGAGCGCAGGGCGGTGCAGGCCGCGCGCGCCGCCGGGCATCGCGTGTTCGTGATGGGTGACGGATTCGAGGTCGTGCGCGTCGCTGCGCAGGCGGGATGCGACGGCGCCGTATTGCACTGGCACGGCCAGCAGTTGCACGTGGACCGCAGCGGCGAGTTTCTGATTGGCGCGCACTGCGCGGACGTCGAAGGCGCGCTCTTTGCCGTCGCCGAGGGCGCGCACTTCCTCGTGCTCGCGCCCGCCGATGGCTTCGTCGCCGACCGCTACCTGCGCCCGTTGTGCGACCGCGTTGGCGTGCCGGTGTTTTCGGGCTGGCACGCGGACGCAAAGCGCCTGGTGCACCTCCAGCAGGCCGGCGCCCACGGCTGCGCCATCCGCCGCTGAAAAAAGGGGACGCACCCCTATTTTTGCCGAGGGCAAGAAATCGGGGTGCGTCCCCGCTTATTTGAGGTGGCGGTCGAAGAAATCGAGGATCGCGTTCCAGCCGTGCACGCCGGTGTCGCGGAACGACAGCGCGGCGTGGCGGCTTCCAGGATACGGCACCATTTCGAATAGCCGGCCGTTCTCAACCAGCGCCGGGACGAGCAGCGTTGTGTGGGTGAACAACACGTTGTCGTCCGCCATGCCGTGGATCAGCATCAGCCGGTCGCGGATCGCGGGCGCAAAGGTCAGCACGTTCGAGATCCGGTACCCCTCGGGATTCTCCTGCGGCGTGCCGAGGTAGCGCTCGGTGTAGTGAGTGTCGTAGAGCCGCCAGTCAGTAACCGGCGCGCCGGCAACGCCGGCGGCGAAAGTTCCCGGCGACCGGCCGAGCAGCATCAGCGTCATGTAGCCGCCATAGCTCCAGCCGTACACGCCGATACGCGAGGCATCCACGAATGGCTGACGCTTGAGCCATTCGACGCCGGCGAGCTGGTCCTGCACTTCGACATTGCCGAGGCGCCGGTAAAGCGCCTCGGTGAACTTCTGCCCGCGCCCGCCCGAGCCGCGGTTGTCGATCGCGAACACGACGTAGCCGCGCTGCGCCAGCAGTTGCAGCGATTGCCCGCGCCGGTCGGTCCAGCGGCGCGCGACGGTCTGCACGGTCGGTCCGCCGTACACGACGAGCACTGCGGGGTAGCGTTTCCCCGGCTGGAATCCGCGGGGCCTGGTCAACTGCCACCACAGCGGCGTGCCGTCCGCGGCCGGCAGCGTGCCGTATTCAGGCATCACGTAGCCGTCCAGGTACGGCGCGAACGGATGCCGCGCGTCGAGCCTGTTCTCGATCAGCCACGCGAGGCGCCGGCCCGCGGCGTCGTGCAGCGCGAGTTGCGGCGGCTGCGCCGGGTCGTGGTAGCCGATGATCATGCGCCGTGCGTCCAGCGACAGGGTCACCGTGTGCCAGCCGTCGCGCGAAGTCAGCGCCTCCGGTTCGCGCGCCGTGCCGGCGTCGAGGTCCAGGACGTAGAGCTGCCGTTCGAGCGGCGACTTTTTCGTCGCCATGAACCAGACGCGGCCGCGGCGCTCGTCGATGCCGCGCACCGCCGCTCCCTGCCATTCGCCGATCACGTCCCAATCGCCGGCGGTGACCGCCCCCTTGAGGGCGCCGTCGTAGCCGTAGCGATAGAGATGCTGGTGGCCGCTGCGTTCCGAGGCCCACAGGATCTCGCGCCGCCGCGGCAGGAAGAAGAGATCATCGTGCAGTGAAACCCAGGTGGCGCTCTGTTCCGAGAACAGCAGGGCGCCCGCGCCGCCGGCGGCCGGGAACGCGATCAGGTCCAGCCGTTTCTGGTCGCGCGACTGGCGCTGCACCAGCAGCCGGTCGCCCTCCGGGAACCAGTGCACGCGCGCGAGGTAGTGGTCGGCGTCGCCGAGCTGGGCCCAGCCGACCGCGCCGCTTTCGAGGTCGAGAATCGCGAGTCGTACCTCGGCGTTCGCCGCGCCGGTCGCGGGATAGCGCTGGCGGAACACGCGGATCTCCTCCGCGCCGATCTCGAAACGCTCGAGTTCCGCGACCGGCGATTCGTCCACGCGCGTGTACGCGATGCGCCGCTCGTCGGGTGACCACCAGTAACCGGTGTTGCGGTCCATCTCCTCCTGCGCGATGAATTCCGCGACGCCGTGGCTGACAAGTCCGCCGCCCCCGGTCGTGAGCCGGCGCTCCGCGCCGGTCGCCACCTCGACCGCGTACAGGTCCTGCTCGCGCACGAAGCTGACGTAGCGTCCGCGGGGCGAGTAGCGCGGGTCGGTTTCGAACGAGTCCGTCGCGGTCAGGCGGGTGACCGCCTGCGCCGCGGGCTTGCCAAGATCGTAGTGATAGAGGTCGCCGTCGAGCGGAAAGAGGAGCGCCTTCGAGTCCGGCGACCACTCGTACTCCACGATGCCGCGCAAGGCCGCGATGCGCTGGCGCTCGCGCCGCGCCTCCTCCTCGGCGGAAAGCACGCCTTCCTCGGGAACCAGCGCGCGCGCGTCCACCAGCACGCGATGGCGACCGGCCGCGATGTCGTAGGCCCAGAGGTCGTAGACGGTCGGTGCGTCTTCGCGGCCGCGCAGGTAGCTCACCAGCCGTCCGTCCGGCGAGAAGCGTGTGAGCCGCAGCGAGGGCCCGGCGAGGTCCGGCGCCTCGAACAGCCGTTCGACAGTGAGCTCGGCCGCGAACGCGGGCGCGAGGGCGAAGCTCGCCGCGAGACCCGTCACGAATGAACGCATCGTCGCTCCGTCCTGTCGCAGGGAAGTCAGGGACCAGCGGCGCCGTTTGCTAGACTTCGGGCCCGGTCCAGACTGGAGTGTAAGCACGGTGTCCCGCTATGTCATATCCGGCTTCGTTACGGCGGCGCTTGCGGCCGCCGCGGTCATGAGCGCGAACGGCGATTCGAGCGCGCAGCCCGGCCTGCGCTACCCCGCGACGGCGCGCGGCGCGGTCGCTGACGCCTATCACGGCACCACGGTCGCCGATCCCTACCGCTGGATGGAAACACCATCCGACGAGCTCGCGCGCTGGGTGGCTGCGCAAAACGACGTGGCGCAGCCAGTGCTTGACGCGATCCCGGCGCGCGAGGCGCTCCGCAGGCGGCTCACCGAGCTCTGGGATTACGAGCAATACGGCTATTCCTGGCTCGACGACAAGTCGCGCATGCCGGTCAGGAAGGGCGATCGCTATTTCTTCGTCGAGAAGAAGGGCAGCCAGAACCAGGGCGTGCTGTACTGGGCCGAGTCGCCGACCGCCGCGCCACACCTGCTGGTGGATCCGAACGCGTTTTCCCAGGACGCAACCCGGTCGCTCGCCGATTATTCGATCAGCCCCGACGGCCGCTACGTCGCCTACTCGATCTCCGACGGCGGCAGCGACTGGGACACCTGGCATGTGCGCGAGGTGGAAACCGGCCGCGACCTGCCGGATTTCATCGACGACACCAAGTTCACGCCGGTGTCGTGGCCGCCGGACGCGAGCGCCTTCTATTACTCGCGCTACCCGAAGGGTGCCGACGGCCGTGGCGACGACCAGAAGCAGGTGCGCGTGTACCGCCACCGCCTTGGCACGGAGCAGACCGAAGATTCGCTGGTCTACGAGATCACCGGCAACGACCGCCACAACCCCTACGGCATCGTCACCGACGACGGCCGCTGGCTGGTGCTCGTCATCTCCTACGGCTTCGACAAGAACGCGATCCACCTCGCCGACCTTGCGCGGCCGGACGCGCCGGTCGCGCGCCTGCTCGACCAGTGGGACGGGCTGTACGACTTCCTGGGCGCGATGGGCGGCCGGCTCTACTTCAAGACCACGCAGGGTGCGGCGCGCGGGCGCGTGATCGCGATCGACCCGCAGACGCAGCAATCGAGCGAGGTCGTGCCCGAAGCGGCGGCGACGCTCTACCAGGCGAGCCTGGTCGGCGGCCACGTGATCGCGAGCTACCTCGAGGACGCGCGCTCGCGCGTCGTCGTGCACCGCGCGGACGGCGCGCGCCGCGGCGACATCCGCCTGCCCGGCGGCGGCACCGTGATCGGCTTCCCGGACACTCCGGCGCAGTCGGAGACTTTCTTTGCCTATACCGACTACCTGACGCCGCTCACGCTCTACCGCTACGACGTGGAAAAGGACGAGGTGAGCCTGTACCGCAAGCCGACGGTGTCCTTCGACCCGTCGCGGTACCTGACCGAGCAGGTGTTCTACGCGAGCAAGGACGGCACGCGCGTGCCGATGTTCATCACGCGCCGCAGGGACGCGAAGCAGGATGGCGCCGGCCCTACGCTCCTCTACGGTTACGGCGGCTTCGACGTTTCGCTGACGCCCACCTACAGCGCTGCGGTCGCGGCCTGGCTGGAGCAGGGCGGCGTCTACGCGGTCGCGAACCTGCGCGGCGGCGGCGAGTACGGCGCGGACTGGCACAAGTCGGGCACCAAGACCGGCAAGCAGAACGTATTCGACGACTTCATCTCGGCCGCCGAATGGCTCATCGCGGAGAAGTACACGCGACCCGACAAGCTCGCGATCCACGGCCGCAGCAACGGCGGGCTGCTGGTCGGCGCGGCGATGGCGCAGCGGCCGGAGCTGTTCGGCGCGGCGCTGCCGGGCGTCGGCGTCATGGATATGCTGCGCTACCACACCGCGAGCGCGAACGCCTACGCCTGGTCGTCAGACTACGGAACCGTCGAGGACCCGGACCAGTTCCGCGCGCTGGCCGCCTATTCGCCGGTGCACAACCTGAAGCCGGGGCGCTGCTACCCGCCGACGCTCGTGACCACGGCCGACCACGATGATCGTGTCGTGCCCTGGCACAGCTTCAAGTTCGCGGCGGCGCTGCAGCACGCGCAGGGCTGTGCGAACCCGGTGATCATCCGCATCGAGACCCGTGCCGGTCACGGCGCGGGCAAGCCCACCTGGATGCTGGTCGAGGACTGGGCCAACCAGTGGGCCTTCCTCGTGAAGCACCTGGGCATGCAGTAAGCCCTTCAGGAGGTGTCAGACGCCTTTTCTGCGGTGGAGAGTAAGGTGTCTGACACCTTTTCAGTGCTTGGCGTCGGCCTCGGGGATTTCCGCGGCCTCGCCCGGGATCGCGTGCTGCTCTTCCAGCCAGCCGCCCAGATCAATCAGCTTGCAGCGTTCGCAGCAGAACGGCCGGAACGGGTTGCCGTGCCACTCGCGGCGGCGGCCGCAGCGCGGGCAGGCGACTTCGAGCGCCACGGCGGTCATTGGCAGATCGCGAGGACGAAGGTGACGTCCTCGGTCGCCTGCACCGGGCGGCTGTGCACACTGTTCCAGCGCAGGAAGCGCAGCGAGCAGCGGTGGTGGCTGCCGCTGACCTCCGGATAGAGCCGCGACGCGCCGGGCAGCGTGATGCGCAGGAGCTGCGCCGGCCGCTCGCGCTCGAAGGTGATCTGGAACACGCCGCCCGCCGCAGTCTCCTCGCGCGCCCGCGCGTTTTCGCGCGTGATCCACAGCAGTTCCGAGACCGACTCGCACAGCGGGCGGATCGTCGCGAGCCAGCCCGCGAGGTCGGCCTCGCGCGCATCCGGCTCGAGGTTGAGCCAGTGAAAGAAGTCCGGCAGGTCGAACTCGCAGGTGCCGCCGGGGATCGCGCTGCGGTGCTTGATCGCGTTCAGGAACTCGGACTCGCGCAGCTTCTGCAGGAAGTTGGCGCCGGCCGCGTTCAGCTCCTCGCGCCGGCGCATCAGCGCCGACAGCACCGCGCGCAGCCGCGCGCCGTCCACCCCCGGCCGGTTCTGGAAATCGCGCAACGCGGACATCTGGCGCTCGAGCTCCTTGAGCACGTCGCCGCGCGCGTCGCCGCGCGAGGTGATCGCGAGGATCTCGAGCAGGCTGCCGACCGCGGAACGGCTCGACCAGGCGTTCGGCAGGCCGGCGTGGTAGGAGAGCTGCTGCCACAGGAACTCGAGCCGCATGAAGCCGCGCATCCGCTCGTTGAGCGGCTGCTCGTAGACGATCGGCTCCGTTTCGACCCGGGGCTC
>JBQTKI010000076.1:0-12924 GCA_052386275.1 Gammaproteobacteria bacterium
TACAAGGCGAAGGTCGCAGGTTCGAGACCTGCAGCACCCACCAGTGACCTGGAGCGGTAGTTCAGTTGGTTAGAATACCGGCCTGTCACGCCGGGGGTCGCGGGTTCGAGTCCCGTCCGCTCCGCCAGCATCCTCGCGAGGGCCGTCAGTCATGACGGCCCTTTTTCATTGGCGCACGCGTCGGGCCCGGCCGAGTCGACCCCCACTCGCTCGTTCGGCCGATCTTTACTCACTCGCTCGTGGGGTCGCCTCGGCCGGGTCCGATGCAGGCGACGACGAGAAGGGGTCGTGCCTGGCGAACCAGGCGAGGATATGGGCGATGCGCGAGGCGAGCTGGCTGGGGCGCTGGTCGAGGGAGTGCGGGGCGCCCGGCACACGCACGAGCAGCGTAGGGATGCCGCGCAGGCGCAGGGCCTGGTAGTACTGCTCCGATTCGGAGATCGGCGTGCGATAGTCCTGTTCGCCCGTCACGACCATGGTCGGGGTCGTCACGTTGCCGACCAGCGACAGCGGCGAGCGGCGCCAGTAACCCTCGTAATCCTCCCAGGGCGGTGCCGGGAACCAGTATTTGTAGAACACGTTGGTGAGATCCGCGGTGAGCGCAAAGCTCGCCCAGTTGATCACGGGCTTCTGCACCGCCGCCCCGGCGAAGCGGTTCGTGCGACCGACGATCCAGGCAGTCAGCACGCCGCCGCCGCTGCCACCGGTCACGAACAAGCGCTTCTCGTCCACGCCGCCCGCGGCGATCGCGGCATCCACCGCCGACATCAGGTCGTCGTAGTCGCGGCCCGGGTACGCGTGATGGATCAGGTTGCCGAACTCCTCGCCGTAGCTCGTGCTGCCGCGCGGGTTCGAGAACAGCACGACGTAGCCGGCGGCCGCGTAGAGCTGGTATTCGGCGGCGAAGCGCGGCCCGTAGTTCGCGAAGGGCCCTCCGTGGATCTCGAGGATCAGCGGGTACTTCTTCGCCGCGTCGTAGCCGGGCGGGCGCAGGATCCAGCTCTGGATGCGCCGGCCGTCCACCGGCGAGGTGCTCCAGAGTTCCTCGACGCGGCCCAGCTCGCGCTGCGGCAGGAGATCCGCATTCAGTTGCGTGAGCCGGCGCTTGCGGCCGCGTTCAAAGATGCCGACGTCGGCCGGCGCGAGCGGGTCACTGACCGTATACGCGATGCTGCCGTCGCGCGCGACCGAGAACGAGCCGCCGGCGTAGGGGCGTGACCAGGCTTCGCCGCCCAGGTCGTCCACCAGGTTGGTGACGCGTCCGGAAAGATCCACCGCGGCGACGCGGGTCGTGCCGTGATCGTCGTACTGGAAATAGATCGAGCGGCCGTCGTCGCTCCAACGCGGCGCCTCCACGTCGCGGTCGAGGTCGGTCGCCAGTTCGCGGATCTCGCCGTTGTCGCGCCGAAGGACGTATAGCCGATCGCGCTGGTAGCCCTGGAAGCGGTCGTCATAGCCCGTGTAGGCGACGTAGCGGCCATCCCGCGAGACCGCGGGGTCGTTGTCCGGACCGAAGCGCTTCGTGAGTGCGCGCAGCTCGCCAGTTGCGATGTCGATGGCATGAACTTCGCTGTCGGCCGGCATCAGATCCGCATCCTCGCGGCGATTCGCCGAGACCAGGAGCTCCATCGCGTCCGGCGTCCAGGACAGAGTTCCGTGATTCCAGGGTCCTTCGGTCAACTGGCGTGCAGTGCCGCCCTCGGCCGGGACCACGAAGACCTGCCGGTAGGCGTCCGGCAGGAATCCCTCGCCGTCTGCGCGATAGACCACGCGGTCGATCGCCTGCAAGGGCTCCGCCCACTTCGCGCCTTTGGGCGCCTCGGGCAGCTTGACCTTGAGCGGCTCGTGCCGGAACGGCACGCGCATGACGAAGGCGAGCAAGCGCCCATCCGGCGACCACACGAGGCGCGAGGGCGACTCCGTCAGGTTGGTGACGCGTGTAGTGACGCCGTCCTTGAGCCAGTGCATATGAATCTGCGCGCCGCCGTCGGGATCGGCCGCGACGAAGGCGAGCCTGCCGCCGTCCGGCGACCAGCGCGGGCTGGATTCGGATGTCGCCCCGCCGACCAGCGGCCGATGGCCGGAGCCATCGCGATTCACGATCCAAATTGCACCGCGGCCCTTGTCGGTCTTGATGTCGAAGGAGCGGCGGACGTAGGCGACCTGGGAGCCGTCAGGGGAGATTTCGGGGTCGCTCGCCCACTCGAGCGCGAACACGTCCGCAGCCGCGAATAGGGGTCTTGCCGGCGGCACGGCATTGGCGGCGAAGGCGAGGAGTGTGGCCAGGCAAGGGACGGTCGCGAGTGCTTTCATCGAACACTCCGGGGCTACGGGAATCTCGGCCGGACATGCTAACCTAGCGCCCCGTTTTTTGCGGCAACCGTGCCGGAACCCATGCTCCAGACCATCCACGACAAGCTGAAGGGCATCTTTGCGATCACAATCCTGGCCGCGCTCGGCGTCGTATTCGTGTTCTGGGGCGTGGACGTCAGCGTCGGCACCTTCACCAAGGCCCGCGGCATCGAGGTCAACGGCCGCGAGATACCGGTCGAGCGCGTGCTCGAGTCCTACCAGAACGAGCTGTCGCGCTACGAGGTCGCTTTCGGCGCGGCGGGCGTGCCGGAGGAGATGAAGGCGAACCTGCAGAACAACGCCCTCGAGCGCGCGGTGCAGTCGGAGCTCATGCGCCAGCGCACGCAGAAGCTGCGCTACGAAGTCGCCGACGAGCGCGTGTGGGAGTCCATCTGGCAGATTCCCGCATTCCAGGTCGCCGGCAAGTTCTCGCGCGACGCCTACCACGCAGCGCTGGCCTCGGCCAACCTGCAGCCTGACGCCTTCTTTGCCGAGCAGAAGCAATTCGTGCTCACCGGCCAGCTCGACCGCGCCGTCTCGAGCTCGGCGTTCGTGCTGCCGGCCGAGTTCGAGCGCGGGGTCGCGCTACGCGTGGAGGCGCGCGAGATCGGCTGGGTCATCGTGCCGGCGGCGGGGCTGCTGCAATCGGTGACGCTCGACGAGGCCGCGATCGCTGCCTGGTACCAGGCCAACCAGGATCGCTACATGACCGAGGAGCGGGCGGATGTCGCGTGGGTGGAGCTCGGCATCGACGCGTTCGCGTCCGACGCCGTGATCGGCGAAGAGGAATTGCGCGAGTACTACGAGGCGAACATCGAACGCTATACGACGCCGAGCCGGCGCCGTGCGCGCCACATCCTGGTCGAGGCGGGGCGCGCGGACGGCGAGTCCCGCGCGCAGGCCGCCCATGCGCGCGCCAGGGCGGGCGAGGACTTCGCCGCACTCGCGCGCGAGCTGTCGGACGACCCGGGTTCGAAGGAAGCGGGCGGCGATCTTGGGCTGGCCGAAAAGGGCGATTTCGTCGCGGCCTTCGCGGACGCGGTCTGGGCGATGCAGCCGGGCGAGATCCGCGGCCCGGTCAAGAGCGAATTCGGCTGGCATGTGATCAAGCTGGAGCAGGTCGAGGGCGGCAGCACGCGCGGCTTTGACGAGGTCCGTGCCGAACTGGCGCGCGAGTTGCGCGCGGCGCAGGTCGAGAAGGCATTTGGTGACCGTCAGGAGGAGCTCGATACGCTCGCCTTCGAGGCCGCCGGCGACATCGAGTCACTGGCCGCGAAGATGAGCCTGCCGGTGCGCCGCGCCGCGGGGTTCACGCACGACGGCGGCGGCGAAATCGGCGCGCTGCCGGGAGTCGTGGACGCCGTCTTCGCGCAGGAAGTGCTCGCCGGGCGCGAACTGCGCACGATCGAAGTGGCACCGGGCCGGGTCATCGCGCTCGGCGTGACCGCGCACGAGCCGGCGAAGGCGCGGCCGCTCGATGAGGTGCGCGCGCTGGTGGTCGAGGCCGCCAGGCTCGAGGCGGCGCAGAAGCTCGCCGCGGCGCGCGCAGCCGCCATCGCGCAGGAACTGCAGGGCGGCGCGGCCTGGGACCAGGCGACCAAAGCCTGGCAGGCCTCGAGTTCGCCGCTGCGCCTCATGCGCCGCGACGACCCGGCCTTGCCGCCGGACGTCAAGCTCGAGACGTTTCGCGCGCCGGTGCCGCAGGGCAGGCCGAGCTACGGCACGGCGACGCTCGGCAGCGGTGACAGCGCGGTCTGGCGCGTGAGCGCGGTACGGCCGGGGTCGGCGGCAGCGCTCGCGCCCGAGGAACGGCAGCGGCAGTCGCAGGACGCGCGCCAGCGCAGCGAGCTCGCGGATGCCGCGACCTACGTCACCGCGATGCGGGCGAACGCCAAAGTCGACGTCAACCCGCAGCTGTTCCAGTAGTCGCTATTCGGGGAAACTCATGCCGACGTGGGAATAGCCCGCGTCGACGTACAGCGTTTCGCCGGTGATCCCCGCCGCGAGGTCGGAGCAGAGGAAGGCGGCGGCGTTGCCGACGTCCTCGATCGTGACGTTGCGCTTGAGCGGTGCCACCTGCTCGACATGGTGCAGCATCTTGCGGAAGCCCGGGATGCCCGCTGCGGCCAAGGTCTTGATCGGACCCGCGGAAATTGCGTTGACGCGGATGCCCTTGGGGCCGACGTCCGCCGCCAGGAAGCGCACGTTGGCCTCCAGGCTCGCTTTCGCGAGGCCCATGACGTTGTAGGCTGGGATCGAGCGCACCGCGCCCAGGTACGAGAGCGTCACGATCGCACCCGGCCGGCCCTGCATCAGTGGCAGCGCCGCCCGCGCGAGCGCGGTCAGGCTGTAGCTCGAAATGTCGTGCGCCATCGCGAAAGACTCGCGCGTTGTCGCCTCGACGAAGCCGCCCGTGAGCGCCTCGCGCGGCGCGAAGGCCACCGAGTGCACCAGGATGTCGAGTGCGCCCCAGGCCTCGCCCAGCTTTGCGAATGCGCCGTCGATCTCGGCGTCGATGCCGACGTCCATCGGCATGACGAGCTGCGAGCCGAGCTCTCCCGCGAGCTCCACGACGCGATCCTTGATGCGGTCATTCTGGTAGGTGAAGGCGAGTTCCGCGCCTTCGCGCTTCATCGCCTGCGAAATCCCCCAGGCGATCGAACGATCGGTCGCCAGGCCCACGACCAGGGCCTTCCGTCCCGCCAGGAATCCCATACCCTTCCCCCCGCCGGATTCAGCTTCCGACGTCCGAACTGCCTCCGACATGGATGGTCAGCTGCTGGCCCGCGCGCAGGGCCGTGCTGCGGCCCATGTTGTTCCAGGCCTGCAGCTGGCCCACCGTGACCGAGAAACGTCGCGCGATGCCCGAGAGCGTGTCCCCGCGCCGTACCGTGTAGTTGACCTTTCCCGAGGTCGGCAACGCTTCATTCGCCGCCAGCGTCGCGCCGCCGCCGCCCGATACCTGCAGGCGCTGGCCGGGATGCAACAAGGACCGGGTGGAAATGCCGTTCATGCGCGCGAGCTGCGACACCGTCATGCCGTAGCGGCGCGAGATGCTCCACAGCGACTCGCCGCTCCTGACGCGATGGATGCGCCGCTCGAGATCGGAGCCGAGCCCCGCGCGCAACTGCGACACGTCGCCCGCGGGCACCAGCAGTTCCTGGCCCGGCTGCAGGTCGGCGGGCCGGCCGGCGTTGATGCGGTCGATGAAAGTCTCCGGAACCTTGTACTTGCCCGCGATCGAGGCGAGCGACTCGCCGGGCTCGATCGTGTGCACGGCGAGCCGCGCACGGCCGTTGGCATCGAGTCCCGCGAGCTGCGCCGTGAAGCCGTCGGCGACGACGTCGGGGACCAGCAGGCGGTGCGGGCCCTCCGGATCCGTGATCCAGCGGTTCCAGGACGGATTGAGGGCGTGCAGTTCCTCGGTTTCGACGCCCGCGAGCTCGGCCATCAGGCGCAGGTCCACGGGCCCGTCGGTCGGCACCACGCGGAAGTAGGGCGCATCGGGGATCGGCGGCAGGTAGATGCCGTAGGCAGCCGGGTCGCGCACGATCCTCGCGAGCGCGATCAGCTTCGGCACATAGGCGCGGGTCTCCGCGGGCAGCGACAGCGAAAAGAAGTCGGTGCGCCGGCGCAGGGCGCGATTGCGGTTGATCGCACGCTGCACGTTGCCGGTGCCGTAGTTGTAGGAGGCGATCGCGTGGAACCAGTCACCGTCGAAGCGCTCGTGCAGCTGCGTCAGGTACTCGAGCGCCGCGCGCGTGGATTCGAGCACGTCGCGGCGTTGGTCCTGCCAGTAGTTGCGCCTGAGACCGTAGCGCTCGCCGGTCGGCGCGATGAACTGCCAGAGGCCGGAAGCGTGGCTGCGCGAGTAGCCGAAGGGATTGAATGCGCTCTCGACCACGGGCAGCAGCGCCAGGTCTCCGGGCAGGCCCGCGACCTCGACTTTGTTCGCGATGTAGTGCAGGTAGCGTTGGGCACGGCCGAACACACGGGCGACGTAATCGGGGTTGCGCTGCAGCCATTCGATCTCGCGCTTCACGCGCGGATGGTCCACGTCCGGCAGCGACAGGCGACCGCGGATGCGGTCCAGCACATCGCCGTAGGCGATCGGCTCGGCGGGCAACTCGTCGTGCGCCGGCGCCGTGAGTACCGGCAGCGGCAGCGGCGGGGTCTCAGGCTCCTCGGGGTAGGGGATCGAGCTGGCATCGCCGGGATCGTTGACGATCTGTTGGTCAGGCAGCGAGCTTGGGACCGTCGGCTCGACGCTGGCGCAACCTGCGGCCAGGGCGGCGAGGATGAAGAGGCCCACGAGGCGGACCGGCATGAGTCGTGCTTCCGTCATCTAAACGTGTCCTTCCAGCTGCGGATCTCGGCGAACACCGCAACGGGGTTGGACAATGGCCTGCCCGCCCGGCGTTCCGCCGATAATTTGACATTTTCAAGCCGACTTCGCAGAAAAGGGTTGACGCGCTTCTCAAGCCCGATGGTCGAGGGCAGGGTAGGGCGACCGGAAGCCCTCAAATCGGCCGCCTTGCGGGCGTAATCCGCGATGTCGGCGTTGCCGGCATCCACGGCCGAGGCAAACCGGAGATTGGCGAGCGTGTACTCGTGGCCGCAGAACACGCGCGTCGCGTCGGGCAGGCTCGCAAAGGCGTCCAGCGATGCCAGCATCTGCTCCGCGGTCCCTTCGAACAGGCGTCCGCAGCCGGCACTGAAGAGGGTGTCGCCGCAGAACAGGGCGCCGTGGCCGTAGTAGGCAATGTGGCCGGCGGTGTGACCCGGGACGTCCATGACTGCGAACTCGAGTCCCAACGCCGGCAGCTGCGCGCGATCGCCGCCCGACAGGCGCAGCACCTCGAGCGGCAATCGCTCGCGCGCGGGACCGAAGACGGCGCAGCCGGTCGTCGCAGCGAGTTCCGCGGCACCGCCGACGTGGTCCGCGTGGTGATGGGTCGCGAGGATCGCAGCAAGCGTCAGGCCCTCGTCCCCGAGGCGCGCGCGCACCGGCGCCGCGTCGCCTGGATCGACGACCGCGACCGCCGCGCGATCACCAAGACCCCGGATCATCCAGATGTAGTTGTCCTGGAATGCCGGGATCGGCTGGACATCGAGCATGCGCAAGTATGCGACAATTCAGGGCCTTATGAGGCCATCCCGGCAGGATCTCGCCGCCTGGCTCGCGGCGCCGCGCGGCGGCAAGCTGCAGCAACAGGAGCGCGCGTTCATGGCCGCGGCGCTCGAATGCGCATTCGGCCTGCACTGCCTGCAGGTCGGCGCCTGGGGCGCTCCCGCGAATTTCCTCGCGCTCGCCCGCACGCGCAGGAGCTCGCTCGTGGCCCGCGTGCGCGGTGATGGCGTCGCACTCGTGTGCGAACCGGAGGAGCTCGCGTTGCAGTCCGACCGCGTGGACGTGATGCTCTTGCCGCACACGCTCGAATATGCGCGCGATCCGCACGAGGTGCTGCGCGAGGCGGGGCGCGTGCTCACCGGCGAAGGCGAGCTCCTGGTGCTCGGCTTCGAGCCCTGGAGTCTGTGGTCGCTGCGCAGCTTCTTCACGCGCGGCGGCAGCCCGCCGGGCATCCGGCGCACGATCGGCGCGCGGCGGCTCTCCGACTGGCTCAAGCTCCTCGGCTTCGAGGTGGGCGGGGCACAGCGCTTCCTCTACGGCGCTTATCTGCTGCACGCGCGCAAGCGCGTCTACTCGATGACGCCGATGCGGCTGCGCAACCGCCTGCGCGCTGCGGTGATCGGCGGGCTGGCCGAGCCCGCGGCACGGCGCGCGTCTTGAGCCGGGTCGAGATCTACACCGATGGCGCCTGTCGCGGGAATCCGGGCGAGGGCGGATGGGGCGCGATCCTCCGGCACCGGGGTCGCGAGCGGGAGATTTACGGCGGCGAGCGCGAGACCACCAACAACCGCATGGAGCTGACCGCGGCGATCCGCGCGCTCGAGGCGCTCAAGCGGCGCTGCGAAGTCGCGCTCTACACGGATTCGAAGTATGTGCGCGAGGGCATCCGGAGCTGGCTCGCGGACTGGAAGCAGCGTGGCTGGCGCACCGCGGATCGCAAGCCGGTCAAGAACCAGGACCTGTGGCAGCGGCTCGACGAGCTCGCCGCGCGGCACGACATCGAGTGGCACTGGGTGCGCGGCCACAGCGGGCACCCGGAAAACGAGCGTGCGGACGCGCTCGCGAACCGCGGCATCGACGAACTGACCTGATAACATTGCCGGCCGTGCGCCAGATCGTCCTCGACACCGAAACCACCGGCCTCGAGCTCTCCGAGGGCCACTGCGTCATCGAGATCGGCTGCATCGAGCTGGTCCACCGGCGCGCGAGCGGCCGCACCTGGCACCGCTACCTGCGGCCGGAGCGCGAAGTCGAGCCCGGCGCGCTCGCCGTGCACGGCATCACCAACGAGTTTCTGGTAGCACAGCCGCGGTTTGCCGAGGTGGCGCAGGAGTTCCTCGATTTCGTCGAAGGCGCCGAGCTCGTGATCCACAACGCGGAATTCGACGTCGGCTTCCTGGACGCCGAGCTCGCCCGCGCTGGCGTGGGCCGCACGATCGCCGACTGCTGCCGCGTGCTCGACACGCTCGCGCTCGCGCGCCGCCTGCATCCCGGGCAGCGCAACAGCCTCGATGCGCTCTGCAAGCGCTACAAGGTGGACCACTCGGGGCGCGACCTGCATGGCGCGCTGCTCGACGCGCGCATCCTGACCGATGTCTACCTGGCAATGAGCGGCGGGCAGGCGGCGCTGTCGCTCGATCACGGCCTCGCGGAGCGCGAGCAGGAGGAAATCGAGGCGCGGCGCGCGCGACGTGGCGAAGTGCGCATCCCCGTAATCCGCGCGACGCCCGCGGAACTCGCCGCGCACGAGGAAGCACTCGCCGCGATCGAGCGCGCCTCGGGCCATCGCGCCCTGTTCCGGGCGCTGCCCGGATCCGCGGAGGAGGGATGACGGGGACGCTGGCCGGGGCCTTCTGGCGCAACTTCCTGGGCCATGCGCCCGACTGGTACAAGTGGCTGATCGTCGCCTGCCTCGCGGCGAACCCGCTGCTGCTCGCCGCGTTCGGCCCGGTGTTCACGGGCTGGGCGATGCTGCTCGAGTTCATCGCCACGCTGATGATGGCGCTGCGCTGCTATCCGCTGCAGCCGGGCGGGCTCCTGGCGATCGAGGCGGCGCTGATGGGTCTCGTGTCCCCGGCCGGCATCTATCACGAGATCGAAACCGGCCTGCCGGTCATCCTGCTCCTGATGTTCATGGTGGCCGGCATCTACTTCCTGCGCGAGATGCTGGTGTTCACCTTCACCAGGCTCCTGGTGCGGGTTCACTCGAACGTCGCGCTCGCGCTCCTGTTCTCGTTTGTGGCCGCCGTGCTCTCGGCATTCCTCGATGCGCTCACGGTGCTCGCGGTCATGATCACGGTCGCGGCGGGCTTCTACGATGTCTACCATCGCGTCGCCTGCGCGCGTGCGCACCCCGATGCGGACCTCGAGCAGTTCCGCGGCTATCTGCGCAGCCTCATGATGCATGGCGCGGTCGGCACGACCCTCGGCGGCGTCTGCACGCTGGTCGGCGAGCCGCAGAACCTGCTGATCGGCAAGGAAGCCGGCTGGGACTTCATCCGCTTCGCGGTCGAGATGGCGCCCGTCACCGTACCCACGGTCGCGGCCGGGTTCCTGACCTGCCTGGTGGTCGAGAAACTCGGCTGGTTCGGCTACGGCACGCCGATGCCCGCATCGGTGCGCGAGGTGCTGGTCGAGTTCGAGCGGCATGAGTCCGCGCAGATGACGCCGAAGCATCGCCAGGTGATCATCGTGCAGGCCGCTGTCGCGCTGCTCCTGGTCGGCGCGCTCGCCTTCCACGTGGCCGAGGTGGGCGTCATCGGGCTGATGACCATCGTGCTGGCGACGGCGTTCGCGGGCGTGGTCGAGGAGGGACGCCTCGGCAAGGCGTTCGAGGCGGCGCTGCCGTTCACGGCGCTCCTCGCCGTGTTCTTCGCGATCGTGGGCGTAATCCACCAGCAGGACCTGTTCGGGCCGTTCCTCGACCGGGTGCTGGCGCTCGAACTCGGCGATCAGACGCTCGCGCTGTTCGGGGCCTCCGGCTTCCTGTCCGCGATCAGCGACAATGTTTTCGTCGCGACGATCTACATCTCGGAAGTCAAGCAGGCGTTCCTGTCGGCCGCCGTGACGCGCGAGCAGTTCGAAGCGATGGCCGTCGCGATCAACACGGGCACCAACATCCCGAGCATCGCGACCCCGAACGGCCAGGCTGCCTTCCTGTTCCTGCTGACTTCCGCGCTCGCGCCCTTGATCCGGCTGTCCTATTTCCGCATGGTGTGGATGGCGCTGCCGTATCTCGTCACCATGACGGCGGCGGCGGTCGCCGGCGTCCTGTTCCTGCTCTGAGGTTCCTGCATGGCATCGAAGACAACTCCGATCCCGGGTCTGCGCAAGTGCCGCATCGGCGTGATCGGCCTGGGCTATGTCGGCCTGCCGCTCGCGGTCGAGTTCGGCCGCCACTACGACACCACCGGCTTCGACGTCAACGCCGCGCGCATCGCCGAACTCGAGCGCGGCCGCGACCGCACGCTGGAAGTGGACCGCCGCGAGCTGCGCGCCGCGAGACAGTTGCGCTTTACCTCGCGGCTCAAGGACCTGCGCCGTTGCCGCGTCTTCATCGTCACCGTGCCGACGCCGATCGATGAGCACAAGCGGCCCGATCTCACGCCGATCGTGCGCGCGAGCCAGTCGGTGGGCCAGGTCCTGAAGCGCGGCGACATCGTCATCTACGAGTCCACCGTGTACCCGGGCTGCACCGAGGAGATCTGCGTGCCGATCCTCGAGCGGCAGTCGGGACTCAGGTTCAACCGCGACTTCTATGCCGGCTACAGCCCCGAGCGCATCAACCCGGGCGACAAGCAGCACCGGCTCACGACGATCCGCAAGGTGACCTCGGGCTCGACGCCGGAGGCGGCCGATTTCGTGGACAAGCTGTACGGCTCGATCGTCAAAGCGGGCACCCACAAAGCGTCGTCGCTGCGCGTGGCCGAGGCCGCCAAGGTCATCGAGAACACGCAGCGCGACGTCAACATCGCGCTCGTCAACGAGCTCGCGATGATCTTCAACCGGCTCGGCATCGACACCGAAGAGGTGCTCGAGGCGGCCGGCAGCAAGTGGAACTTCCTGCCGTTCCGGCCCGGCCTGGTGGGCGGGCATTGCATCGGCGTGGACCCCTATTACCTGACCCACAAGGCTGAGCAGATCGGCTACCACCCCGAGATGATCCTCGCGGGCCGGCGCATCAACGACAACATGGCGCTCTACGTCGCGAGCCAGGTCGTGCGCCTGATGACCCGAAAGCGCATCCTCGCAACCGGCGCGCGCGTGCTCGTCATGGGCCTCACCTTCAAGGAGAACTGCCCGGACCTGCGCAATTCCAAGGCCGCCGACGTGGTGCGCGAACTCGAAGGCTACGGCGCGCGCGTGGACGTCTGGGATCCCTGGGTGAACCCGAAGGAAGCGAAGCACGAGTACGGCATCCGGCCGATCGCGAAGCCAGGGCGCGGGCGCTACGACGCGATCGTGCTCACGGTCGGCCATCGCGAGTTCAAGGCCATGAAACCGGCCGAGATCCGTCGACTCGCCCGGCCGCGGCACGTGATCTACGACATCAAGTACGTGTTTCGGAAACGGGACGTGGACGGCCGGCTCTGATGCACGTGCTCGTCACGGGCGCCGCGGGCTTCATCGGCTATCACGTGGCCGAGGCCCTGCTGGCGCGTGGCGACGAAGTGACGGGCCTCGACAACCTGAATCCCTACTACGATCCGTCGCTGAAACAGGCGCGGCTCGCGCGGCTGCAGGCCCGCAGGAACTTCCGCTTCGAGAAGCAGGACCTCGCGGACCGCCGGGGCATGGAGGCGCTGTTTGCGCGCGGGAAGTTTGAGCGCGTCGCGCACCTCGGCGCGCAGGCGGGCGTGCGCTACTCGGTGCAGAACCCGCACGCCTATGCCGACAGCAACCTGACCGGCACGCTGCACGTGCTCGAGGGCTGCCGTCACCACGGCGTCAAGCACCTCGTCTACGCCTCGACCAGCTCGGTCTATGGCGCGAACACCAGGATGCCGTTCTCGGTGCACGACAACGTGGACCACCCGCTCTCCTTCTACGCCGCGACCAAGAAGGCGAACGAACTGATGGCGCACACCTACGCGTCGCTGTATTCGTTGCCGGTGACGGGGCTGCGCTTCTTCACGGTCTACGGCCCCTGGGGCCGGCCGGACATGGCGCTGTTCACGTTCACCCGCAACATCCTCGCGGGCAAGCCGATCGAAGTATTCAACTACGGCAACCACCGCCGCGACTTCACCTACATCGACGACATCGCGGGCGGCGTGGTGGCGGCGCTCGACCGCGTGGCGCAACCGAATCCGACATGGAATGGCGACGCGCCCGATCCGGCGACGAGCAAAGCGCCCTACCGGCTCTACAACATCGGCAACAACCAGCCGGTCGAGCTCATGCACTACATCGAGGTGCTGGAGCGTTGCCTCGGGCGCAAG
>JBQTKI010000077.1:0-43066 GCA_052386275.1 Gammaproteobacteria bacterium
GGCGGCACGACGCTTCGCGACTACGTCAATCCCTCCGGCATGCCGGGGTACTTCGCGCAGCGGCTCTTCGTCTACGAACGCGCGGGCAAGCCCTGCCGGCGCTGCGGCACGCCGATCCGCCAGTTCATGCAAGGGCAGCGCAGCACCTACTGGTGCCCGCGCTGCCAGCGCTGAAGGAGCCGGGCGTCAGCCGCGTGCGGCGCGGCGCTTTGCGAGCGCCTCGGCGACGATCGGGGGCACGAAACGCGAAACGTCCCCTCCCAGGAGCGCGATCTCGCGCACCAGCGTCGACGAGATGAAAGTGAATTGTTCTTTCGGGGTCAGGAACACGTAATCCACGTCGGGCGCGAGGTGGCGGCTCATGTTCGCGAGCTGGAACTCGAACTCGAAGTCGGACAACGCGCGCAGGCCGCGGAGCACGACGCCGCAGGCCTGCTCACGCGCGAAATCCACGGTGAGCCCGGCGTAGCCGATGACCGTTACGTTGGGCAGGTCCTCCACCACCCGCCGCGCGAGTTCGACGCGGGCCTCAAGCGGGAACATGGGGGCCTTGCCCGGGTTCGCGGCGATGCCGATCACGACGCGGTCGAAGATGCCGGCCGCGCGGCGCACGAGGTCCTGGTGGCCGTTGGTGATCGGGTCGAAGGTGCCGGGATAAACCGCGCTGCGTTTCAGATTCACCCCCGACCCTCCCTGCCCGCCGCAGGCCGCAGCGCCAGATGATACCCGACGGCGCCGGCGCGCCCGGTGCGGTGGAGCGTCCAGCCGGCCGGCAATGCAAGCGGGCCCTGCGCCGCAGGCGCCTCGAGGTAGATCCGCGCACCCGGCGCAAGCCAGCCGCCTGATTCGAGCCCGCGCATGGCGGCGGGGAGCAGGTCCGCGTCGAATGGCGGGTCCAGGAACACGATGTCGAAGGGCCGCGCGGGGCCTCCGAGCCAAGAGAGTGCATCCGCTTCGACCACTCTCGCCTCCATCGGCGCGAGCGCGGCCGCGGCATCGCGCAGGCGCGCAGCAGCCTCGCGGTCCCGCTCGACCAGCACCACCTCGGCGGCGCCCCGCGAGGCGGCCTCGAGACCGAGCGCGCCAGTGCCTGCGAACAGGTCGAGGCAGCGGCTGCCGCTGATGGCAGGTGTCAGCCAGTTGAACAGGGTCTCGCGCACCCGGTCGGGCGTCGGGCGCAAGCCGGCACCCGGGGCAACCGGAATCCGGCGCCCGCGCCAGCGGCCGCCAATGATACGCACGTACCCAGGCTTTTTTTGCAGCGCATTGTGCGCGCCGCGGCTGCGATTCCGACGCATCGACCGACGCCAATCCCTTAGACTTGCGGGACGATTCGGACGCAGCGTAGTCTGGCCCGAAACGAACGAGCGCGATGATACGCGCCCCGAACGGTGTCCACACTTGCCGGAGCTTCTGCCATGAGGATTCGTATCGTCGCTGCCGCCCTGTTCACTGGCTTGGTGCTCGTGGGTTGCGGCGGATCGTCGCGGGACGGCATCGGCCCGACCAACACGGCCTCCGGCAATAACGCGCCGCCGGCGCCGCCGGCCGCCGCGCCTGCATTCGCGCCGTTCTTCCGGCTGGGACCCGGCATCCTGCCGTTTCCGACTGACCTCTACTTCAGCGGATCGGTAGTAAGGGACGGCACGCTGAACATCCCCGCCTCGCTCGCCGCGGTGACGCCGCACCACGCCGCGCTCAACGCCCTCGACGGTTATTCGACCGTCGGGCCGGCCTCCGCGCGCTTCACGTCGGCGATCAATGCGGCGACGATCTCCGGTGCGACCGTGCGCGTCGTCGAGGTCAACATCGACAACGCGACCAAGGCCACGATTGGCGTCGGCCCGCGCGGCGTCCTCGTCTTCGGGACCGACTACACCGCGCGCGTCCAGCCCACGATCGACTCGGCCGGCGCGACGCTCGAGATCATTCCGCTGCGCCCGCTGTCGCCCTCGATGGGCGCCACGAACCGCGGGTATCTCGTCATCCTGACGAACGGGCTGCGGAGCACGACCGGCACCGTGGCCACGCCCGACACCGACTACGCGACGATCAAGGCCGCGCTGCCGACCTGCGCCTCGCTCGCGGGCACCATCAATCTCATCTGCCAGTTGACCGCCGCCCATCTCGCGATCGCCGGCGCCGTCGGTTCGCCTGCCGCAAACGTGGTGCTGACCTTCTCGTTCTCGACCCAGGCGACGCGCGACACGCTCAACATCGCGGCCGCCCTCGCGGTGCCGAGGCCGATCGTCGCGGCGGCGACCGGGTTGAATCTCTCGCAGCTGGGCCTCCCGCTGCCGCCAGTCGCCGATGTCTACGCCGGCACGCTGACGATCCCCTACTACCACAACCCCGCGGCACCGTTGACCGGTTCCTGGCGCGGCAATGCATTCACGCTGGACCCGACCCCGGGCGCGCCGACGTCGACCCATCTGACGCGCTTCAATCCGGTGCCGGTGTCGCAGGCGACGCTCACGATCCCGCTGTTCGTGACGGTGCCGAACGCGGCGTCGGGCCGCATGGAGCCGGCGAGCGGGTGGCCGGTCGTCATTTTCCAGCATGGCCTGCGCGGCAACCGCACCCAATCGGCCGCGATCGCCGCGACCTACGCGGTGCAGGGCTTCGCGGTCGCGGCGATCGATATCCCGTTGCACGGCATAACGAGCGCGGCGAATCCGTTCTTCCAGGGCGCCAACGAACGCACGTTCAACCTCGACCTCGTCAACAATGCGACCGGCGCGCCGCCCGCTGACGGGCAGATCGACCTCTCGGGCACGCACATCATCAACTTGACGAGCATTCTCACGAGCCGCGACAACCTGCGCCAGGCTGCGATCGACATCGTGCAGCTGGCCCGCTCGCTGCCGGCGCTCGACCTCGATGGTGACACCACTTCTGACATCGACGGCACGCGCATCCACTACGCGGGCATCTCGCTCGGCGGCATCGTGGGCACCGTCGCAAATGCGCTGCCGGTCGCGACGCAGTCGGCCTACCTGAACGTGCCGGGCGGCGGCGTCGCGAACCTGCTGCGGGAGTCGGCGGCGCTGTCGCCCACGGTCAATGCCGGCCTCGCCGCCAATGGCCTGGTGCCCGGCCTCACGCTGTACGAGAATTTCTTCCGCAACTCACAGGCGGCGATCGATTCCGGCGACCCGCTCAACTACGTCGCCGCCACCTTCGTCGCCCGGCCGACGCTGCTCACCCAGGTGATCAACGACACGGTAGTGCCGAACGTGGCGACCCAGCGGCTGGTCAACGCCGCGCCCTGGGTGAAGGCGAACGCCGCGGGCTTCAACGGCGTCGCGGCCAACGGCGGGCGCTGGGTGCATTTCACGAGCGGGTCTCACGGCTCGCTGCTCGACCCGACCACGAGCCTCGCGGTGACCACCGAGATGCAGACCCACGCGGCTTCGCTGGTCTCGAGCGGCGGCGCCGCGTTCCTGATCGCGAACCCGGGGATTCTGGAGCCCTGAGGGCGCGCGCGGCCCGTTCGCGCATGACGGATTCGCGGCCCGCCGGCACCGATGCCGGCTTCCTCGCTCGCCTGCGCGCGCGCGTCAATCGCGGCGCGTCCTGGGTTGCCGACCTGCTACCGGGCCGCAAGATCGATGCGGCGCTGCTCGAGGAACTGGAGACACGCCTGCTCGCGGCGGACGTGGGTGTCGAGGCGACCCAGGAATTGCTGTCCGACCTGCACCGGATGGTCGAGCGTCAGGAGCTCGGCGACGCGAACGCGCTCATCGCGGCCCTGCGGGACAGGCTCGTCGCCATGCTGCGCCCGGTGCAGCGGGCGCTCGCGATCGACCGCGCGCGGCGTCCCTACGTGATCCTCGTGGTCGGCGTGAACGGCAGCGGCAAGACGACCACGATCGGCAAGCTCGCGCGGCGCCTGCGCGACGAAGGACTTTCCGTCATGCTCGCGGCCGGCGACACCTTCCGGGCCGCGGCGGTCGAGCAGCTCGCGGTATGGGCCTCCCGCAACGATGTGCCACTCGTCTCGCAGCCGCCGGGCGCCGATCCGGCTTCGGTCGTATTCGACGCGTTGCAGGCGGCGCGCGCGCGCGGCATCGACGTGCTGATCGCGGACACGGCCGGCCGGCTGCATACTCAGTCGCACCTGATGGACGAGCTGGCCAAAATCGCGCGCGTGCTGAAACGCCAGGACCCGGATGCGCCGCACGAGGTGCTGCTCGTGCTCGACGCCGGGCTCGGGCAGAACGCCCTGCGCCAGGCCGAGCAATTCCGGGCCGCGGTCGGCGTCACCGGCATCATCGTCACCAAGCTCGACGGCACCGCGAAGGGCGGCATCGTCGTGGCACTCGCACGCCGCTTCGCGCTGCCGATCCGGTTCGTCGGCGTCGGCGAGCAGGCGGAGGACTTCGGCGTGTTCGACGCCGCCGCCTACGTGGATGGCCTGCTGCGCCCCGCCCCCGGAGCCGGCGCATGATCCGCTTCGACCGCGTGTTCAAGCGCTACCCGAACGGGCGCGAGGCGCTCTCGGAACTCTCGTTCGAGCTCGAGTCCGGCGAGATGGCGTTCCTGACCGGTCATTCGGGCGCCGGCAAGAGCACGGTGCTGCGCCTCATCGCGCTGCTCGAGCGCCCGAGCCGCGGCCAGGTAGTCGTGAACGGCCGCAACACGGCGTCCCTGAGGCGCGGTTCGATCCCGGCCTTCCGCCGCCTGGTCGGCGTCGTGTTCCAGGACCATCGCCTGCTCGACGACCGGCCCGTGTACGACAACGTGGCGCTGCCGCTCGCGATCGCGGGCGTGCCACGGCGCGAGATGGACAAGCGCGTGCGTGCGGCGCTCGACCAGGTCGGCCTGCTCGGCAAGGAACGCGTGTTCCCGCTCGAGCTCTCGGCCGGCGAGCAGCAGCGCGTCGGCATCGCCCGCGCCGTGATCACGAAGCCGCCCGTGCTGATCGCCGACGAGCCGACGGGAAACCTGGACCCGGACCTCGCGCTCGAGGTCATGAACCTGTTCCACCGCTTCAATGCGGTCGGCGTCACCGTGATGGTCGCGACGCACGACGTGCACCTGCTCGATCGCTTTCGCGCGCGGCGCATCCACATCGAGCAGGGGCGCCTCGCCGCCAGTTCACATGTCGCTGCCTGAGGAATTGCGCGCGGCGCGGCCGGGAAGGCGCGGGCCCGGCGCCGCGCTCGCGACCTGGTTCGAGCGGCATGCGCAGTCGCTGGTGGGTTCGCTGGGGCGGCTCGCGCGCCAGCCGTTCGCGACCGCGCTCACCGTCGTCGTCATCGGCATCGCGCTCGCGCTCCCGACCGCACTCTGGCTCGTGGTCGCGAATGCCCGCGCCGTGACCGCGGACCTCGGCGACACGGTGCAGCTCTCGGTCTACCTGCGCCTCCCGATGACCGCCGAGCAGGCGAAGAAGGCCGCAGCTGCAATCCAGGCGCGCGTCGAAGTGGAGCGCGCCCTGCTCGTGAGCCCCGACGAGGGCCTCGCCGAGTTCCGCGCGCTATCGGGCATCGGCGAGGCGCTTTCGGCGCTCACCGAAAATCCGCTGCCCTGGGTCGTGCGCGTACGGCCCGCGCCGCCGCACGACACCGCCGCGGCGGTCGAGGACCTTGCTGCCGCGATCCGTACGATGGACGGTGTGGAACTGGTCGAAGCCGACTCCACCTGGGTGCGCCGCCTGCACGCGATCCTCGACACCCTGCGCCGGCTGGTGCTGCTGGTCGCGGCTGCGCTCGCGGCAGGCGTGCTCGCGATCATCGGCAACACCATCCGGCTCGAGATCGATGGCAGGCGCGCCGAAATCGAGGTGGTCAAGCTGGTCGGCGGCAGCAATGCCTACGTGCGCAGGCCCTTCCTTTACTCGGGCCTGTGGCAGGGGCTTGCGGGAGGGCTGCTTGCGGTCGGCTTGATCGCAGTCGCGCTCGCGCTCCTCGAGCCGCCGGTCGCACGCCTCGCCGCGGCCTATGGAGCCGACTTCAGCCCGATCGGCCTCACGCCGAGGGAGACACTCACGGTTGTGGGTGGCGGGGCGGCGCTAGGACTCGTCGGCGCCTGGGTGGCAGCCGGATATCACCTGAGGCGCATCGAGCCTCGCGCCTAACAGTCTGTTTCATAAGTATTTTTCATGGGAACCGGTCGAGAACTTTCGGGCTGGTTAGCACTCTATACGGCCGACTGCTAGACTCGGTTTCAGAGGAGGAATCCAGGGAAATGAGCGGTACTGCACTTGCGATCCCGAATGCCCCGCAGTTCCTGACCGGGCCCGTCGGGAGCCTCGAGGCCTACGTCGAACGCGTCTCCAGTATCCCGATGCTGAGCCGCGAAGAGGAGTTCGAGCTCGCGCGGCGCTTCCGCGACGATCAGGACCTGGAGGCCGCGCGCGCGCTCGTGCTCTCGCACCTGCGCTTCGTGGTCCACATCGCGCGCGGTTACATGGGCTACGGGTTGCCGGTCGCCGACCTGATCCAGGAAGGCAACGTTGGTCTGATGAAGGCCGTCAAGCGCTTCGACCCGGATATGGGTGTGCGGCTCGTCAGCTTCGCCGTGCACTGGATCCGCGCCGAGATCCACGAGTTCGTGATCCGCAACTGGCGGCTGGTGCGCATTGCGACCACCAAGGCACAGCGCAAGCTGTTCTTCAACCTGCGCCGCATGAAGAAGAACCTGTCCTGGCTCACCGACGAGGAAACGCGCGCAGTGGCGGGCGAACTCGGCGTCGAGCCGCACGAAGTCCGCGACATGGAGCAGCGGCTCTCGGCCCGCGACCTGTCCTTCGATCCGCTGCCGGACGCGGACGAGGATGAGGCGCCAACCTCGCCTTCGCTTTACCTGCCCGCGCCCACAGCCGACCCGGCCGCGGCGATTGAGCAGGAGCAGTGGGAAGGCGCGGTCTCAGGTGCGCTCGCGAAGGCGGTCGAGAGCCTCGACGAGAGGAGCCGCGAGATCATCCGCTCGCGCTGGCTCGCCGAGGACAAGCGCACGCTGCAGGAACTTGCCGGCCGGTACGGCGTTTCCGCGGAGCGCATCCGCCAGATCGAATCGGCCGCGCTCGCCAAGCTGCGCGTCGCGCTCGCCTAGGCCGCTGCCTGCACGGCGGCCGCCACGGCCTCGTGGACCGCGCGGTCGAGCGCGTCGGGCACGAGATCGTCACCTTTCGCCAGCACTGCGATGCTCCGCGCCGCAGCGATGAGCATCGGGTCCGTGAAGCGCGTCGCGCGTGCCGCGAGCGCGCCCTTGAACAAGCCCGGGAATCCCAGCACGTTGTTGATGCCCTTGCCGTCAGCCGCGATCACCGCACCATGCTGGAGCGCCACGGCCGGCTCGATCTCGGGATCCGGGTTCGACAACGCGAAGATGATCTGGCCCTCGCGCACGGCCTCCGGGCGGATCAGCCCGCGCACACCGGTGGTCGCGATCACGATGTCGCAGTCGCGCATGATCTCCTCGAGCGTGGCTTGCTGGCCGCCCATCGAGGAGAAGCGGCCGCGGGCGGCGGCACTGAGGTCGGCGCCGAGCACGCGCTTCACGCCCGCACGCATCAGCAGGCGCACGATGCCGATGCCGGCCGCACCGAGACCGATCTGGCCCACGACGCAGGTGCCGAGCTCGCGCCGCGCACGGCGGGTGGCGTTCAACGCCGCCGCGAGCACGACGACCGCGGTGCCGTGCTGGTCATCGTGCAGCACGGGGCAGCTGAGCCGCCGGCGCAGTCCTTCCTCGATCTCGAAGCAGGCGGGCGCCGCGAAATCCTCGAGCTGGATCGCGCCGAAGCCCGAGGCGATCGCGGCGACGTGGTCCACGCATTTCGCGGGATCGGTCTCGTCGAGCAGGATCGGCACCGCGTTGATGCCGACCAGCGAGGCGAAGAGCGCCGCCTTCCCTTCCATCACCGGCAGGCCCGCGAGCGGCCCGATGTTGCCGAGGCCGAGCACCGCGGTGCCGTTCGTCACGATCGCAACCGTGTTGCCGAGGCTCGTGTACTGCCAGGCCTCGGCAGGATCCTTGCGGATCGCGAGGCACACGCGCGCGACGCCCGGCGTGTAGACGTCGCGCAGCACCTGCTGCGTGTTGATCGGTAGCGACGAGACGGTGCGGATCTTGCCGCCGCGGTGACGGTCAAAGACGCGGTCCGACTTGCCGACGAAGCGCGCGATCGGCAGCGCGTCGATGCGGCCGTAGAGGCTGCGGTCCGCCTCCTCGTCCATCTCGAGCGTGATTTCCCACAGCGTCCTGCCCTGCTCGCGGTGCATCGCCTGCAGGTGGTCGATCGTGAGGCCGGCGTCCGCGATGACCTGCAGCACCTTCGCGAGGCTACCGGGCTGGTGCACCGTCTCGATCATGAGGATTTCGGGAATCTTCACCGCGGGAGTCCCTGTGGGCCGGCGGGCGCCGGATCGGTGATAATCTTACCGTCTGACCGGCCCCTGCGCCGGCTGTACCGACAGCATCCTGGGGGAATCAAGATGTTCACGAGACTCGGTGTCCTTGCGCTCGTCGCCGCGTCCGCGATTGCCGTGGCAGGCTGCGCCAGCCAGAAGGAGCCGGCGGAGCAGGCCCTGGCCGGGATCGAGCAGACGCTCGAGACTTCCGGCGCTCAACTGCAGAAGTACCTGCCGGAGCGCTACCAGGAAATCGAGGCCAAGGTGAAGGCGCTCCGCGATGCGATCGCGCAGGAGAAGTTCGGCGACGTGGTGGCGGATGCGCCCGCGGTCGCGGACGAGCTGCGCCGCGCGGTCGCCGACAGCGCGATCCGGCGCGCGCAGATGCGCGTCGAGATCGAGGCCGAATGGGCGGAGCTGATCAATTCCATGCCGGCGATGATCGCCGCCGTGGACCGCAAGATCGCGGTGCAGGGTCGCAGGCCGCCGAAGGGCATGGACCAGGCCGGCTGGCAGGCGATGGTCGACTCCTACGACGCGACCCGCGCGGCCTGGAACAAGGCCGCGGCGGAGATGTCGGCCGCGAACTTCGAGGCCACGGTGGAAGCCGCACGCGAAGCCAAAGCGAAGATCGCTGGCGTCATGGAGGCGCTCGGCATCCAGGCATCCTGAGGAGCACGCCATGAACCGACTGGTACGAATCGCCGCGCTCGCGGCGTTGCTGGCGACGGCCGTCGCCGGCTGCTCGCAGAGAGACCCCGCGCAGGAAGCCATCACGGCCGCGGAGAATGCCCTGGCTGCGGTCTATGAGGATGCGCAGAAGTACGTACCCGAACGCTACGCTGAGGTGAAGGGGAAGCTCGAACAGGCGCGCGCCGCGTTCAACGAGGAACGCTATGCGGACGCGATCGCCGCGATCAAGGACGTGCCGGCGCAGGCAGAGCAGCTCGCGCAGGAAGCGGTCGAGGCCAAGCAGCAGGCGATCGCCGCGCTGAACGCCGACTGGGTGCGGCTCTCTGGCAGCCTGCCGGGCCTGCTGGGCAGCATCGGCTCGCGGCTCGGCGAGCTCGGCAAGAAGCGCCGCCTGCCGCAGGGCCTGGACAAGCAGCTGCTCGAGGAGGCGAACGCCGCCTTCGGCAGCGCCCAGTCCGCATGGGACGAGGCGGGCGCTGCATTCAATGCCGGCGACCTCGAGGGTGCGGTCGGCAAGGCCCGCGACGTCGAGACCATGGCGCAGGACCTCGTGACCCGCCTCGGCATGCAGGCGGGTTGATGGCGGCAGTCTCCCCGGCGGCACTCGACCTCTACGACGTCCGCGGAGCCCTCACCGAAGAGGAGCGCATGGTGCAGGACTCGGTCGCGCGACTCGTGGACGAGCGCGTGCTGCCGATCATCCAGAGGCACTTCGAGGAACACCGTTTCCCGCGCGACCTCGTGCCGGAGATCGCGGCGCTGGGGCTCCTCGGCAGCTCGCTCACCGGCTACGGCTGCGCCGGCATGAATGCGGTCTCCTACGGCCTGATCTGCCAGGAGCTGGAGCGCGGCGACTCGGGCATCCGCAGCTTCGTCTCGGTGCAGTCGAGCCTCTGCATGTACCCGATCCACGCCTACGGCAGCGACGCGCAGAAGGACAGCTACCTGCCGCGCATGGCGAAGGGCGAGATGATCGGCTGCTTCGGGCTCACCGAGCCGCAGGGCGGCTCCGATCCCGCCAACATGAAGACCCACGCGAAACGCCGCGGCCGCGAATGGGTGCTGAACGGCTCCAAGATGTGGATCACGAACGCGCCGATCGCGGATCTGGCGCTGATCTGGGCGAAGACGGACGAAGGCATCCGCGGATTCATCGTCGAGCGCGGCATGCGGGGCTTCGCGGCGCCCGAGATCGAGCGCAAGTTTTCGCTGCGCGCCTCCTCGACGGGCGCGCTGTTCCTCGAGGACGTGGTCGTGCCGGACGAGAACGTGCTGCCCGGGAGCACAATCGGGCTCAAGGCCCCGCTCTCCTGCCTGACGCAGGCGCGCTACGGCATCACCTGGGGTGTGATCGGCGCGGCGCAGGCCTGCCTCGCGCAACTGCTCGACTACACGCAGACGCGCGTGTTGTTCGGCCGGCCGCTGGCGGCGAACCAGGCGATCCAGATACGCCTCGCCGAAATGGCGCGTGGCATCACGACGGCGCAACTCCTGTCGCTGCAGCTCGGCCGGCTCAAGGACGCGGGCAAGATGCAGCCCGCGCAGGTGTCGCTCGCGAAATGGCACAACTGCCGCGTGGCGCTCGACATCGCGCGCGACGCACGCGACATGCTGGGCGGCTCCGGGATCAGCGCCGAGTACGTTCCGATCCGCCACGCGCTCAACCTCGAGAGCGTGATCACCTACGAAGGCACCGAGACCATCCACCAGCTCACGATCGGGCGCGAGCTGACGGGCATCAACGCGTTCTAGATCACTCTGCGGCTGGCGCCGCCCGTGCGCCGCTTCACGCATTTCCGCAATGCCCGGGCGCTTCAGGCCCCGTTCAGCCGCCGCGCGACTAGACTGTGCGCGAGCCTGCGTCCGGTTCCGCGGGCCATTGCCGGAGGTGCCCCATGCCCCGCATCTATCGATTCCTTGCGACGGCGGTCCTCGCGCTGTTCGGCGGCGCCATCGCGGCGCCCGCGGCGCTCGCGGACCCGCCGCCGCATGCGCCCGCGCACGGCTGGCGCAAGAAGAACGATCCCTATTACGTCGGCTACACCGGCTACCGCTGGCACGACGACTACGGCATCAGCGGCGGCCGCTGCGATCGCGAGCGCGTCGGCACCGTGCTCGGCGCGGTGGTCGGCGGCGCCATCGGCGCCTCGGTCGCCGACCGCGACGACCGGCTGATCGCCATCCTCGCCGGCGCCACCATCGGCGCGATCATCGGCCGCGAGATCGGCGAGGACATGGACCGCAACGACCACGCCTGCTTCGGCCACTCGCTGGAGCTGCTCGAAGACGGCCGACGCGTGCGCTGGGACGGTGCACGCGCAGGCCTGTTCTGGGTCCTGACGCCCGACCGGCGCTTCGAGCGCGACGGCCGCGTGTGCCGGCATTTCACATTGATCCGCGAGTTCAACGGCCGTGCGTTCAAGAAGCATGGCAGTGCCTGTCGCTTCGGCGACGGCGATTGGCGCATGATCAGGGCCTGATCTACCCGAACCGAAAGGCGGCAGGCAAGACGCTCGCGGCGCTGCTCGGCGACCAGGCCGGCCGCAGAGACATCGTCGTTCTTGCGCTGCCGCGCGGCGGCGTGCCGGTCGCCGCGGAGATCGCCCGGCATCTCGACGCCCCGCTCGATGTGCTGAACGTGCGCAAGCTCGGCATGCCCTGGCAGCCCGAGTACGCCGCGGGTGCGATCGCGCCGGGCGGGGTGCTGGTCTTCAACCCGAAGGCGCAGGCGGAGACCGCGGCGCTCGAACGCCTGCTCGCCCCCGTCATCGCCGAAGAGCGGCGTGAGCTCGACCGGCGCGAGGCCGCCTACCGGCGCGGCCGCCCGCCCCTGGAGGCCGGCGACAGGATCGTGATCCTCGTGGATGACGGCATCGCGACCGGCGCGACCATGGAAGCGGCGGTGATGGCCGCACGCGCGATGGGGGCGAAGTCGGTCATCGTCGCCGTGCCGGTGGCGCCGCCCGAGGCCGTCCGGCGGCTCTCCCGGCTCGCGGACCGCGTGCTGTGCCCGGAGCAGCCGGCGGGCTTCATGGCAGTCGGGCAGTTCTACGCGGAGTTCCCGCAGCTCACCGACGCCGAAGTCGTGGATCAACTGGCCGCGAGCCGTTAGGCTTCCCCCAGGGAGCAGATCAGATGCAGAAGACCGCGGCAGCGCTCGCCCGGTACGCGCTCGAGCAGATCGGCATCCGCCATACGTTCGGCATCCCCGGCGTGCACAACACCGAGCTCTACGACGAGCTTGGCGCGTCCGCGAGCATCACGCCCGTGCTGGTCGCGCACGAATGCGGCGGCGCTTTCATGGCCGACGCCGTCAGCCGCACCGGCGCCGGGCTCGGCACGCTCGTGATCGTTCCCGCAGCCGGCGTGACCCACGCCGCGAGCGGCATCGGCGAGGCGTTCCTCGACGGCATCCCGATGCTCGTCATCGCCGGCGGCGTGCGCCGTGACACCGGCCGCGCCTACCAGCTGCACGACATGGACCAGCAGGCGTTGCTTGCGCCGATCACCAAGGGCCGCTGGCGCGTGGAGCGCTACGAGGACGTCGTCCCGGTCATCTACGAGGCCGCACGACTCGCGACTGCTGGCGAACCGGGCCCGGTGTTCGTCGAGATCCCGGTGAACCTGCAGCTGATGGCAGGACCGACGCCGGCCATGCCGCCGTTCGAACCCGCACCACCCGAGACGCCACTCGCCGACGCCGCGGCGATCGCGCGCGCCGCAGCGATCCTGCGCCAGTCCCGGGGCCCGGCGATCTTCTGCGGCTGGGGCGCCGTGGACGCGACCGCGGAACTCGCCGCGGTCGCCGAGGCCCTGGGCGCTCCCGTTTCCACCACGCTGCAGGGACTCTCCTCTTTCCCGGCCAGGCACCCGCTGCACGCCGGCTTCGCGCTCGGCCCTGCCGCGGTGCCCGCAGTCGAGAACGCTTTCCGCGATTGCGATGCGCTGCTCGCCGTGGGCACGCGCTTCGCGGAGATCCCGACCGGCAGCTATGGCTGGGACCCGCCGGCAAACCTGGTGCACGTCGACATCAACCCGAAGGTGTTCAGCGCTAATTATCCGGCCGCGGCCGCGCTCGAGGGCGATGCGCGCGCCGTCCTCGCTCTGCTCCGCGCCGCGCTCGGCGAAGTGCCGGGCGGCGGCGCCCGCTCGCGCGAGGTGGCGGCCCGCATCGCCCTGGACAAGCGCCGCTACCGCGAGGAGTGGCTCGCGCACGACGCCAAGGGGCGCGTGAATCCGCAGCGCTTCTTCGATGCGCTGCGCCGGCGCCTGCCCGACGATGGCATCGTCGTCGCCGACGACGGCAACCACACCTTCCTGGTCGCCGAGCTGATGCCGATCCGTGCGCCGCGCTGCTACTTCTCGCCCTCCGACTTCAATTCGATGGGCTACTGCATCCCGGCGACCATCGGCGCCAAGCTCGCGCGACCCGAGCGCACGGTCATCGGCATCGTCGGCGACGGCGCGGCGCGCATGACCGGCCTCGAAATGGCGACCGCAGTCGCACAGAACGCGGGCGTCGTCTGGTTCGTGTTCAACGACGGTGAACTCGCGCAGATCGCGCAGGCGCAGGAGACCCCGTATAACCGCAAGACCTGCACGGTCCTGCCGGAGCTCGACTTCGAGGGCCTCGCACGCGCGAATCGCGTCGGCTACCGCCTGATGCGCCACGACGGCGACGTCGAGCGCGTGATCGGCGATGCACTCGCGGCGGCGGATGCCGGGGAGCCGGTGCTCGTCGACGTGCGCATCGACTACGCGAAGCGCACCCGCTTCACCGAGGGCGTGATCCGCACCAACCTGAAGCGCTTCGGCATCGCCGACCAGGCGCGCCTCGTGGGCCGCGCGCTGTGGCGGAAACTCACCGGGTGATCATTCGACGACCGGCACGCAGTCGACGCCGCGCGCCCTGAATCTTGCGCACAGGTCGCGTGCTGCGGCCTCGGGCAACGGCATGGTTCGCAGGCGCCAGACGTCCGTGGCGCTGTCGGACGGGGCCCGGATCACCAGCTTCGTGCCGGACAGTTCCTCGGCGCGCTCGCGCGCAAGCACTGCGAGAGCGGCGCGTGCGGCGGACTCACCGGCGTAGGCCCCGAGCTGGACCGACCACGCGCCTTCCGCACCTGCGGCGCCCGGCACGAAGGCAGCAAGGAGCTCCCGCGCCTCGGCGGCGTGACGGCCTTCGGGCCACTCTGACAGGTAGCGCTGCCAGGCCTCGGGCGTGCGCAGGCGGTTCGCCCGCGCCCAGTCCTGCGCTTCGCGCAACTCCAGGATCCGCGACCGCGCGCCGCCCGCGTGCGCCCCGGCCGGGTACTGCGCCAGGTAGGC
Organism: Gammaproteobacteria bacterium; assembly: GCA_052386275.1. Taxonomy (GTDB): domain Bacteria; phylum Pseudomonadota; class Gammaproteobacteria; order Steroidobacterales; family Steroidobacteraceae; genus SCUD01. Next base: position 14,382 of record JBQTKI010000077.1, read on the forward strand.
CTCGTAGGCCGCGATGCTGTCAGCGCGCCGGGCGTCGCGCCAGCCGGCTTCCTGCCGGCTGCACCCGATGGCCAGAGCGGCGGCCACTACGACGACGATCCACAGTGTGCGCAATGGGACACCTATAATTGCGACCAGCAAGCGGAGGGACGTTGCAGCCACCGCCACCCCGGCCAGTCGTTCCCGAGATCGTCGCACACCGCGGCGATGCGGAACACTTTCCGGAGAACACGCTGCCGGCGCTCGAAGCCGCGCTGCGGCTCGGCCTGCGCCACGTCGAGTTCGACGTGCAGCTTTCCGCGGATTCCGTGCCCTACGTGATCCACGACGCTAGCCTCGAGCGCACCACGCGTGGTGTGGGCGACATCCGCCTGATGCGTTCCGGGCAGCTCGACGGCCTGGACGCGGGCGAGCCGGCACGCTTCGGCTCGCGCCACGCCGGCACCCGGCTGCCGCGGCTCGCGGCGGTCCCCGAAATGCTGCGCAGATTCCCGGGCGCGCTCGCCTTTGTCGAGGTCAAGCGCGCAAGCCTCGCACACCACGGCCACTCGCATTGCATCGCACGCATCCTCGCGGCGCTGGCGGGCGTAGAGGATCGCTGCATCGTCATCTCCTTCGACGCCGAGGCCTGCCGCGTCGCGCGCGCCGCGGGCGGAATGCCGGTCGGATGGGTGCTCGACGGCACGCCGCAGGCACGCCTCGCCGTGCTGGAGGACCTGCGCCCCGAATATGCGTTCTGCGACCTGCAGCTGCTGCCCGGCGATGCGCCGCCGCCGCAGGGCCCGTGGACCTGGGCAGTCTACGAGGTAACGGACGCCGCAATGGCGCTCTCGCTCTCGGCCCGCGGCATCGCGCTGGTCGAATCGATGGCGCCGGCGCGGCTGCTCGGCGAACTCGCGGCGGCCGCCGTGCCCGCATGAGCGTGCGCGCCTTCGTCGCGATCGACCAGGGCGGGCACGCGACGCGCGCCACGGCCTACGATGCCGAGGGCGCGATCCGGGGCGCCGCGCTCGTCACGATCGCGACGCAACGAAACGCGCTCGGCCACGTCGAGCACGACCCCGATGAAATCGCCGCAAGCGTCACGACGGCGCTCGGGGAACTCGCGCGCCACGTGCCGCCTGCCGGCTGGGCCGCCGCCGGGTTCGCCGTGCAGCGCTCGAGCCTCTTGTGCTGGGACGCGGTGGGCGGCAGCGCGCTCTCGCCGGTGATCTCCTGGCAGGACCGGCGCAACGCCGCCTGGCTTCAGGGCCTCGCGCGCCGCGGCCCCGAAGTCCACCGGCTGACCGGACTGCCGCTGTCGCCGCACTACGGCGCGAGCAAGCTGCGCTGGTGCCTTGATCACCTGCCGGCCGTCAGGAGCGCGGCGGCGCAGAGGCACCTGCGCGCGGGTCCCCTCGCCTGCTGGCTGCTGCACCGGCTGCTCGCGGAGCATCCTTTCGTCGCGGACGCCGCGACGGCCGCGCGCACGCTCCTGTGGTCGCCGTTCGAGCGCGATTGGAACGAGGAAATGCTCGCGATGTTTGGCGTCCCGCGCTCGATCCTGCCGCGCGTGACCGGCACCGAAGGAAACTTCGGCACGATCCGCTGCGCAGACGTTCCGGTGCCGGTGACGGTCTGCAATGGCGACCAGTCGGTGGTGCCGTTCGCGGCCGGCTCGCTCGATGCACAGGCCGCGTACGTCAATCTCGGAACCGGCGCCTTCGTGTTGCGTCCGGTGCCGGATGCGATCTGCGCGCCGCCGCTACTGACGAGCGTGATCCGCGCGAGCGACGCGCGCTGCGACTTCGTGCTGGAAGGCGCGGTCAACGGCGCGGGCGCCGCGCTCGCGTGGCTCGAACGCCACCAGGGCGCCGCCGCGGATAGGCTGCTGGCGCTGCTCGACTCCGCGGCGCTCGTGGACGATGGCACGCCGTTTTTCCTGAATGGTGTTTCCGGGCTCGGCTCGCCGTTCTGGAAGCCGGACTTCGAGTCGCGATTCGTCGGCGAGGGCAGCGACCTGCAGCTCTGCCGCGCCGTGCTCGAGAGCGTCGCCTTCCTGATCAAGGCCAATCTCGACGAGATGGACCGCCATCACGCGCCGCCAGGGCGGCTGGTGACCAGCGGCGGCCTCGCCGAGAACAGGCTGCTGTGCCGCCTGCTCGCCTCGCTTTCCGGGCTTCCCGTGGACCGCTCGAGCGATCGCGAGGCGACCTCGCGCGGCCTCGGCTTCCTGGTCGCCGGGGAGCCCGCAGGATTCCGCGGCCCGCCGTCCGAACGCATTGAGCCGGAATCCGCGGAGCCCCTGCTCGCCCGCTATCTCAAGTGGCTGGACCTGATGCGCGAGGCGGCCTGCTGAGGATTCAATCCTGTGCCAGTTCGGCGGCGATCGCCCGATCGATCCAGCTCGGCCCCCCGAGCGCATCCATGTACCCGCAGTGGCCGCCGCGTTCCGTCAGCACTAGGCGGAGCGACTTCGGGCGCGCGAGCTTGTCCAGGTCGCGCGCAAGGATCATCGGGTCGTCGCGCGAGGTGATGAGCGTCGTCGGCGCAGTGATGGATTCCAGCACCGGTCCCGTGATCGCGTAGCCACGCAGGTAGGCCGCGAGGTTCGGGAAGTCCGTGTGTTTCCGGACCATGCGGTCGGTCATCTCGGTCAGTGACCGGTCGGCAAGCAGCTCGCCGAAGTCGTAAATCGAAGGCCAGGCCGCCTGCTTCTCGAGCAGCGAGCGCCGCCACTTGCGCAGGAAGTACCACCGGTAGATCGCCGGGCCGCTTTCGAGCGCCGCGAGCGTCGTCGCCGGGTCGAGCACGGGACAGACCGCGACGATACGTGCGATGCGGATGCCGGCGGCGGACGCGCGCGCGCCGACGCGCAGCCAGAAATTGCCGCCGAGCGAGAACCCGGCAAGCGACAGGATCGCGTCCGGATGGAGTGCCTGCATGCGCGCGACCGCGCCCACAACTTCCGCGATCCGGCAGGAATGGAACAGTTCCCGGTTGAGCGCATGCGTGCCGCCGTGGTCGCGCAGGTTAAGGCGCAGCACGAAGAAACCCTGGTCGTGCAGGATCTGCGCGACCGAGAGCATGTAGGGCGACTCCGAACTGCCCTCCCAGCCGTGCAGCAGCACGGCGAGGCGGCGCGGGGCGAGCGCCGTGCCTTCGGCCGGACTCGAGAGCCAGCCCATCAGCCGCACGCCCTCGCCGCAGTCGAGGACGAGCCGCTGGCTCGCCGCGATGACCGCGGTCGCGCGCCGTTCCACCCAGGCGCGGCGCAGCGGCAGTCTCGGCAGCACCGATTGCAGGTGGCGGTTGGCGAGCCAGGGTGGCGGCCGAAATTCGGCGGTCAGTCTATTCACTATTCAAGGGTGATCCGCGATGCCCCCGGCAGTGTCGAGACGAACCCGGCGCCCATCAGTCGCGCCGGTGTCGTGAATCCCGCCGGCGCCGGCGACTCGAGCAGCCGGCGCGCGATCGCGACCGCGGCGTCGGCCGTGACCGTATAGCCGTTCGGCACGCGTACCCGCGCCGCGACCTTCCGGCCGGCGGCGTTCACGACCTCGCCCCACACGTACACCGGCGTGCGTTCGCGTTCCTCGGCTGTCGGCCCGGGAGCGCCCCGCCGGATGTGCCATTTCAGGAGCGCCTGCACCGGCCTGTGGCGCAACAGCCAGCCGACACGCCCGAGGCGCCGCAGGTTCGTGAGCGCCTTTGGCGACACCGGCACGTAGACCTCGATGTCGGGAATCCCCGTCGTGCGAAACGCCGTGCTGACGTCGCCCCAGGGGATCGCCGTTGCGAGCTTCTCGCCCGCGCCGAAATCGATGCGCCGCGAGCGCGCACCGAGCGGGATGCGCCGCAACTCACCGCCCTCGCGCACGCAACCGCCGTGTCCCAGCCCCTCGACCGAGGTCGAAGCCGTGCCGCGGCTCAGGCCGCTCTTGCTGTCGAAGCCCAGCGCGAGGCGTGTGGCGTCGGGCAGCGCCTCCTTCAGCGTCAGTGCGATACAGTCGGTCGGCACCACGTCGAAGCCGATACCCGGGCAGACGATGATGCCCGCGCGCCGCGCCGCCTCGTCCTGGCCGAATGCCAGCTCGAACACGCCGAGTTCGCCCGTGATGTCCGTGTAGTGCACGCGTGCCGCGAGGCAGCCCGCGATCATCGGCGCCGCGGTCGCCGAGAACGGGCCCGCGCAATGCACCACGACGCGACAGCCGGCGAGCCCGGCCGCGACCGCCTGCGCGTCGTCGAGGGGCAATACGCGGGATTCACAGCCGAGCTCGCGCGCGAGCGATTGGACGGCGGCCGAGCGGCCTGCGAGGACGGGACGCAGTCCCTGCGCCGCGGCAGTGCGCGCGATCATCTCGCCCGTATAGCCGTTCGCGCCGTAGACCAGGAGGCGCGAGGTCATTTCTCGACGACGCTGATCTCGATCCGGTTGTTGGACTGCGCCGCCGCGTTCCACTGTCCCGCGGTCGCCTGCTCGATCGCCGGATAGGATGCCGCAAGGCGCTCGCGCGGTCCCGGCACGAACTCGAGCGCAATGGCGCCGCTGGTGCGCTGCCGCAAGGATGCCGCGAGGTTGGCGAACGCGAGCGGCTGGCGCCCGCCGCCCTGCGCGTCCTCGAGCGGGTTGCCGACCTGTTCGCACTGCGCGGCGGCGCCGGCCGGCGGCGCGAGCGAATAGCCCTGCGCAGCGGAGCCGGCCAGGCAGAAGCTGCCGGCGAAGGCCTCGATCCGCACCGTGCCGTTGATGCCGGCGCGTTCAAGCTGGTTCACGAGTGCACGCACCGTCTCGATCCGGGAGGGCGCCAACGGCGGCTCACCGAATGGCACCGAGAGCACCATCGGACGCGGCCCGCCCGGCACCATATTCTGCTCGGCGAGCCGCTCGCTGGCGGCGCGCCATTTGTCGATCGCCTCGGTCAGCGACTGGTTCGAGCCGGTGACGGCCTCGAGTGCGCGCTGGGCCTGCTGCGTCGCCTGCGTCGCCTGCCAGTACAGCACCGCGACGACGGCGAGGGCGAGGAGCGCCGAGCCGGTGCCGAGCATCCAGCCCCAGGGTCTGGCCGGTGGCGGCGCAGGCGCGTCCGCGGCCGGCGCCTCGGGCTCCTTCGGCCGCAACTCCGAGACGATCCGGTGCGTATGCGCCTCGAGCGTCGCCACCATGAAGCGGCGCAGCTCGACGCTCTGCTCCTTCAGGAGCGCCTCGACGAGCCCGCGCATGCGCGGGTCGGCCGGCGGCGCGGCCACGGGCGTGCCCACGGTGACCGCCGGTTCACCGTTCGCGGCGAGGAGGCCGGAGGGCTCCAGGTCGCGCCGTTCCGGCAGGAGTTGAAGCTGGTAGAGCGCCTTGGTCACGTCGATCGGGCGGATCGACTTCGGCAGCACGCCGACCGCGCCCGAGGCGCGCGCCTGCCCGCTGTAGATCTCTCCTTCCTGGGACGTGTACATCATGACGGGAATGCCGGCGAGCGCGGGGTTCGCCTTGATCTCACGCACCGCCTGCAGCCCGTCCATGCCCGGCATCAGGTGGTCCATGAAGATCACGTCCGGATGGTGCTCGCGCAGGTAGTCCAGCGCAGACTCGGCCGAGTCCGCCGAGTCCACTTCGATCCCGTACTTCTCGAGCATGCGGCTCAGGACGACTCGCGCCGACTTGGAATCGTCCACGACCAGTGCGCGCTTGGCGGGCATCCGGCTCCTCCCTGATGGCGACAGCCAGTTTAGCGCAAGATCGGCGCGGCTCACTTGGTCCCGCGGTTGCCCCCCGCCTATGATGCATCTCACGGAACGGCACGCGCCGCGTCTGAACGATGAAAACAGAAACAGTCACGCCGCTCCCGGAGGCTCTGCGCGCAAAGCTCGCGGAGCTGGCGCCTGACGCCTTGCTCGTCGTCGACCGCTTGGGCCGCATCGTATTCGCGAACCGCATGGCGGAGGAGCTTTTCGGCTACCCGGCAGGCATCCCGCCCGGATCCGCGGTCGAGCGGCTGATCCCCGAGCGCATCCGGGGCGCGCACGTCGAGCATCGCGCCCGCTTCATGGACAGGCCGCGCACGCGCGAGATGGGTGCCACCGCGATCGACCTCGTGGCGCTTCGCAGGGACGGCGCGGAGTTTCCGGTCGAGATCCGGCTGTCGCCGATCGGCAACGGCGAGAGCGGCTACATTGCCGCCGCGGTAAGGGACGTCACCGACCGGCGTCACATGGTCCGCATGCTGCACGCCGCCCAGGCGGAAGCCGAGCGCGCGAACCTCGCCAAGACCCGCTTCCTCGCAACCGCGAGCCACGACCTGCGCCAGCCGCTGCAGACGCTGCAGCTGCTGAACGCCGCCCTGCGCCGGCACGTCTCCCAGCCCGAGGCGCGCGAACTGCTCGCGCGTGAACGCGAGGCGGTGGACGCGATGACGGGACTGCTGAATTCGCTCCTCGACGTGAGCCGGCTGGAGGCCGCGAGCATCCGGCCGCGCGTCGAGGAGTTCGGCATCGAGGCATTGTTCGAGGCGATGCGCAACGAGTTCGGCGCGATCGCCGAGGCCCGCAACCTCGAGTTCTCGGTCACGCCGATCGCGCGCGGGCTGCGTACCGATCGCACCTTGCTGCGCCAGCTGCTCGAGAACCTGATCGGCAACGCGATCAAGTACACGGAGTCCGGCTCGGTGCGCATCGCCTGCCGCGCCACGGACGGCGGCGACGTCGCGATCACGGTGACGGACACCGGCATCGGCATCCCGGCGGAGCGCCTCGACCGCATCTTCGACGAGTATTACCAGATCGGCCAGGGCGGCCATTACGGCGTCGGACTCGGCCTCGCCATCGTGAAGCGCATCGCCGCGCTGCTCGAACTCACCATCAGCGTGCAATCGCAACCGGGCCGCGGCAGCGAATTCCGGGTCGGGATCCCGGCCGCGCTCGTCACCCAGGCCGCGAGGCCCGAGCCGGCCCAGGCTCCGGCGGCCGCACCCGCGGCCAAGGGCGCGGTCATCCTGCTGGTCGAGGACGACGACGCGGTGCGCGGCGCGACCGAGCTCTACCTGCGCGCCATCGGCCACACGCCGATCGCCGCCGGAAGCCGGGCCGAGGCGGAATCCGCGCTGGCGGCGGCGGAGCGCCCGCCGGACCTGATCATCAGCGACTACCACCTGGGCGGCGGCGAGACCGGTGTCGACGCCATCCTGGCGGCGCGCCGGCACGCGGGGCGCCTGCTGCCGGCGCTGCTCCTTTCCGGCGACACCTCGACCGCCATGCGCCAGCTGGCGGACCTGCCGGCCTGCCGGGTGCTTAACAAGCCGGTGGACGTCGAGCAGCTTGCGAACGCGATCGCCGGCTCGCTGGCCTGAGGCTCTCGGCAAGTACGTAGTCCGGGCCCGCCGGGCCGGTGCCTATAATCCGCCCCACCGCCATGAAGACGAAGATCGGGGAGTCCGCGCAGGAATTCCGGGCGCTGCTCACGGCCGCCGTCGACGCGATCGTGATCATCGACCATCGCGGGATCATCCTGACGTTCAACCGCGCGGCCGAAGAGCTCTTCGGCTACGCGGCCGCCGAGGCCGTGGGCGCCAACGTGTCGATCCTGATGCCCGAGCCGCACCGCGGCCTGCATGACCGCCACGTGCAGCGCTACCTCGAGACTGGCGAGGCGCACGTAGTCGGCATCGGTCGCGAAGTCGAGGCGCAGCGCAAGGACGGCACCCTGTTCCGCGCCTGGCTGTCGGTGGGCCGCGTCGAGGGCGAGGAGCCGCCGCGCTTCGTCGGCTTCCTGCACGACGTGACCGAGCGCCGGCGCGCCCTTGAGTTCGAGCGGCGCGCGGCCGAGCGGCTCGCCGAGGTCGCGCGCCTCGGCGCCATGGCGAACATGGCCGCGAATATCGCGCACGAGGTCAACCAGCCGCTCGCCGCGATCAGTACCTACGCGCTCGCCTGCGAGCGGCTTCTCGCCGCACCGGATGCGGACGTGGCCGAGGTCCGGCGCGCGCTGCGCCGGATCGCGGAACAGGCGCTTCGGGCCGGCGACTGCATCCGGCACATGCGCGAGCTGGTGCGCAAGGGCGTCGCTCCATGCGGCATTGCCGCCGACGGCACCGGAAGCCCGTCGCCGTGACGCGCCCGGAGCCGGCCGCGACCGTCTACGTCGTGGACGACGATGCCGGCGTGCGCGGCGCGCTCGCGCTGCTCCTGAAGTCGCTCGACCAGCCGTGCCGGGCCTATGGCTCGGCGTCAGAGTTCCTCGCGGAGTACGACCCCGACGGCCCGGGCTGCGCGCTGCTCGACGTACGCATGCCCGGCATGAACGGCCTCGAGCTGCAGCAGGAACTCAACCGGCGCGGGGCGGTGCTGCCCGTCATCTTCATCACCGGCCACGGCGATGTGCCGATGGCAGTCGAGGCAATGCAACACGGCGCCTTCGACTTCCTGCAGAAGCCGTTCCACGACGAGGACCTGCTGGAGCGGGTCCGGCGCGCGCTCGCGCGCGACCGCGAGCTGCGGGCTGAGGTCGGCGAGAAGGGCCGCATCCGGGGGCGGCTCGTGCGCCTTACGCCGCGCGAACGCCAGGTGCTCGGTCTGATGACGGCCGGCAAGCCGAACAAGGTCATGGCGGCGGAACTCGGCGTCAGCCAGCGCACGGTCGAGATCCACCGGGCGCACGTCATGCGCAAAATGGGCGCGTCCTCGCTGGCGCAGCTCGTGCGCATGACGCTGGTCGCGGGCGGCTGAGCGCGGCGGTATTGCGCTGCGTAGTTGTACGGATTGCAAGCCATGCCCCTGCGCGTAGGCTCAAATGGTAAGTGGAAGATCGAGACGGAAAGGAGGTGCGGAACATGAGACTCACACGTTGGGAACCCTTCCGCGGTTCGGACGAGTTCTTCCGCAACACGATGCCCGCGTTGTTCGGGCGCTGGCCGCAGCTGCCGGTCGAAAACGGCGATCGATATGAGTGGTCGCCGGTCGCCGACATCGCGGAGACGGACGAGGAATACCTCGTGAAGGCGGAGCTGCCGGGCATCAAGCGCGAGGAGGTGAAGGTGGCCCTCGAGGACGGCATGCTGACGATTTCCGGCGAACGCAGGCAGGAGAAGGAAGTCAAGGAACGCAGGATGCATCGCATCGAGCGCTTCTACGGCACGTTCAGCCGGAGCTTCTGGCTACCGGATGACGCGGATGCCGATCTGATCCGCGCCGATTGCAAGGAGGGCGTGTTGACCGTCCACATCCCGAAGACTCAGGCCTCCAAGCCGAAAGCGATCGAGATCAAGGTCAACTGACAGACGCCGTCGCCGCGCGGCCCCCTCGCGGGGGCCGCGCACTTTTGTTTCCTGGCTGCAACCGCTCGCTCCGCCGGGTCAGGGCGCGTTGCGACATTGCACCGGGCGGTGCTTCTCGGCGACGGTCCCGCCCGTGCAATCCCAGCCGATGCTGCCGTCGTCATTGCGGTATGCGGCAAGCAGGAGCGTCATGCCGTCGAGTGCCGCATGCTCGCTGCGAAGGGTCAGCTCGATGCCATCCTCGAGCACCTGGATGGCGCTCACGGGACCGGAGTCCAGCGTGGACGGCAGGCCCATGTCCTCGGGCACGTCGGGATAGGCGCCGTGCTCGGCGATATAGCCCCCGGCCTGCGACTGCACCTGCAAGACAACCGGCATCACCTGCATGACCTGCGCCCGCATCGTGTAGTCCCGGTAGGCGGGAATCGCGATCGCCGCGAGGATGCCGATCATCGCGACCAGCACGATCAGCGAGCCGCCTCCGAAGCCGAGGCGCGGCGTGAGGGCGGCCAGCACCCAGGCGAATGAATTGCGCCTCGGCGCGTCCAGGTCCGAGCCCGCCGGCGCTCCGGCGCGCGCGACATTCGCCAGGCGCTTGGACAGCCAGGGATAGTCGCCCGTCAGCTCGTGATAGGACATCCAGAATCCGCCCGCCTGGCGCTGCTGGGCCATGAACGCGGCGGTGTTGAGTTGCGGCAGCTTCTCGCCGCCGGCCGCCAGCACGCCGAGTGCCGCGAACACGTCCTCGCGGGACAGCGACGCCGCGAGCCCGTGCAGGTCGCAGGTGTACTCCTGCGCGCGCCGGTAGCCCGCGCCCAGCAGCGGCAGGATCGACGCCGGCCAGCGCAGCCAGGACAGGTTCAGGTGCCCGCGCTTGATGTGCGCGAGCTCGTGGCCGAAGTAGAAGCGCAGCGCCGCCGGTCGCGAGCGCAGCGCCTCGACCACACTCGAGTACAGGACCACGTAGTGCCGCCGCAGGAACTTGGCTGCGAGCGCGTTCAGCACCCCGTCGCTCATCATGAGGTAGGCCGCGGGAATGTCGACGATGCCGAGCTTCTGGCAGGCCTCGCGGTACTGCGCGTAGAGGTCGGGGAACTGCTGTTCGCCGAGCTCGACCGCATTGCCGCGCAGGTGGGAGATGAACCCCGACTGTGCGAACAGGTAGATCAGCAGGAACAGCAGCGCGTAGATCAGCGCGATCCCGAACGTGCCGATGACGGCGGCCAGCCAGACCAGCGTGCCGATGACCATCGACAGCAGGAATAGTGGTTTCTCGTGGCGGTAAACGAGGTCCATCGAAATCCCTCCCTTAGTGCTTGAGGCGGTAGCCAGTGCGGAAAATCCAGGCGATCGCCCCGAGGCAGAGCAGCATGAACACGAGCGTGGCGGCGAGGCTGATGCCGACGTCCACGTCGGCCTTGCCGTAGAAACTCCAGCGGAACCCGCTGATCAGGTAGACGAGCGGGTTGAACAGCGTGACCGTACGCCAGGCCGGCGGCAGCATGTCGATTGAGTAGAACGCGCCGCCCAGGAAAGTCAGCGGCGTCACGATCAGCATCGGGATCAGCTGCATCTGCTCCCAGTTCTTCGCCCAGATGCCGACGATGAAGCCGAACAGGCTGAATGTCAGGGCGGTTAGCACCATGAAGGCGGCCATCCAGAGCGGGTGCAGGATCGCGACCGGCACGAAGCAGGCCGCAGTCGCGAGGATGATGAGCCCGAGCAGCACCGACTTCGTGGCGGCCGCGCCGACGTACCCGGTCACGATCTCGAACGGCGACACCGGCGCCGACAGCACCTCGTAGATCGTGCCGGTGAACTTCGGGAAATGGATGCCGAAGGAAGCATTCGAGATGCTCTCGGTGAAGAGTGAGAGCATGATCAGGCCCGGCACGATGAAGGCGCCGTAGCTCACGCCGTCCACCTCGGCCATGCGCGAACCGATCGCCGCGCCGAACACGACCACGAAGAGCGCGGTCGTGATCACGGGCGTCAGCACGCTCTGCAGCAGCGTGCGCAGGAAGCGGGCCATCTCGAAGCGGTAGATGGCCCAGACGCCGTGCCGGTTGAATACCATAGCGCTCACGCCCGTGCCCTGCCGCGCTCGCTGACGAGGCTCACGAAAATCTCCTCGAGCGAGCTTTCCTGCGTGTTGAGGTCGCGGTAGTTGATGCCCAATTGCTCGAGCCGGCGCAGCAGCGTCGGGATGCTCGTGTGTTCCTGTGCTGCGTCGAAGGTCAGCACGAGCGCATGATTCCCGCCGTCGAGCGTGAGCGGCCATTCGGAAAGCTCGGCCGGGATCGCCGCGAGCGGATCCTGCAGCGTCAGCGTCAGCTGCCGCTTGCCGAGCTTCTTCATCAGCGTGAGCTTGTCCTCCACCACGATCAGGCGGCCGTGGTTGATCACGCCGATGCGATCGGCCATCTCTTCGGCCTCGTCGATGTAGTGCGTGGTCAGGATGATGGTGACGCCGGAATCGCGCAACCGGCGCACCAGCGCCCACATGTCTCGGCGTAACTCGACGTCCACGCCAGCGGTCGGCTCGTCGAGGAACAGGATCCGCGGCTCGTGCGACAGCGCCTTCGCGATCATGACGCGCCGCTTCATGCCGCCCGACAGCGTCATCATGATGTCGTTGCGGCGGTCCCACAGCGACAGGTCGCGCAGCACGCGCTCGACGTAGGCGTCGTCGGGCGCGCGGCTGAACAGGCCGCGGCTGAAGCGGGCGGCGGCGCGCACCGTCTCGAAGGCCTCGGTGACGAGCTCCTGAGGCACCAGCCCGATCACCGCGCGGGCGGCGCGGTAGTCGCGCACGATGTCGTGCCCCTCCACGCGCACGCTGCCAGAGGTGGTGTTCACGATGCCGCAGACGATGTTGATCAGCGTCGTCTTGCCGGCGCCGTTCGGCCCGAGCAGCGCGAAGATCTCGCCGCGCTCGATCTCGAGCGAGACGTCCTCGAGCGCGTGCTGGCCGTTGGCGTAGGTCTTGGTCAGACCGGAGATCGAGATGACCGCAGGCATCGCGGTATTCTACCCGCGCGCCTCAGGGCAGTTCACGCAGCCGCTCCGCGAGGTAACGGCGCAAAGATCCCTGCTGCGTGAGCGCGAGCGCGCGTTCGAACGACCGGCGCGCGTCCGCCACGCGCCCGAGCCGGCGGCAGAGTTCGGCCCGCGCGGCGTGCGCGGGCTGATAGTCCTGGAGTTCCCCGCGCGCCAGGATGCCGTCGATCAGCGCGAGGCCGGCGGCCGGCCCGTCGCGCATCGCGACCGCCGCGGCGCGATTGAGCTCGACCACGGGCGAAGCGTCGATTTCCAGCAGCAGGTCGTAGATCGCGACGATGCGCGCCCAATCGGTCGCAACCGCCTCCGGCGAGCCTGCATGCACCGCCGCGATCGCGGCCTGCAGCAGGTAAGGGCCGAGCCGCCGCGATTCGAAGGCGCGCCGCACGAGTGCGAGTCCCTCGTCGATCGCCGCCCGGTCCCACAGCGAACGGTCCTGGTCCTCGAGCAGCACCAGGTCGCCGGCGGGCGTGGTGCGGGCGCAGCGACGCGAATCCTGCAGCAGCATCAATGCGAGGAGCCCGAGCACTTCGGGCTCCGGCAGCAGCTCCGCCAGCAGGCGCCCGAGCCGGATGGCCTCGGCCGAGAGATCGGCGCGCGTGAGCGCATCACCGGTGCTCGCCGCGTAGCCCTCGTTGAACACGAGGTAGACGACGCGCAGCACCGTGTCGAGCCGCTCGGGCAGCTCGGCGGGCCCCGGCACCTGGTACGGGATGCGCGCGTCCCTGATCTTCGCCTTCGCGCGCACGATGCGCTGCGCGAGCGTGGACGGCTGCACCAGGAAGGCGCTCGCGATCTCCTCGGTCGTGAGGCCGCAGACTTCGCGGAGCGTCATCGCCACCTGCGCGTCCGGCGCGAGCGCCGGATGGCAGCAGGTGAAGACCAGGCGCAGACGGTCGTCCGGCAGCGCTTCTCCAGCTGCCTCGGCCGGGTCCGCGCCTTCGGCCTCGAGCTCGTCCGCGAGGCCGGCGAGGCCGGTGTCGAAGCGCGCGCGCCGGCGCATGCCGTCGATCGCCTTGAAGCGCCCCGCCGAGACGAGCCAGGCGCGCGGATTCGCGGGCACCCCCTCGCGTGGCCACTGCTCGAGCGCGGCCGCGAAAGCCTCGGACAGCGCCTCTTCCGCGAGGTCGAAGTCGCGCAGCAGGCGGATCAGGGTGGCGAGAACGCGTCGCGACTCGGCGCGATAGACCGCGTCGATCCGGGCGCGGGCCGCGGAGGCCGCGTCGTCACTCAGCTCTGCGGCTCCACCGGTCGCACCTCGATCGTGCCGCCCACGCGCAGGGTCGGAATGCGCGCCGCGATCGCGAGCGCCTGATCCATGTCGTGGCATTCCACGATGTGGAAGCCGCCGAACTGCTCCTTGGTCTCGGCGAACGGACCGTCGGTGACGACGCGTCTGCCCTCGCGCACGCGCAGCGTCTTCGCGGACGGCGACCAGGCGAGTTTTTCGGACGCGCGGTGCTGCCCGGCATGCTCGAGGCCGGCGATCCAGGCGCCGTAATCCCGCATCACCGCATCGCGCTCCGCGGCCGGCAGTGCATGCCAGCGCGCCTCCTCGATGCAGCACATCAGCATGAACTGCATGGCTGGCTACAGGTCCACGATGGTCCTGAAGCCGCCCCAGAACATGCGCTTGCCGTCGAACGGCATGTTCTTCGGGTCCATGTACTTCGCGAGCCGCGGCTCCTTCATGATCTTCGCCATGATGCGGTCGCGCTGCCGTCGCGACTGGTACACGATGTACGAGAACACGACGACCTCGCCTTTCTTCAGCTTGACGCTCTGCGGGAACGAGGTCCACTTGCCGGGCTTCACGTCGTCGGCGACCGCCTCGACGTAGTCGAGCGCGCCGAACTCCTTCCAGATCTTCCCGGCGAACCGCGCCAGGCGGCGGTAGGCCGCGAGCTTTCGGCGCGGCACCGGAAGCACGAATCCATCCACGTAATGCATGCAGATTCTCCTACAGTTGTTTCAGCACCGGATGCTGTGCCATGAACGCCTCGTCGGCCGGGCGGATTTCGAAGCCGCCCATGCGGATGCCGGGATGACGCTCGATCAGCCCGATCGCCTGATCCTTGTCCTTCGCTTCCAGGACCAGGATCCCGCCCAGCAGTTCCTTGGTCTCGGCGAAAGGCCCGTCCGTCGCCGCCGCCTTGCCATTCTTCCAGCGCACGGTGGTCGCGGTCGCCGCGCCTTGCAGCGCGAAGCCGGCCGCGAAGTGGCCATCGCGCTGCAGCTCCCGGTCGTAGGCGATGCAGGCGTCGATCATTCCCTGCTGCAGCGAGGCGCCCAGTGTGCCCCAGGCCGCCTCATCCAGGAATCCCAGGCAGATGAACCTCATGGCTTGCGTTCCACGCCGCCGATGCCCATCTCCCGGAATCGTTCGACTTCCTCGCCCGGCTCGAAGTCCTCCAGCTCGAACATCTGGCGGACTTCGATCTCGCAGTCGGAACCGTCCAGCGTCGGATTCGGGAAACGGCGCGTCCATGCGATCCCCTCCGCGCGCGACTTCACCTGGATGATGGTGTACCCCGCGATCAGTTCCTTGGTCTCCGCGAAGGGGCCGTCGATGACCGTGCGTCTCGCCCCGCTGTAGCGGATCCGCCAGCCCTTCGCGCTGCGCTGTAGCCCCGACCCGTCGACCAGCACGCCCGCCTTCGCGAGCTCCTCGTGATAGGCGGCCATCTCCGCCAACAGCTCGCGGCCGGGCATCACGCCGGCCTCGGAGTCCTTCGTGGCCTGGACGATGATCATGTATCTCACGACGCGGCCTCCCGCACCGGGCGGACCTCGATGCTCCCGTAGCGCGCCCCCGGAATGCGCGCCGCGAGCTGGATGGCCTCGTTCAGATCCCGCGCCTCCAGCAGAAAATAGCCGCCCAGCTGCTCCTTGGTCTCGGCGAACGGCCCGTCGGTCGCCGTGAGCTTGCCGCCGCGCACCCTCACGGTGGTCGCCGCGCCCGTGGGTTGCAGGCGATTCGAGCCGAGGTAACGGCCCGACTGGCGGATGTCATCCGTGTAGCCCGCGTATTCACGGACGAGCTGGTCGTACTCTTCCTTCGGCAGCTTCGGCCACTGGCTCTCGTCGCTGTAGATCAGGCAAAGGTACTGCACGGCCACCTCCTGCTGCGGGCCTCGGCTGCTGGCACTTCGTCGCCGCGATCACGGCTGCGACCATATACGCGGGATTCATGACATCCAATGGTCGAATGGCGCGATGCCGATTCGACATCCGGGCGCCGGCGCGCAAGTTGCTGATTCGGTTAGAAGAATCCGCGCCGCAGGTTGATGCCGTGCTCGGCCCAGGCTTTCAGGCAGCAGAGCATCTGGGTCCAGCCCCAGCAGTTCATGTAGGAACTGCGCAGGCCCGCCGGGTTCTCGCGCCAGCCGCTTTCGACGACGCGCACCAGCGTGCCGCCGGCGGCAAGCGGCTCGAAGGTCATGACGACCTGCGTCTGGTAGCCACCCTCCTCCGCGTCCCAGCTGAACTCGATGCGCTCGTTCGGAACGAGCTTTGAGACGCGCACCGGGAACTCCCCGGGATGGTCGCCGAACTTCCAGAGCACGGTCGCGCCTTCGGCGAGCGAGCCGCTCGCGCCGCCGGTCGTGAAATAGGCCGAGAGTTGCGTCGGGTTCACGACCGCCTCGAAAACCTCGGCGACCGGGCGGGCGATCTTCGCGTACACGTCGAATCCGAGCTCCATGGTGGTTTCCCCGAGCCTGCCTGATATGTTATAAGTATATAACATGATTCGCCGGCTCGACAGCCAGGACCGCGTATTCCGCGCGCTCGGCCACGCGACGCGACGCGAGATCCTCGACCTGCTGCGCCGCGGTCCGCGCACGACCCGCGAGGTCTGCGACGCCTTTCCCCGCCTCGACCGTTGCACCGTCATGCAGCACCTCGCCGTGCTCGAACGTGCCCTGCTCGTCGTCGCGCGCAGCGAGGGCCGCCAGCGCTGGAACGTGCTGAACGTCATGCCGATCAAGGAGATCCACGACCGCTGGATCGGTGACTACGCCGCGAATGCGACGAGCCTGCTGGCGCGTCTCAAGCGCGACCTGGAAGAACCCGGCGTCCGCGCGCAGAGGGCCCGCCGCGCAGGCTGAAGCTCCGGGCAGGCTGAGGATAAGATGGGCCGATGAAGGCGATGCGCCTCCACGCCCCGGGCGAAGCGCTCGAACCTGTCCAATTGCCGGTTCCGGACCCCGGTCCCGGAGAACTGCTGATACGGGTATCCGCCTGCGGCGTCTGCCGCACGGACCTGCATCTCGTGGACGGCGAACTACCCGGCATCCGCTATCCGGTCACGCCGGGACATGAGGTCGTGGGCCGCGTGGCGGCCGCGGGCAGCGGTGCGCGCTTTCGCGCGGGCGATCGCGTCGGAGTTCCGTGGCTGGCCGGCGCCTGCGGCCATTGCCGATGGTGCGACAACGGCCGCGAGAATCTCTGCGACCTTGCGCAGTTCACGGGCTACACGAAAGACGGCGGCTACGCCGAGTATGTCCTCGCGAACGCCGAGTACTGCCTGACGGTCCCGGCACGCTGCGACGACGCGGAGGCCGCGCCGCTGCTCTGCGCCGGCCTCATCGGCTACCGAGCCTGGCGGGCGGCCGGTGACGCGCGCACGCTCGGCCTCTACGGGTTCGGCGCCGCCGCGCACCTGCTCGCGCAGCTCGCCGCGGCCGAGGGCCGCAGGGTATTCGCGTTCACGCGCCCAGGCGATGCGGCGGCAATGCGATTCGCGGCGGGCCTTGGCGCGGCCTGGGCCGGCGGTTCGGACGAAATGCCACCCGAGCCGCTGGACGCCGCGATCCTCTTTGCGCCGGTGGGCGCGCTCGTGCCAGCGGCCCTCGCGGCGACCAGCAAGGGCGGGCGCGTGGTCTGCGCGGGCATCCACATGAGCGACGTCCCTTCCTTCCCGTACCGGCTGCTGTGGGGCGAACGCTCCGTCGCTTCGATCGCCAACCTGACGCGCCGCGACGGCGAGGAATTCATGCAGCTCGCAGCCGGGATCGCGATCCGTGCCTCGGTCGAACGGTTTCCGCTTGCCCGGGCCAATGAAGCGCTCTCGCGCCTGCGCGGTGGCGAACTCCAGGGCGCCGCCGTGCTGGTGCACGAGGCAGACTCGTGACCGCGCGTCTGCTGTTCGCCGGTGCCGTGCTCTGCGTCGCCGCGGGCGCGCAGGCCGCCGGCAGGATCAGCCTGTCGGTCGGGCAGGCCGAATTCGCCGGATTGCGCATCGACGGCCTGAGCGTGGCGCTCGCGCCGGGCGCGGATGCGCGTGGCGCGCTCGCTCTGCGCGCCGCCAGCATTCGCGGCATCGCGTCGACCGGCCCGCTCGCGGGCTTCGCGCTCGACTGCCCGGAACTGCGTGTCGCGGACGATGCGATCCACTGCTCGCGCGGGCGATTGCGCGGGACCTTGGGGTCGCTCGGGGCCCAGGACACGGCTTTCAGCGCGCACACCGCGGCCGACGGCGCGCTGCGCATCGGCCTGGAATCGTTCGCGTTCGCCGGCGGGCGCGCGAAGGCGGACCTGCGGCTCGACGGTTCACGCTGGCGCATGGAGGCGAAGCTCGCGGACCTCGACATCGCGCAGCTGCCGCCGATCGCGAAACCCTGGGTGGCACTGCCCGCGGGCTTCTCGGTGGCAGGCGCGGCCTCAGGCACGGTGCACGCGGCGGGCCGAGGCGATCTGCTGCAAACCGCGTCCGTGGACGCCGCCATCGCGAGGCTCGATTTCGCGGATGCTGACGGCCTGCTTGCCGGCGAGGGCGTATCGGGAAAGCTCCGCATGGATCTTGCGGCGGCGCGCGAAGGCTTCACGGTCCGGAACGGGCGGCTCGAGCTCGCCGGCGGCCAGGCCTACAGCGATCCCGTGTTCCTAGACTTCAGCGCACACCACGCCTTCGTCGATTTCGCGGGGCTGCTGCGCACGGAGGACGCGCGCTTCGAGGCGAACCGCCTCGACCTCGACCACCAGGGCGTGCTGCGCGCGAGCGGCGAGGCGACGCTCGATTTCACCGGCGAGGCCTTTCTGCCCGCGGCACGCGTGAAAATCGCCTCGATCAATCTCGCAACCGCGCTGCCCTCCTACGTACAGCCTTTCCTCGTCAACACCTCGCTCAAGAACATCGAGGGCGCAGGCATGGTGGCAGGCGAGCTCGATATCGCGGGCGGAGTCCCGACGCGCGCGGCGTTCGACCTCCGGGACGTCATCCTCGACAGCAGCAACGGCGCGCTCGCCGTCCATGGCCTCGATGGCCGCCTGCACTGGTACGACGATGCCACACGAAGCGCCCTCGCCGGTCGCATCGACGACGCGCTGTTCGAGTCGCGCCTCGCCTGGGATGCTGCGAGCCTCTGGGGCATCGAGTTCGGCGCCGTTGCGATCCCGTTCACGACCACCGGCCGCCACTTCCGCCTGCTCGAGCCGCTGCTGCTGCCCATATTCGACGGTGGGCTCGCGATCGCGACGCTGCGCATGCGTCACGCGGGCACCCCGGAGATGTACCTGCGTTTCGACGCCACAGTGCGCCCGATCAGCATGGCGCCGCTTGCGCGCGCTTTCGGCTGGCCGGAGTTCGAGGGGACGCTCGCCGGCACCATCCCGGACCTGCAATTGCAGCAGGGCATGGTCACGTTGGGCGGCAATCTCGAGGCGGCGGTGTTCGACGGCCGCGTCGTCGCGCGCGACCTGCAGCTGCGCGACCCGCTCGGCAAGTTCCCGCGGCTGTTCGCGAGCGTGGACGTCGTGAACCTCGATCTCGCGCTGGTCACGAGCACCTTCTCCTTCGGCATGATCACCGGACGCCTGTCCGGGGAGATCGCCGGCCTCGAGACTTTCGCCTGGATGCCGGAAGCCTTCGTGGCGCGCTTCTACACGCCGTCCGGCGACCGCTCGCGCCACCGCATCAGCCAGCGCGCCGTGCAGAACCTCTCGAGCATCGGCGGCGGTACCGGCGGCAGCGTCGCGGCCGCATTCCAGGGCGGGTTCCTGAAATTCTTCGACGACTTCGGCTATGACCGCCTGGGCTTGAGCTGCCGGCTCGCGAACGACGTCTGCACGATGGGCGGCATCGAGCCCGCGGCCACTGGTTTCTACATCGTCAAGGGCTCGGGCTTGCCGCGCATCGATGTGATCGGCAACCAGTCCCGCGTGGCCTGGACGCGCCTGGTGCGCCAGCTCGGCCGCATTATGGAATCCGACATCGTCGTCGAGTGAGCTAGAATCGGTTCAGGCAACATTCAGCCGCCGTTCGCGAGCATGGGCACGTACGGCCGGGGCATCGAAGGAGGCATCCGCATGATTCGCTGGATCACCGCTGGTATCGGCGCCGGCACGCTCGCGCTCGCCGCCTGCGTGACGATCAACGTCTATTTCCCCGAGGCCGCCGCCGAGAAGGCCGCCGACCGCATCATCGAGGACATCTGGGGCAAGGAAGAGGCCGAGAAGCGCGGCGGCAACGAGCAGACGTCCATCCCCGCGGCATCCCGCACCCTGCTGGCCGCGGCGTTCCAGGGCGCGATGGAACTCCTCGTGCCCGCCGCCCAGGCCCAGGCCGACATCGACATCTCGAGCCCGGCGATCCGCGCACTGACCGCGTCAATGAAGTCGCGTACCGCAGAACTCGAGCCGTTCTTCGACTCGGGCGCGGTCGGCCTGACTGCCGACGGCCTGGTCGAGCTGCGCGATCCCAATGCGGTGCCGCTCGCCGATCGCAACCGCGCGCGCAAGCTGGTCAGCGACGAGAACGCCGACCGCAGTTCGCTGTACCGCGAGATCGCCACGGCCAACGGCCACCCGGAATGGGAAGCCGACATCAAGAGCACTTTCGCGGCGCGCTGGGTCGCGAATGCGCGGGCCGGCTGGTACTACAAACGCGCGGGCGGAGACTGGACGCGCAAGTAGCGCGGCTCAGACCGCAATCGTCCGGTCCTGGTCGATCAGTTTCGCGCCCTGGTTCTTCGGCGCGTTCACCATCCTGCTGACCGGCCAGGCGACCAGCGCCTTCGGGTCGTAGGGCTTCAACAACCCGGACAACTGCTCCGTGTCCGAGTAGGCGGTGTCCAGCCAGCGGTCCCACTCCGTCTCGGGCAGCACCGCCGGCATGCGGTCATGGATCTTCCTGACCGAGGCCGAAGCGTCCGTCGTCACGATCGTGCAGGACTCGAGCAACGAGCCGTCGGCCGGGTCCTTCCAGCGTTCCCACAGCCCGGCAAAGGCGAACGGGCGCGCGTCCTTCATGCGGATGAACCAGGGTTGCTTGCCGCCCGGCGCGACCTGCCATTCGTACCAGCCGTCCGCCACCACCAGGCAGCGGCGCTTCCGGAATGCGTCCCGGAACGAGGGCTTCTCCGCCAGCGACTCCGCCCGCGCATTGATCATGCGGTTGCCGATCGCCTTCTCCTTGGCCCATTTCGGCACCAGCCCCCAGTGCAGCATCGCGAACTCGCGCCGGCCCTCCTGGCCCGCGCGCACGGCCGGCACGTCCTGCGTCGGCGCGATATTGTAGCGCGGCTCGAGCGCCGGCACCGCGTCGAGCGCGAAGGTGCGCCGGACGGCCTCGGCGGGTGAGAAGAATGCGTAGCGCCCGCACATGCCGCGGCCCCTACTCGCGGATCCCGGTGCCGCGGTTCATCAGCGTCACCACGACCGCGAACATGGCGACGGCAAAGCCCGCCATGATCAGGAACGCGAGCCCGAGGTCCACGTCGCTCCTGCCGAGGAAGCCGTGGCGGAAGGCGTTGACCATGTAGAGGATCGGGTTCGCGTGCGACAGCCGCTCGGCCCAGGCGGGCAGCAGCGACACCGAATAGAAGACGCCGCCCAGGTAGATCAGGGGCGTCAGCACGAAGGTCGGGAACCAGGAGATCTGGTCGAAGTTCTTCGCAAAGATCGCGTTGAACAAGCCGCCCAGCGCGAACACGACCGAGGTCAGGAGCACCGAGCCCGCGACCAGCAACGGGTGTTCGACCGGGATGCGCGTGAAGAAGAGCGTGACGACCGTGACGACCGCGCCGACCAGGAGCCCGCGCAGCACGCCGCCCGACACGTAACCGAGCACGATCAGCCAGTTGGGCAGCGGCGCGACCAGCAGTTCCTCGATGTGCTTGCCGAACTTCGCGCCGAAGAAGCTCGACACGACGTTGCCGTAGGAATGGCTGATGATCGCCATCATGATCAGGCCGGGGGCGATGTACTGCATGTAGTCCACGCCGCCCATCGGCCCGATGCGGCTGCCGATCAGGCTGCCGAAGATGATGAAGTAGAGCGTCGCGGTGACCGCGGGCGGCACCAGTGTCTGGCCCCAGATGCGGATGATGCGGCCGTATTCGCGCCGCACCATGGTCTGCAGCCCCACCCGCCGGACCCGGCCGAGAGATTGCGCGTCCACCTCAGCCCGTCCCCGTGGCGGTGGCGCCCTTGCTCTCGACCAGGCGCATGAAGAGTTCCTCCAGGCGGTTCACCTTGTTGCGCATGCTGACGACTTCGATGCCGGCCTGGGTCAGGCGCGCGAAGATGTCGTTGAGGCTCTGCTCCTTGGTCACCTCGACCTCGAGCGTGTGGTCGTCGGTCATGCGCGACACAAAACCCGGCAGCTGCGGCGGCGGAGCGACCGGCGCGCGGAAGTTCAGTACGAAGGTCTCCTGGCTGAGCTTGCGGATCACGCCCGCCATCGTGTCGTGCTCGATGATGCGGCCGCCGTCGATGATCGCGATGTTGCGGCAGAGGCTCTCGGCCTCCTCGAGGTAATGCGTCGTCAGGATGATGGTCGTGCCCCGCGCGTTGATCTCGCGCAGGAAGTTCCACATGCTGCGGCGGATCTCGATGTCCACGCCCGCGGTCGGCTCGTCGAGGATCAGGAGCCTCGGCTCATGCACCAGCGCCCGCGCGATCATGAGCCGGCGCTTCATGCCGCCCGACAGCGAGCGCGCGATCGAGTCACGCTTGTCCCAGAGCTGCAGCTGGCGCAGGTACTTCTCCGCGCGCTCGAGCGCGAGCCGGCGCGGCAGCCCGTAGAAGCCCGCCTGGTTCACGATGATCGTGAACACCTTCTCGAACTGGTTGAAATTGATCTCCTGCGGGACCAGGCCGATGCAGGACTTGGCGAGGTCGAGCGCGCGGTCGATGTCGTGGCCGAATACCGAGACCGTGCCGCTGCTCTTGGTCACGAGCGACATGACGATGCCGATCGTGGTGGTCTTGCCGGCGCCGTTCGGGCCGAGCAGCGCGAAGAAGTCGCCCTCGTCCACGTCAAGGTCGATGCCACGCAGCGCCTGCACGCCGTTGCGATAGGTCTTGGTCAGGCCGCGGATCGAAAGCGCCTTCATGGAGCCCCGTGGAATCGTTGGAATGCGGGCGGACAGGCGCGCAGCGTAATCTCGGGCCTGTTCGCGGGCAACCGGGCAGGCAGGCGCCGCCACCCGCGCGGCGGCGGGAGGTCAGTGCGCGGCAGTCCGGCGCGGCCGGCGTTGCAACGCCTGCAGGCGGGCGCTTTCCGCGCCCTGAATCTGCAGGCCAAGCCGCTGCAATTCATCGACGGCGTGGTCGTCCGGATGCGCTGCACAGCCCTCGAACTGCAGCCAGAAGCGCGCGCGCGAGCCGAAGCGCGCGGTGAGCACGGGCGCGACGCGCCGCGCGAGGCGCTCGACGGCCGCGACCGGGAGCCCGGCCAGCGCGGCGAGCGTCGCCGACGAGGTGCCGAACACGAGCCGCGCGACGGCCGCGCGGGTCGCCGCGAGGTGCCAGGCGAGCATGACGGCCGCGCGCGCGAATGCGACCACGCGCTCGTCGCAGGGCGCCACCGGGGGCGCGTCCTGCACCGCCCCGGCCGCGGCGACCTCGTTCTCCCACCAGCCGCCATCGCCGAATCGCAAGTCGAAGAGCGCATAAGGCAGGCGCGCGCAAAGCCGCTCTCCGGCCTCCGGGTGGATCAACGAATCGATCGCGCGCGGCGGCAGCCCCGCGATCAGCCTCAGCCGCCCTTCCTCGGCCAGATCGACCGCGAGGCCCAGGAAGGCGAGGTTGACCGAGGCCAGTGCCCGCCGGGTGGCGGGGTCCAGCAGCGAATGTTCCGACCATTCCGCGTTGCCCGCCGGTGGGGCGAGTGCGAGCGGGTGCTGAGGATGCATGGCATTTCTCCCCGATGACGTGCCATTCCGCGTGCGACCGGCTCTGTGTCCGGCTTAACGTTGACTGGTACGATAATACCAGCCAATCCCCCGGGTCAAGGTGGCAAAGATGCGCATCACTGACGACCGTTACACACGCGACCGGCTGCGGCTCGATCTGGCGCTGCGCTTGATCCGCCACGAGGCCCGTACCCGCACGATCAGGAGCTGGACCGGGCTCACGGACGACCGCATCCGCAAGCTCTACCGCTCCTACGTTGCCGACGCGGGTCGTCGCGACGTGCGCCGCCGCCGCGGCAAGAGCCCGCGCCAGAGTGCCTGGTTCATGAAGAACGCCGCGATCCGCCGCGAGGCGGCCGGGCTTGCGACGCTCCTGTGCATGCTCGGGCTGCTGCGCCGCGACGCCGGCAACACGCCGGGCGCGGTCGAGCAGCTGCGCTGGGGCGAGCGCTTCTGCGAGGCCTACGAGACCTTCCTGAGCCTGAACCGCCAGCCGCAGATCTCTTTCGAGCACGCCTGCCACCTGTTGCGCTCGCTCGAGAAGCAGAACGAGATCTGCCTCGACGACTGCGAGGGCTGCGGCAGCCTGCTCGTCGTGATGCGCTACGCGGAGCGGCCCGAGGTCTGCGAGTTCTGTGCGGCGACGCGTCCACCCGCGAAGCCGGGGTTGTCGGTCGGCGACTGCTAGAATGGCTGGATCACAACCCACAGAAACCGCCCGATGCGTTCCGAAATGGAGCGGCCCAACGTCTTCGCCGGGCCGCATGTCGACCGGCTGAAGTTCGCCCAGGCCGATGCCATCGCGATCGAGCGCTGGATCGCGGAAGGTACCGCGCGCGTGATCCCGGTCTGGAAGTCCCGCTGCCCGGTCGTGCGCGAGCCCTCCCCCGGCGCCTTTCTGCTGCCGGTCGGCAGCGGCCCGCTGGCCGAGGTCGGCATGGCCGACATGATCCTGCTCGGCGAGTACCGCGGCCTCGCGATCTTCACGACCGAGATCGAAACGGAAGCCCCGCTGCGGCTCGAGAACGGCGCCGAATTCGCCGACCTGCGCCTCGCCGCGAGCCTGCTGCCGCATGACGAGGCGGGCCTCGTCGCCTATGCGCGCGCGATGATCTCGTTCCGCCACCGCCACCGCTGGTGCGGCAGTTGCGGCGCGCCGACGCGCCCGGAGCGCAATGGCCGCGTGATGACCTGCACCCAGGAGGCCTGCGCAACCGAATTCTTTCCGCGCGTGGATCCCGCGGTGATCGTGCTCGTGACCCACGGCGACCGCGTGCTGCTCGGGCGCCAGCCGGAATGGCCTCCGGGCCGCTATTCAACGATCGCCGGCTTCGTGGAGCCTGGCGAGAGCCTCGAGGATGCGGTGCGCCGCGAGGTGCTCGAGGAAACCGGAATCGAAACCAGCGCGATGAGCTACCACTCATCGCAGCCCTGGCCATTCCCGCGCTCGCTGATGCTCGGCTTCCGCGCCGAAGCGCAAGACACCGAGGTGCGGCTCGGCGACGCCGAGCTCGAGGACGCGCGCTGGTTCAGCCGCGCCGAGCTCGCGACCGGCGCCATGCTGCCGTTCGCGCAGTCCATCGCCTACCGGCTGATCGAAGAGTGGTACGACGCGGCCGCCGAGCGGCCGCTCGCGGAGGCCGTCGCGCGTACCCGGGATCGCGGGCGGTGAGCCCCGCGCTGTCGGTCGCGGCCGGGCTTGCGCTCGCGGCTTTCCTGCTGCTGCAGCGGCGCCGGCGCCGCGCCGCTTGACGGCATCCGCATAAATATTCACAATGTCTGCAAGTTTATGCAGACACGCCACCGCCCCGACGGTGACCACGCGCTCGCGCGCCGCCAGGCGCTGCGCCGGATCATCGGCCACGCGCCGGTCGGGCGGCAGCAGGACCTGGTGCGCCTGCTCAGCCGCGCGGGCCATCACGCCACCCAGTCGAGCGTGAGCCGCGACCTGCGCGAGCTCGGCGTCGCCAAGCAGGGCGACCGCTACGTGCTGCCCGGGGAGTCCGCCCCGGCACTCGACGACTTCGGCGCCGTCGCCGCCTTCGTGCGCGACATCCGCCAGGCCGGTCCCTGCCTCACCGTGGTCCGCACCACCGCGGGCGCGGCGCAGAGCGTTGCGATTGTCCTCGACCGGGCTGACTGGCCCGACGTCGTCGGCACGATTTCGGGCGACGACACCATCTTCGTCGCGACCGCGGGGGCCGCCGCGCAGCGGCGGCTGCGCGCCCGCCTGCACCAGGCCCTGCGAGTCTGAGTTCCCCCCATGCCCTCCGCTCCCGGGGGCGCCGACGCGCCCATCCTGCTCGCCTTCTCCGGCGGCCTCGACACGTCGTTCTGCGTGCCCTGGCTGGCCGAGACCTATGGCCGCCCGGTCGTCACCGTGACCGTGGACACGGGCGGCATCGACGGGCAGGCCGCGACCCGGCTCGCAGAGCGGTCGCATGCGCTCGGCGCCCGCCAGCACCACCTCGTGGACGCACGCCGCGAATACTTCGAGCGCGTACTGAAGTGGCTCTTGATGGGCAACGTGCGCCGCGGCGGTCTCTACCCGCTCTGCGTCGGCGCCGAGCGCTCGGTGCAGGCCCAGACCGTGGCGACGATGGCGAGAAAACTCGGCATTGGCGCCGTCGCGCACGGCTGCACCGCCGCCGGCAACGACCAGGTGCGCTTCGAGGTGGCGCTCTCCACGCTCGCGCCCGGGCTCGAAATCCTGGCGCCGGTGCGCGACCGCGCGTTCAAGCGGCCGGACCAGCTCGCCTACCTCGAGCAGCGCAAGCTGCCGGTGCCGCCACACGGCGCCGCGTATTCCACCAATCGCGGACTCTGGGGCGTCACGATCGGCGGCCGCGAGACGCTCACTTCGACGGGCAGCATCCCCGAATCCGCCTGGGTGCTGTCGGCCGACGCCTTCACGAACCCGCGCGAGCCGCGACGCGTGAACATCGCGTTCGCGCAGGGCGTGCCGGTCGCGCTCGACGGGGTGACGCTCGATCCCGTCGCACTGATCGAGAGGCTCGAGGCCGCCGCCGCACCCTACGGCGTCGGCCGCGGCATCCACCTCGGCGACACCATCATCGGCACCAAGGGCCGCGTCGCCTTCGAGGCGCCCGCCGCCTGGGTGCTGCTCGAGGCGCACCGCGAACTCGAGAAGCTGGTGCTGACCGCGCGCCAGCAGCGTATCAAGGACCAGGCCGCGACGGCCTACGGCGATCTCGTGCACGAAGGCCAGAACCTCGACCCGGTGTGCCGCGACATCGAGGCGCTCCTCGCCTCCTCGCAGGCGCGCGTGACCGGCACCGTCACCGTGCTGCTGCGCCCGGGCTCGGCCTTCGTCGAGGGCGTGGAGTCGCCGCATTCGCTGATGCAGGCGAGCCAGGGCGTCTACGGCGAAGCGGCCGGTGAATGGACCGCTGAGGACGCCCGCGGATTCTCGAAGATGGTTTCGTTGCCCGGCGTGTTCTGGACGCGCGCGGGCGGTGAGGGCCCGACGCAATGATGAAGTCGATCATCGTGGACAAGATCGCCTCGGTCACGCAGGCCTGCGGCCTGAAGCACGAGCTCCGGATCTCGAGCGACATCCCCTGCGAGGAGGGCGTCGTGCTCGCGGTCGAGATCCTGACCGACAAGGCGAACTACAACACGCTCGAGCTGACCAGTGGCCGCATGGCCAAGGTCGCGCGCGGCAACGTCGTCGTCGGCGCACTCGGCCATCGCAAGGCGCTGTTCGGATACTCGGGCCACCTGCCCGAGAAGCTCGCGGCCGGCGACGTGATCCAGATGCTGAATATCGGCGGCGTGCTCGGAGTCTGCGACTCGGCCAATCCCGAGAAGGGCCGGCCCTTCGACTGCCGCGTGCTCGGCGTCGTGCTGCACTTCCCCTTCCTCGGCGAACGCATTGGCGTGCCGGCACGCGTCGGCGCGCGCCGCCTCGACCCCGAGGCCAGGCTCGAGACCAGTGGCGTGCCGGTCGTCGCGCTCGCCGGCACCTGCATGGAAGCCGGCAAGACTGCGGCAGCCTGCGCGATGATCTCGCGCATGCGCCACCGGGGCCTCTCGATCGACGCCTTCAAGGCGACCGGCGTATCGCTCCGGCGCGACATCCACGCGATGGAGGACTCGGGCGCGCGCCGGTCCGCGATCTTCACCGACTTCGGCGTGGTCACGACGACGACGAAGAACGGCCCCGCGCTCACGCGTACGATGCTGACCGAGATGGCTACGGGCCGACCCGACGTCATCGTGTTCGAGCTTGGCGACGGCATCCTCGGCGCCTACGGCGTCGAAGCCATCCTCGAATCGCCGGATATCCGCCAGGCGCTGACCGCCGTGGTTCTATCGGCGAATGATCCGGTCGCGGCCTGGGGCGGCGTCAAGCTCCTGCGCGAGCGCTTCGGCATCGAACCCGCGGTCGTGACCGGTCCCTCGACCGACAACTCGGTGGGCGTGGACATCATCCGCGAGCAGCTCGGGGTCCCCGCCTTCAACGCGATCACGGATGGCGCCGCGCTCGGCGACTGCGTGATCTCGGCGGCCGGCCTGGATGCGGTCGCGCATTCCGGGGAAATCGCCGAATGAACGCTAGGACGCCGGCCGTGATCCTGGGCGGCACCGGCTACGTGGCCGGCGAACTGCTGCGCCTCACGCTCGCCCATCCGCGCCTCGAGCTTGCGGCCATCGCCTCCGACAGCCAGCCGGGCGAGCCGGTGGCGAAGGCCTTCCCGCATCTTGCCGCCGCCTGCGCCGGGCTGCGCTACGTGTCCATCGAGCAGGCCGGCGACGTCGTCGCGCAGCATCCGCGCGCCGCGGTGCTCGCGGCCGCCCCGCATGGCGTCTCGGATGTGCTCATTGACAACGTCCTCAGCAAGGCCGAGGCCGCGGGCGCAAGACCGGCCGTCGTCGATATCTCGGCCGACTACCGCTACGCCGACCTCGGGGAATACGAGCGCGTCTACCAGCACGTGCACGGTGCGCCCGCGCGCGCGAAGCAGTTCAGCTGCGCGGTGCCGGAGCACCTCGAGCGCGCACCGACACCGCACGTCGCGCATCCCGGCTGCTTTGCGACGGCGACGCTGCTTGCCTGCGTGCCGCTCCTGAAGCTTGGCCTCACGGACGGCCCGATCTTCGTCTCGGCGGTCACCGGATCGACCGGCGCGGGAAGGAGCCCGATCCCGGGCACGCACCACCCGCAACGCCACAGTGACCTGTACTCCTACAATGCCCTCACGCACCGCCACGCCGCGGA
>JBQTKI010000078.1:0-3814 GCA_052386275.1 Gammaproteobacteria bacterium
GAGCCGATCCTGCCCGCGGCCTTGGCGGCGCGGATGTCGGCGGCCGTCGAGCAAAGCTCGAAGGTCTCGGGGTGGGCCGCGATGATGCGACGCATGAGATCGATCTGTTCGAGCTGGGTGCGGGCGAAGTTGCCGGCCGCCTCGGGCGGTGTGTACACGCTCCAGAACTGGGCGCCGACGCGGCCTTCGCGCAGGCGCGGGATATCGGTCTGCCCGCCTTCGGGCGAGCGCGTGACGATGTCGTACTTGTCGAGGTCGCCGGCCGCGACTTCGTGCTCGCGGATCGCCCAGGGCAGGTCGTTGTGGCCGTCGAACAAGATGGCCTGGCCCAGGAGTTTCTTCGCGTGTTCGAGGGCGGCATCCGCGTGTGCGCTCGCCGCGAGTGCGAATGCCAGGAGGGCGGCGAAGGTTCTTGCAATCGGCATCATGACTCCTGCTAGTTGAAGGCGTCGATCCTGTGCGCGAGCACGACCATGGGCACGCCGCCGCTCATCACGACCGCGTCGTTGAAGCGGCGCAGGTCGAACTTCGCGCCCAGCGCCTGCCGAGCCTTCTCGCGCAGGCGGTTGATCTCACTGTGGCCGATCTTGTAGCCGCAGGCCTGGCCGGGCCAGACGCAATAGCGATCCACTTCGCTCGTGACTTCTTCGACGCTGGAGCCGTTCGTAGTCGCGAACCAGCGGATCGCCTCCTCGCGCGTCCAGCGCCTGGCGTGCAGGCCGGTGTCCACCACCAGCCGGCAGGCGCGAAACGCAATGGACTGGAGATAGCCGAGGCGCCAGACGGGGTTGGCCTCGTAAACGCCCAGCTCGTCGGCGAGCTGCTCCGCGTAGAGCGCCCAGCCCTCCGAATAGGCGTTGAAGGCGAGCAGCGAGCGCACCAGCGGCAGCTTGAAGCTGTACTCGCCCTGCCAGACGTGGCCGGGCAGCGACTCGTGGTGGGTCAGCGTCGGCAGCTCGTACTTTCTCCATCGCGAGGTCGTGTACAGGTTGATCCAGTACTTGCCCGGCACCTTGCCGTCGATGCTGCCCGCGCCGCCGTAGGCGCCGGGCGCGCCGGGCTCCACCTCGGGCGGCAGGCGCTTGATCTCGAAGTTCCCGGGCACCAGCGTCGCGAAAGCCTGCGGCAGACGCGCGCGGATGTCGGCGACGCGCTCTTCCAGGAACTTCATGATCTCGGCGCGGCCGGGATCGCCTTCCGGGAACATGAAGTGCGGGTCCTTGCCGAGTGCGGTCATGCGTTCGCCCACCGTGCCTTCGGTGAGGCCCTTGCCTTTCAGGATCGCGTCCATCTGGGACTGCAGCGCGGCGAGTTCTTCCTTGCCGCGCTCGTGGATCTCGTCGGGCGTCATCGTGGTCGTCGTCGCCGCGCGTAGCGTCCAGGCGTAGTAGGCCTCGCCTTGCGGCAGTTTCCAGACGCCGGCGTCTCTCTTCGCGCGCTTGCGGTGCTCTTCGAGCTCGGCGAGCTGGCGGTTGAGGGCCGGGCCGATCTTTTCGACCGAGATCTTCGCCGCGCGCAGGGTCCACTCTCCCGGCAGGCCGGCCGTTTTCTTTGTGAACGATGCGATCATCGGCCAGGTCTCGACGACCCCGCTGCGTGCCATCCGAAGCTGGGTGAGCGTCTTGTCGAGGATGAAGTCTGGCGCGATCACGCCCTGAGCCGCGGCTGAATTCAGCCGGCCGGTCTCGCCGTCGAGCTGACCGGCATAGGCTTCGAGCCGCGCGAGATAGGCCTCGGCGTTCTCGCGCGTCTCGATCTTGTGCAGCTCTTCGAGCAGGCTCGGGATCTCGACGAAGGCGCCGACGTTCTGGGCGACCACATAGGGCGCATTGCGCCAGGACCAGTTCTGGTTGAGGACCGCAACGTCGCCGTAGGGGAATTTGAATCCCTCGGCCGCGGTCTCGTGCACGGTGCGTACGACGTCGAGGTCGAGGCGGGTCGCCTCATCGAGCGCTTCGAGGTCAATCTCGCTGATTCGCTCGAGGCGCACGGCCACGCGATCTGCAATCGCCTGCTGCCCGGCCACCGAGCGGTCGGTTAGGCGGAACTTCAGGCCGGCGCGCGCGCCGTTGTCGATGCCGAGGCTGGTCGCGTTTTCCGGGTAATCGGCGAGGAGCTCCTCAGCGATTTCGGCGAGGAGCGCGTAAACGTCGGCGGTGCCCGGGCGCTTCGCGCAGGCGGCGAGGTTCGACAGCGCCGCGATGAGAGCGCCCGTTCCGGCGATGAATTCGCGGCGATTCGTCGTCATGCCGTCAATTGGACTTGACCTCAACCACAATTGTCTGCAACCAGGGTACAAGATGCTCCATGTCGAAGTTGCCGTCGCTCAAGAGTGTGATGAAATGGTTGTAGATGGCTCTTGAGTCCGCTGCGAAACCGTAGCCATTGATTCGCAGGAAGACGTCAACCACGGCGAACGCTACGCGTTTGTTGCCGTCAACAAACGGGTGGTTCCGGACGAGACTCTCAAGGAGCGCTGCGGCCTCTTCAACGATGGTGTCGTAGTAGCCGGTCTGAGGCCGATGAAGCGCTGACTCGAGGGCTCCAGCGTCGCGAATGCCGGTCGCACCGCCGTAGTGCTCGATCAGTTCCTTGTGGAAGAAAAGAGCGTCAGCCGTCGTGACGTATTCCGTCATTTGGCCAGCGATCGATACAGCTCGTCCCGCTCCTTGAGGCTGTCATGAAACGCTTCCAGGACGCTACGTCGAGGAGACAGCTGGCGCTTGTGAGCCACGTACGCCCGCATCGCGTCTCCCAGCACCGCCTGGAACTGACGACCTTCGCGGGCGGCAATGCGCTGCAGCTCCTTCAGCACCTCCGGTTCCGCCTGCGAGGAAAACTTGCGGAGCGAACTCATCTGGCACCTCGGCTTGATACACCTACACGTATCATGATCCATCAAGATACATCAAGTCAAGCAAGGTCGATTTGATTCGGAATTGACCCGATGGAAATGACGAATCCTCGCAGAGGATCTGGTCAGGTGGCACCCGAGCGGGGCTGAGAATTTGCGGCGCAATGGGTTGCCTTGAAGTCATTCAACTGCCGCGCGAGGAATTTGCTTTGACTCCGTGGTTACCCAGGAGGCCGCGTGGTGATTTCCGCTTGGGCATCTGAGCTTGGTTCAGCGGGTAAGAGACCTGAAACGGGTTGGGCAGCTTGGAGAGTTATTCGAATCAATGAGTTAACTTATTGTTGTTTTTTGTATTGATCTAAAGATCATCACCTGCTAATGTGTCGTTGATGTCTAAGTCAACTTCACTTAAGAATCTCTTGGTCACGCTTACCCGTGATGCCCGTCGCGTGGGTTTGACCGACGCCGCTTGGGCGGGTCGCGCCGGCTTGCGCAAGGAGAGCCTTTCCCGGCTGCGTCGGCGTGATACCTGTGACTTCGCAACACTCCACGCGCTTGCGGAAGCCGTCGGTACGCGCGTGGACGTACAGCCGGCACAGACTGCCGGTCGAAGCCCGGACGGTCACTTTCCGGCAGAGGTGAATCGGGACCTGGAAGAGCGCCTTGCGGATCTGTGCGCAGGGAACGAGACCGATCCAGAGCGATGGAACGCACTGGGCCCGCCCTTCTTCATGGCGGGCCTTGCGGTCATGCTTGCCGGAGCACCGGGCCGCGATCGATCCGCATTGCTGGAGTTGGCGGAATGGTTGCATCCCGGCGCCTCGGAGCCCCCCGTTTTCGCGCGATGGCTGGAGCGCAGTCCCGTGCGGCCCAGCCGATTCCTGCCCACCGTGAAGGCGCGTTCGCGGCAAGTACGCACCCGCCATGCGGCCTGATTCGCCTGCACGTCGCGAGTACGTC
>JBQTKI010000079.1:0-12862 GCA_052386275.1 Gammaproteobacteria bacterium
CCGAGGTTCGAGGTCATGATCACGACGGTGTTCCGGAAATCCACCGTGCGCCCGTGGCCGTCGGTCAGGCGGCCTTCGTCCAGCACCTGCAGCAGCACGTTGAACACGTCGTGGTGCGCCTTCTCGATCTCGTCCAGCAGCAGCACGGCGTAGGGGCGCCGCCGCACCACCTCGGTCAGGTGGCCGCCCTCCTCGTAGCCGACGTAGCCGGGAGGCGCGCCGATCAGCCGGGCCACCGAGTGCTTCTCCATGAACTCCGACATGTCGATGCGCACCATCGCTTCCTCGGTGTCGAACAGGAACTCGGCGAGCGCCTTGCACAGCTCGGTCTTGCCGACGCCGGTCGGGCCGAGGAACAGAAAGGAGCCGTTGGGCCGGTTCGGGTCCGCGAGCCCCGCGCGCGAGCGGCGGATCGCGTCGCAGACGCTCCGGACCGCCTCTTCCTGGCCGACCACGCGCTTGCCGATCTCCTGCTCCATGCGCAGGAGCTTCTCGCGCTCGCCTTCCAGCATCTTCGACACCGGGATGCCGGTCCACTTCGAGACCACCTCCGCGACCTCCTCCTCGGTGACGCTGCTGCGCACGAGCGTCGGCGCCTTCGACTCCGCGTCCTGCGCCGACTTTAGGCGCTTCTCGAGCTCGGGAATCCTCCCGTACTGCAGCTCCGACATGCGCGCGAGGTCGCTGGCGCGCCGTGCCGCCTCGAAGTCGAAGCGCGCGCGCTCGATCTCCTCCTTGATGTGCGCCGCGCCCTGCACGGCAGCCTTCTCGGCCTTCCAGATCTCCTCGAGGTCGGCGAATTCCTTCTCGAGCGCGGCGAGCGTCTCCTCGAGCTGCTCGAGTCGCTTCTTCGAGGCCTCGTCCTGCTCCTTCTTGAGCGCCTCGCGCTCCATCTTGAGCTGGACGATGCGCCGCTCGAGCCGGTCCATCTGCTCCGGCTTGGAGTCGATTTCCATGCGGATGCGGCTGGCCGCCTCGTCGATCAGGTCGATGGCCTTGTCGGGCAGCTGGCGATTCGTGATGTAGCGGTGCGAGAGCGTGGCGGCCGCGACGATCGCGGGATCGGTGATCTCGACCTTGTGGTGGACCGCGTAGCGCTCCTTGAGGCCGCGCAGGATCGCGATCGTGTCCTCGACCGAGGGCTCGTCCACGAACACCGTCTGGAAGCGCCGTTCGAGCGCGGCGTCCTTCTCGACGTGCTTGCGGTACTCGTCCTGCGTGGTCGCGCCGACGCAATGCAGCTCGCCGCGCGCGAGCGCGGGCTTCAGCATGTTGCCGGCGTCCATCGAGCCCTCGGCCTTGCCGGCTCCGACCACGGTGTGCAGCTCGTCGATGAACAGGATGACCCGGCCTTCCTGCTTCGCGAGGTCGTTCAGCACGCCCTTGAGGCGCTCCTCGAACTCGCCGCGGAACTTGGTGCCGGCGATCAGCGCGCCCATGTCGAGCGCCAGGATGCGCTTGTCCTTGAGACCCTCCGGCACCTCGCCGTTGACGATGCGCTGGGCCAGTCCCTCGACGATCGCGGTCTTACCGACGCCGGGCTCGCCGATCAGCACCGGGTTGTTCTTGGTGCGCCGCTGCAGCACCTGGATGGTGCGCCGGATCTCGTCGTCGCGGCCGATCACCGGGTCGAGCCTGCTTTTTTCGGCGCGCCCGGTGAGGTCGATGGTGTATTTCTCGAGCGCGCCGCGCTGCTCCTCGGCGCCGGCATCGTCCACTTTCTGGCCGCCGCGCAGCTCGCCGATGGCCTTGTCCACGGCCCCCTTCACGACGCCCGAGTCCTTCAGGATCGTACCGAGCGTTCCGCGGTCGTCGCAGGCCGCGAGCATGAAGAGCTCGCTGGAGATGTACTTGTCCCCGCGCTTCTGGGCCAGCTTGTCGGCGACGTTCAGGAGCTTCACCAGGTCGTTGCCGACCTGCACGTCGCCGTGGGCGCCCTCCACCGTCGGCAGCCGGTCGATGGCCTGCATCAGTCGCGAGCGCAGCAGGTTCACGTTGGCGCCGGCGCGGTCGAGCAGTGGGCGCGCCGTGCCGCCCTCCTGGTCGAGCAAGGCCAGCATCAGATTCAACGGCTCGATGAACTGCTGGTCGCGACCGACGGCGAGGGACTGGGCATCGGCCAGCGCGAGCTCGAACTTGGTGGTCAGGCGGTCACTGCGCAAGACTCGGGCTCCGGATTCGGGGTTGTCCCGTCGATGAGGCCGGCCACAGGCGCTTTCAAGCGCTAAGCCGCGGTATTTGCTCGATTTCCCGGCGCCGGCGCCCCCGCGGCGGCGGGACCGGGCGATAGTGCAGTCGCGCCCGTTCTGGTACAAGTAGCGGCGCGCGGACCGGCGACGGCCGCGACAGTTCGGGTTCGATGGCGATTCGAGGGACTTGATCCTTGCGACAGGTACCCAGCGGCTCGGCGCCGGTCCCGGCGCCCTACGGCTTCATCGGCGACGGCCGCCTGTCGCGGCACTGGCGCCATTACTTCACCCATCTCGGCCTGCCCTGGGAACTGTGGTCGCGCCGGCTCGCACGCGCGGGCGAGGCGGATCCCGACCCCGCGCGCGCGCTCGCGGGCTGCGGCGTGCTGCTGCTCGCGGTCAGCGACGACGCGCTCGAGCCGCTCATCGCGCGCCTCGCGCCGGCGGCGAGTCGCGCGCCGCTCGTGCACTTCAGCGGCGGCCGCTCGTTTGCCGGCGCCTTCGGCGCGCATCCGCTGATGAGTTTCGCGGCGGAACTCTACGAACCGGAGTCCTACCGCGCAATTCCAATCTTTGCGGAACGCGGTGCGGACTGGCCGGATCCGGTCGCGCGCTTCCGCGAACTGTTCCCCGCGCTGCCGAATCCCTGCTTCGCGCTCGACGCCGCGGACAAGGCGCACTACCACGCGCTGTGTTCGCTCGCCGGCGGCATGACCGCGGTGCTGTGGCGGGAGTTCTTCGCGCGCATGGCCGCGCGCCACGGCGTGCCGCGCGAGTCGCTCGCCGCTTACCCGCGCCGGATCGTCGAGAACGTGATCCGCGCACCCGAGGGCGCGCTCACCGGACCGGTGGCGCGCGGCGACGCCGGCACCATCCGCCGGCACCTCGAGGCGCTCGACGGCGCGCCGCTGCGCGCGGTCTATGAGGCTTTCGTCGCCGCGGCCGGGAGGCCCACATGAACACGGTACGCGATTTCGCCGCCGCCAAGGCCGAGGGCCGGCGGATTTCCATGGTGACCTGCTACGACGCCGCGCTCGCGCGCGCGCTCGAGGCTTCGGCGGTCGACTGCATCCTGGTGGGCGACAGCGCGGCCATGGTCGTGCACGGCCATCCCGACACGCTGCATGCGACGGTCGAAATGATGGCGCTGCACACGGCCGCGGTGCGCCGCGGCGCACCGACCCGGTTCCTGGTGGGCGACCTGCCGTTCCTGTCGTTCCGGCGCGGCGTCGCCCCTGCGCTCGACGCGGTCGCGGCGCTCATGCGCGCGGGCGCGCAGGCCGTGAAGCTCGAGGGCGTGGCGGGCCACGAGGAAACCATTGCGGCGATCGTGGGCTCCGGCGTTCCAGTCATGGGCCACGTCGGCCTCACGCCGCAGTCCCTGCACGGACTTGGCGGCTTCCGCGTGCAGGGGCGCAGCGATTCCGATGCGCGGCGGCTGTTCGGCGAGGCGAAGCAGCTCGAGGCGCTCGGCTGCTTCGCGCTGGTGCTCGAGTGCGTGCCGGCGCCGCTCGCGGCGCGCGTCACCGCCGCGCTCGCGATCCCGACCATCGGCATCGGCGCCGGAGCCGCCTGCGACGGCCAGGTGCTGGTATTGCACGACCTGCTGGGCCTGGGCGGCGACCTGCACCCGAAGTTCGTGCGCAATTATTGCGACGGTTTCGCGCTGGTGCGCGACGCGGTAAATCGCTTCGACGCCGACGTCAAGCAGGGCGCGTTCCCGGCGGCCGCCGAGAGCTACGGCACGTGAGGATCGTCACCACCGTCGCGGAGCTCCAGGAGGCGCGGCGCGAGCGCGGGCCGCAGGCCACCGGCTTCGTGCCGACCATGGGCGCGCTGCACGCGGCGCACGCGACCCTGTTCGGGCGTGCGCGGCGCGAGAACGCACGCTTCTGGGCGAGCGTCTTCGTCAACCCCGCCCAGTTCGACGACCCGGCGGACCTTGAGTGTTACCCGCGCACGCCGGACACCGATTTGCTGTTGCTGCGCGAGGCTGGTGCCGATCTCGTGTTCCTGCCGCGCGCGGAAGAGCTCTATCTCGACGGCTACCGCTTTCGCGTCGTCGAGACCGAGCTGAGCCACCGCCTCGAAGGCGCGAGCCGCCCCGGCCATTTCGACGGCATGCTGACCGTCGTGCTGAAGCTGCTCCTGCTCGTGCGCCCCGCGCGCGCCTACTTCGGCGAGAAGGACCTCCAGCAACTGCGCCTGGTCGAGAGCATGGCGCGCGCCTTCTTCATCGACGCCGAGATCGTCCCTTGCGCGCTGGTGCGGGAGGCGGACGGCCTCGCCATGAGTTCGCGCAACCGGCTGCTGTCGGCGCCGCAGCGGGCGCTCGCGCCGGAACTGCAACGTGTGCTGGCCGAGAGCGTGCGGACCGGGCAGGCCGCGCCGGAAGCCGCCGCGCGCCTGGCCGCGGCCGGGTTCGTGGTGGATTACGTGGAAGACTGGGATGGCAGGCGCCTCGCCGCCGCGCGCCTCGGCAAGGTGCGGCTCATCGACAATGTCCCCGCCCGCTGAACCGCGCGTCCTGTTCCAGCTCACCGGCTCGATCGCCTGCTACAAGGCCTGCGAGCTGATCTCGCGCCTGGTGCAACGCGGCGTCGAGGTGCAGACGGTCGCGAGCGCCGCAGCGCTCAGGTTCGTGGGTGCGTCCACACTCGAGGGCCTCTCCGGGCGGCCCGTGTTCACGGACGTCCACGAGGCGGGGCGCATGATGGACCACGTCCGGCTCGCACGCTGGGCGGACGCGGCCCTGCTGTGCCCGGCGTCGGCCGACGCGCTCAATCGGCTTGCGGCCGGCCTCGCGGGCGATGCGATCGGCACGCTGTTCCTCGCCTGGGAGATCGGCGCCAGGCCCTACCTGATCGCGCCCGCGATGAACAGCAGCATGTGGAGCCATCCCGCGACGCGCGCGTCCTGCGAGAGGCTCGCGGGCTATGGCGCCCGCATCCTGCCGGTGGCGGCCGGCCGGCTTGCCTGCGGCGAATCCGGCGAAGGCCGCCTGTCCGGAATCGACGACATCGAAGCCGCGCTCCTGGCCGCGCTCGGGCGTGCCCCGTGAAGGCGCTGGTGACCTCCGGCGCGACGCGCGAGCCGATCGACAGCGTGCGCTTCATCTCGAACATCAGCAGCGGTCGCACCGGCGCCGCGATCTGCGAGGCCCTCGCCGCGCGCGGCTGCGAAGTCACGCAGCTACATGGCGCGGCGTCCGCCCTGGCGCCGTCGGCGAGCCACGAGGAGTTCGCCGATCATGCGTCGCTGGATGCGCTTGTCGGGAGACTGCTGGCGGAGGGCGGCTACCAGGTGGTGATCCACGCCGCCGCCGTCAGCGACTACGGCCTCGCGGAGGCACCGCGCCAAGGCAAGCTCGACTCCGCGCAGACTCTGGTGCTGCGGCTGCGCCCGCTGCCCAAGATCATCGACCGGATCCGCACGCACGCGGGCGGCGCCGAGCTGGTGCTGGTCGGATTCAAGCTGACGCACACCGCGTTTGAGGCTGCGCGGGCGCGCGCGGCCCGCGAACTGTTGCGGCGCAGCGGCGCCGACTACGTGGTCCAGAACGACGTGGAAGGCCTGTTGCTGGACGAGCACCATGTTTACACCATCCACGCGCGCGGGGGCACCGTCGTCGGGCGCCATGCCGGCCGTACGACGCTCGCCGCGGCGCTCGCGGAACTCCTCACGCGGCCAGGCCCCGGAGGCCACACATGATCCTCGCGCTCGACATCGGCAACAGCCACGTATATGGCGGCGTATTCGACGACGATCAGCTGCGCCTGCAGTTCCGGCGCGCAAGTCGGGCCGAGAGCACTTCCGACGAGCAGGGCCTGTTCCTGCGCCAGGTTCTGCGCGAGAACGGCGTCGATCCCTCCGGCATCGAGTCGGTCGCGATCTGTTCGGTGGTTCCCGACATGATGCACTCGACTCGTAATGCCTGCCTGAAGTACTTCGGCAAGGAGCCCTTCGTACTCGAGCCGGGCGCGCGCACGGGTCTCAGGATCCGCTACCGCAACCCGCTGGAAGTGGGACCGGACCGCATCGCGGGCGCGATCGCAGCCGCGAGGCTGTTCGCGGGCCGGAATTCGATCATCGTGGACTTCGGCACCGCGACCACGATCGACGCGGTGTCGGGCGAACGCGAGTACCTCGGCGGCCTGATCGTGCCGGGCCTGCGGGTTGCGATGGAGAGCCTGTACGCGAAGACCGCCCGCCTGCCGAAGGTCGAGATCCGCAAGCCGCCCGAGCTGCTCGGCCGTTCGACCTCCGAGAGCATCCAGTCCGGGCTCTATCACGGCAACGTCGCGCTGCTGCGCCAGGTCTGCGCGCAGGTGCGTGAGCAGTATTTCGCGGGCAGCGCGACCGTGCTGGTCGGAACCGGCGGATTCGCGCGCCTGTTCGAGGACGAAGGCGTGTTCGATGCGCTGGTGCCCGAGCTCGTGCTGATCGGCCTGCGCGAGGCGCTGGCGATGAACCGCTGAGACGCGGCGCCCGCCCCGCCCTCAGTGCGCGAACTCGTGTGTCAGGCCGGTCAGCAGGATGCCGAAGGCGATCAGCGTGACCTGCTGGATGGAGGCCCGCGCGTCCACCCGCCGGTGCAGCCCCGGGATCAGGTCCGCAACGGCCACGTAGAGGAATGAGGCGGCCGCGATCGCGAGCGCATAGGGCAGCGCCTGCAGCGCCTCGGCCAGCAGGTACCAGGCGACGACCGCGCCCGCGACCGAGGCCAGGCTCACGGCAACGTTCAGGAACATTGCGCGCCCGCGCGACATGCCGCCGTTCAGAAGGATCGCGAGGTCGCCGACTTCCTGCGGGATCTCGTGCGCGAACACCGCGACCGCGGTGACGAGGCCGAGGTGCGGGTCGGTCAGGAATGCGGCCGCGATCAGCACGCCGTCGAGCGTGTTGTGGAAGGCATCGCCCCACAGGATCAGCGTGGCCGAGGCCTGTGCGCGGTGGTGCTCCTGCGGGCCGTGCGCCTCGCAGGCATCCACGTGGCAGTGGCGCCAGAGCACCATCTTCTCGAGCACGAAGAAGCCGATGATGCCGCCCGCGAGCGCGATGCCGATGCCGTGCACGCCGGGCGCGGATTCGATCGCGTGTGGCAGCAATGCAAGCAGCGCGGCGCCGAGCAGCGCCCCGGTCGCGAAACTCACGAGGTGCGGCAGGAGCGCGTTGCGCTTCGCCATCGGCAGCAGCATGAAGCCGCCCGCGACCACGGCCGAGAGCGCGCCGCAGGCCGCGGTCGCGAGCAGGATCAGCGCGAGCGTGGACATCCGGCGAGCCTACGCCAGCCAGGCGAGGGCCGCCATCCGGCCGGTCTCGCCGTCGCGGCGGAAGGAATAGAAGCGCGCCGCATCCGCATGCGTGCAGAGGTTTCCGCCGTGCACCCGCGTGACGCCCGCGGCCGCGAGGCGGCGGCGCGCGAGCGCGGGCAGATCGGCCATGAATTTCCCTGCCCTGCCGGGACGGAAGTCCGCCGCGGCCGCGGGATCTTGCGCCACGAATGCCGCGCGCACCTCGGGGCCGACTTCGAAGGCGCGCGGGCCGATGCAGGGTCCGAGCCAGGCGACGAGATGCAGAGGATCCGACTCGAGCGCCGCGACGATTGCTTCCACGACACCGGCCGCAAGGCCGCGCCAGCCGGCGTGCGCGATGCCGACGCGGTCGCCGTCGCGGCCGGCGAGGAAGACCGGCAGGCAGTCGGCGACGAGGACCACGCACACCGCGCCCGGCTCGAACGCGACCGCGGCATCGGCGCCCGCGGGCAGCCTGCCCGGAAGCCGCGCGACCTCGCGGCCGTGCAGCTGCGAAAGCCATGCAGGCTCGGAAGGCAGTGCGAGCGCCGCGCAGAGCCGGCGCCGGTTTTCCGCGACGGCATGCGGATCATCGCCCACATGCGTCGCGAGGTTCCACGACGCGTACGCGTCCGTGCTGACGCCGCCCGTGCGCAGCGTCATCGCCGCGCGCACCGACGACGGCGCCGGCCAGTCCGGTACGATCCAGTGGCGCGGCGCGCTCACCTGCGTGCCGCCTTCGTATCCTCGCGCAGCGCGGCGATGAGGTTCGCAAGATCCGCGGGCAGCGGCGCCGACACCTCGACCGTACGCTGGTCCACCGGATGCGGGAATGCGAGCGCGGCTGCGTGCAGGGCCTGGCGGCGGAAGCCGTGGAGTGTCCCGGCGAGGCGCGGCGTCGCGCCCTTCGGCAGCAGCAGGCGCCCGCCGTAGACCGGATCGCCGACCAGCGGGTAGCCCGCGTGCGCGAGGTGCAGGCGGATCTGG
This sequence comes from Gammaproteobacteria bacterium, assembly GCA_052386275.1. Classification (GTDB taxonomy): domain Bacteria; phylum Pseudomonadota; class Gammaproteobacteria; order Steroidobacterales; family Steroidobacteraceae; genus SCUD01. The sequence continues at coordinate 8,471 of JBQTKI010000079.1, forward strand.
TGCGTGCGGCCGGTCTCGAGCGTCACCCGCACCAGCGTGTGGCGGCGGAAGCGCTCGATCACGCGGTAGTGTGTGACCGCCTCGCGCCCGCCGCTGCGCACCGCCATGCGCTGGCGCCTGACCGGGTGGCGGTCGATGGGCGCGTCCACGCGCCCGCCCGCGGTCATTACGCCGACGCAGACCGCCTGGTACTCGCGCCGGATCCCGCGTGCGGCCAGCGCCTCGGTGAGCGCCGCGCGCGCCGCTTCGTTGCGCGCGACCAGCAGCAGTCCCGTCGTGTCCTTGTCGAGCCGGTGCACGATGCCGGCGCGCGGCAGCTCTGCGAGGCGCGGGTCGAACGCGAGCAGCGCATTCTGCAGCGTGCGGTCGGGATTGCCTGCGCCGGGATGCACCACGAGGCCAGCGGGCTTGTCCACCACGATGACGTGGCCGTCCTGCCAGGCAATGGAAAGCGGAAGCGGCTGCGCGACGGCTGCAACCGCGTCCTCGATCGGTGCATCGAGCACGACGCGCTCGCCGCCTGCGATGCGGTCGCGCGGCTTCGGCACGCGCCCGTCCACCCTGACCATGCCCGCGTCGATCCAGCGCTTGAGTCGCGTGCGCGAATATTCCGGCCAGGCGTCGGCGAGCGTCTGGTCGAGGCGGCGGCCGGCGGCCTGCGGCGGCAGCCGCAAATCACGCTGGTGTCGGGCGGAACTCATGGGGTCGGGCACGGTCTTTTGCCGCTATACTGCGTCGGTCCAACAGTCGGGGTCCAGTCCTTTGCATCGGCAGAACTCGATAGCGCGCGTGCTCGCGGTCGCGTGCCTGGCGCTCGTCTCGGCCTGCGGCGGTCGCGACCGCACCGCCGAGCAGCTCGTGCCCGAAAAGCTCTACGAGCGCGGCCACCGCTCGCTGGTCGCCGGCGACTATCGCGGCGCGGTGCGCTACTACGAGGCGCTGGAGGCGCGGTTCCCGTTCAGCGAGTACTCCCGCCAGGGCAAGCTCGACATCATCTACGCGTATTACAAGACGCGCGAGACCGAGTCGGCGGTGGACGCCGCGGACGAGTTCATCCGCGAGAACCCGACGCACCCGCGCGTGGATTATGCGATGTACCTGAAGGGTCTCGTGTACTTCGAGCGCGCGCCGAATTTCCTCGAGCGCTGGTTCAACACCGATCTCACCGAGCGCCCGCCGCAGGACGTGCGCCGCTCGTTCCAGGCGTTCCAGGCGCTGATCGAGCGGTTCCCCGGCAGCGAGTACGCTCACGACTCACGCCAGCGCATGATCTTCCTGCGCAACCGGCTCGCCGAGTACGAGGTGCACGTGGCCGACTACTACCTGCGCCGCCAGGCCTGGGTGGCCGCAATCGCGCGCGCCCGGTTCTGCATCGAGAACTACGACGGCGCGCCCGCGGTGCAGGACGCGCTCGACATCATGATCTCCGCCTATCGCGGCCTCGGCCTCGAGGACCTCGCCGAGCGCTCGCAGGAGGTCTACGCGCTCAACTATCCGGGCGGCAAGCCGCAGCGCAAGGCCGGCCGCGACTGGTGGCCGTTCTGGTAGAGGGGACGCACTCCTATTTCCGGCCGTCGGAAATCAGGGGTGCGTCCCCTCTTACGGGCGGTAGCCCGAGGTGATCGGGTAGCGCCAGTCGCGGCCGAAGGCGCGGCCACTGACGCGCACGCCAGGCGGCGCCTGGCGCCGCTTGTACTCGTTGCGCTTCACCATCTCGAGCACGCGCACGACCGTCGCGCGGTCGAAGCCCATCGCCACGATCTCGTCCACGTGCCGGTCGGCCTCGACGAATGCCTCAAGGATCGGGTCCAGCACCTGGTACGGCGGCAGCGAGTCCGTGTCGAGCTGCCCCTCGGCGAGCTCCGCCGTCGGCGGGCGATCGATGGTCCGCTGTGGGATCACCGGCGACTGCCGGTTGCGCCAGTGCGCGAGCTTCCACACCAGCGTCTTGCTGCAGTCCTTGATCGGCGCGAAGCCGCCGGCCATGTCGCCGTAGAGCGTCGCATAGCCGACCGACATCTCGCTCTTGTTGCCGGTGGTGAGCACCATGCGCCCGGTCTTGTTCGAGATCGCCATCAAGAGCATCCCGCGGCAGCGCGCCTGGATGTTCTCCTCGGTGGCGTCCGGCGCGCGACCGCGGAACTCGCGCTCGAGCGCGGCGAGCGCGGCCTGGTACATGCCCTCGATCGGGATCACCGAGTAGTGCACGCCGAGGCCGCGCGCCGTCGCGGCTGCGTCCTTCTCCGAGACCGATGACGTGAAGCGCGACGGCATCATGACGGCATGCACGCGATCGGCCCCGAGCGCGTCACACGCGAGGGCCAGAACGACGGCGGAGTCCACGCCGCCCGACAGGCCGAGCACTACGCCCTCGAAGTGGTTCTTGCGCACGTAGTCGCGCACGCCGGCGACGATCGCGCGCCAGACGCTCTCCTCCCCCGCGGGCAGCGGCGCGAGGCTTTCGGGCTCGAGGTCCACGCCCCTGTCGGCCTCGACGACGTCCACGCTGGAAAGCGACTCCTCGAAGGCCGGCGCGCGGTGCACCACGCGGCCGCCCGCGTCCACCGCGAACGAGCAGCCGTCGAACACCAGCTCGTCCTGACCGCCGACCAGGTTGAGGTAGATGAAGGGCAGCCCGTTCTCGCGCGCGCGCGTCGCGAGGTTCGTCTCGCGCTCCGGCTGCTTGCCCTGCTGGTAGGGCGAGGCGTTGATGGTCACCACGAGTTGCGCGCCCGCCTGGCGCGTGCCCGCGCAGACGTCGGCGTGCCAGACGTCCTCGCAGATGAGGGGCGCCACCCGCACGCCGCCGATTTCGACCGTCACCGGGGCATCGCCCGCGTGGAAGTAGCGCTTCTCGTCGAACACCTGGTAGTTCGGCAGCCGCTGCTTGCGGTAGCGCGCGACGACCGCGCCGTCGCGCAGCCAGGCCGCGGTGTTGTAGAGCGCCCCGTCGGTGTACTCGGGGTAGCCCACGAGGATGTCGATGCCGTGAGCCGCGTCCGCGACGCGCGCGAGGCCGGCCTCGATGCGCTGGCGGAAGCCCCGGTGGAACAGCAGGTCCTCGGGCGGGTAGCCCGAGAGCGCGAGTTCGGGCGTGACCAGGAGCTGCGCGCCCAGTCCGCGCGCGGGCGCCACACGCGCGACGATGCATTCCGAATTGCCGGGCGCGTCGCCGACGGTCGGGTCGAACTGGGCGAGCGCGATGCGTAGCCCGCGTCTCATCGTAGTTCCGTCAGCGCTTCCTCTTCCGGCGCCGCTTCTCCGCGAGCGCCGACTTCATCGCGCTGCCGAGCTCGGCCGGCGAGCGCACCGTGCGCACGCCCGCTGCCTCGAGCGCGGCGTACTTGTCGGCCGCGGTGCCCTTGCCGCCCGCGATGACCGCGCCGGCGTGCCCCATGCGCTTGCCGGAGGGCGCGGTGACGCCCGCGATGTAGGCGACGACGGGCTTGCCGACATGCCGGCGGATGTACTCCGCCGCGGCCTCCTCGTCGCTGCCGCCGATCTCGCCCACCATCACGATGCCCGCGGTCTTCGCGTCCTTCTCGAACAGTGCGATCACGTCGATGAAGTTCATGCCGCGCACCGGGTCGCCGCCGATGCCGACGCAGCTCGACTGGCCAAGGCCAAGATTCGTGGTCTGGAACACAGCCTCGTAGGTCAGCGTGCCGGAGCGCGAGACGATGCCGACGCGGCCCGGCCGGTGGATGAAGCCCGGCATGATGCCGACCTTGCACTCAGCGGGCGTGATCACGCCGGGGCAATTCGGCCCGACCAGGCGGCACTTCTTCCCGGCCAGCGCGGCCTTCACGCGCACCATGTCGTTGACCGGGATGCCCTCGGTGATGCAGACGATCAGGCGGATGCCTGCATCCGCCGCCTCGAGGATCGCGTCCGCGGCAAAGGCCGCGGGCACGTAGATCATGCTGACGTCGGCCTTCGTGTTCGCGACCGCGTCATGCACCGTGTCGAACACCGGACGGTCGAGATGACGGCTGCCGCCGCGGCCCGGCGTCACGCCACCGACGAGGTTCGTCCCGTAGGCGATCGCCTGCTCGGAATGAAAGGTGCCCTGCTTGCCGGTGAAGCCCTGGCAGATCACGCGGCTGCCACGGTCGATCAGGATGCTCACGCGCGTCCTTTGCGGCCCGCGAGCCTGACGGCCTTGGTGGCGGCATCGGTCAAGTCCTTCGCCGCCACGATCGCGAGCTGACTCGCCGCGAGAGTCCTGCGCGCCCGGTCCGCGTTGGTGCCCTCGAGCCGCACGATCACGGGCACGGCGACGCCCACCTGGCGCACCGCCTGCACGATGCCCTCGGCGATCACGTCGCAGCGCACGATGCCGCCGAAGATGTTGACGAGCACCGCACGCACCCGCTCGTTCGACAGGATCAG
>JBQTKI010000080.1:0-21528 GCA_052386275.1 Gammaproteobacteria bacterium
TCCTCGCGCGTCATGACGAACGCGTTGATGCCGAAGTCGACATAGAAATCTCCCAGCCGGGGCGTGTCGAACAGCGTGCGATACAGTCCGGCGCCGGCCATGTACGACATGCTCTTGGTGCTGTCGCGAAAGCCGTTCGCCATGAGGATCTTCTTCCAGCGCGACTGGGACGCGAACTGGTATTCGACGCCGAGTCCGAGGTTGTCCTCGTTCCAGTCCTCCGCGGCGCCGAGGTGGAACGAGCGTCCGTTCAGAACGGCGCTCAATTCCCCCGCCGTCGCGATGGGCGCCAGGAGGGTCAGCAAGCAGCCCAGGATGAGTCGTGCGCGTTGCGTGGTGTTCATGACTGGACAAGGTGCAAGCCCTGTGCCAGGCAATCGTTCCTTTCAATAACAGCGACTTACAGCGCGTGCCTAAAGCTGGCGTAAAGATGCTCGACAGCCGGTACGGACCAAGTGTGAGCTCGGTCACAGTCTGGCAGTCGCCGTAGCGCAGCCCGCGGTGGCGCCGCTCCAGGCGACTGTTAGGACAGGTCCGACGAGCCAGCCTGAATCACCTGGGTCGTTCCGGCGTCGTTTCGTAAATGATGATCGATAGCATACGGATCGGTACTTTCACCAGCTTCTCGGGGCCGTGCGCGATGTCCCCGCGAAACGTCAGCGAATCGCCGGGCCGCAGGTAATAGCTCCTGCGGCCGAGGCGGTACACGATCTCGCCCCTCAGCAGATGAATGAACTCGGTCCCGGGATGCTCGAATCCGGGGAATACTTCGCTCTTGTCGGTCAGTGTCACCAGGAAGGGTTCGAACACCTTGCGTGGTCCGCGCTGCGCGGCGAGGAGGTGGTACGTATGGCCGCGCTTGGTCCCGCGCCGTACGACTTCGAGTCCCTGGCCTGCATGCACGACCTGTGCGCCCTCGTCCTCGACGCCGATTTCCTGCAGCAACTGGGACGGCCGCACACCGAGCGCACCCGCAAGTGAAACGATGGTCTCGAGGCTCGGGCTGGCCAGGCCGGTTTCGAGGCGACTCAGCATCGCGGCGCTGATACTGGCGCGCGTGGCGACTTCGGCGAGCGTCAGGCCCTGACTGTCACGCATGCGGCGCGCGACGCGGCCGAGTTCCGTTGCGGACGCAGGCTTGCTGGCCGCCTGCGCCGGATGGCGCTTCGATCGCCGGCCGCTTTTATGCATGGGACTCAATATACTTGCATGCCATGTAATGTGATGTTACACATGCGATCATCACATAACTGACCTTGGTGTTGCACCTTCATGCCTTGGCGTCTTGTCAGATTCGCATTGGCGCGCAAGTACTCCGAGCCGCGGATGTTCACGCGCCATGACGCCGGAGTGCGCGCAATGACTTCGGGGGCTGAGGCGGCGCCGGGACCGCACTCGGAACCGCCCCGTCGAAAAGGGGACAGTCCCCGAGCGATCCTCAGGCGATCGCCGCCCGTTGGACCCGCTGCGGCTGCGAGACACCGTAGCCCTGCGCGTAGTCCACGCCCAGCCCGCGCAGGACCTCGATGATCTCGGCGTCCTTGGCCCACTCGGCGATGGTCTGCTTGCCGGTCAGGTGGCCGACTCGTTGATCGAGCGTCCGTTCAGAACGGCGCTCAATTCGCCCGCCATTGCGGTGGGTGCCACGACGGTCAGCATGCAACCGAGGATGAATCCTGCGCGGTAGACCGTGTTCATGACAGGACAAAGTGTAGCGTCGGACGGCGAACCGGGGGTACACCGGCCGGAATCCGCGACGCTCGGCTTGAGAACACCCGTCGCGACAAAAATTCCCGCGCCGCCAGCCGGGCCAGGAAGGCAAGGACCGCCTCGCGCACACCGCGACAGACCCCGACCTTGATGCGGTACACAATCATGTTGGCTGCGGCCGAGCAGCAGCTAACGCTGGCGTTTCGCCCATGCGGCGATTGTATCGACGGCGTGCGGGTTGGGTTTGGCGCCCTTGGCGCTCGGCGGCGCGGTGATCTCGAGCGTGATGCCGTTCGGGTCTTCGAAATAGAGCGACTGTTGTGCGCCGTGATCTTCTTCGACAAATTTGATTCTTGCGGCGGCGAGTTTCGTGCGCCACGCAGCGAGTTGAGCTTTGGTCGCCAGTGAGAAAGCGTAGTGACGCGCGTCGCCGGGCAGATTGCTCTTGCCTTCTTTGCCGCCCTTGAACGCAATGAACGCCAGCTGGCGATCGTCGGCGGCGGCAAAGATCATCATGAGCCAGGGGAAGCCGCCCCAATCGTTACCTTGGTAGGCTTCGAGCAGTGGGAGGCCTAGTACTTCAGCGTAGAAATCGTGCGTCGCCGCCGCGTCGCGTACGGGAATCGCCACATGGTCCAAGCCGAGGTCCGTCCGGCGTTTCATGTGTTCCTCGCGGATAGTACGGATAATAGGGCTTTCTGTTGACACCGAGTGTAGCGCCGGCCGCCGAGAACACCAGCACGGCGAGGATCACCCGAATCAGAACCACAACTGGCTCGCGGCGGAGGCGGCGGCGGTGCGTGACATTACAGCCGCGCGATGAGTGCCTCGCCTTTCGCGAGGATCTCGTCGTGGTCTTCGGGAGCGGCGGCTTGCCCGAGGAGATCCCGGGCTCGAGTCCGCACCAACGAGTCCGCGCACGGCTTGCCGAGTTCCACCCATTTCTCGAGCCCGATCCTGGGAAACAGGCTCGGGTAGTACGCGCTCTTGTACCGCGCGAGGGTCGATGGAGCCGTGAGGAAATGCCCTTCCTGGGCGAGCTGCTGGACCGATTCCTCAGCGCCGAGGGAAGCCTGGTCCACTGGGAAGCCCCGGGCAAAGAGTCGAGCGGCACCGATGACCTCGTCGCCATACACGGTCATGGCCGGCGAATAGGCCTTGGAGTTCAGCGTGCTCCCGACGAACGGCGCGAGCCCGACCCGCCCGATGACGCTCGTGACCTGATTCATCCAGGAGGCCCCCGCGGACAGCAGGTCCGGTCCCCATCCTTCGCCGCTGCCCGACGTGCCTGCGTGGGGAACTCCGTATCCGGCCATCATCTCCGCGCAGGCAAGATTGATGAGGTGGGTCTGGGGATCGTAGAAGTCGATCATCGTCTTCATGTCAAAGTAAATGGGAAGGCTGCCCAGGATGATGGGAGCGCCCGGCTTCGCGAGCTGCGAGAGGACGAGACCGCCCAGGAGTTCCGCGTTCAGCAGCGCGAGCGCTCCTGCACACGGGAGTGGCGTCGTCATGCCCGACATGCCGTAGTTCGAGTAGATCACGGGAATTGAACGCGCGGCGGAGTCGAGCAGCTTGTCCGAGGTCCCTTCGTTGATCGTGAGCGGCGTGACGGGATTGAGGTATGGGATGACGAAGGGCCGCTCGCCGAGATCGCCGCGCACGGCATCGAGCAGTTCCAGCGCCTTGGGAAACAGGCTCTCGTCCGAGATCAGGAGCACCAGCGGCTTCGTCGAGTTCGCGACCATCTCCAGGACGGCATGGAGATCGGCAACCTCGGGCGGCAGGTCGCGGATCACACCGAGCGTCGAGATCACGTCATAGTTGGGCAGGGCCTGACAGAGCCGGACGCACTTCGCCATGTCGGCGCGGCTGAACGGGGTGAGTTCGTCGGTAAGCGGGTCCTGGTACCAGAGGTTCGTGACACCGGAGCCGAATCGCGTCTCCCCATCCCCGAGCCGGAACGCCGACAGTCCCCGTCGATTGAAGATCTCGATCGATGCGGGCGCCGACTCGACGGCCGCCTCCACCAGGTCCCGGTGGAAATACACGCGGTCGCCCTCGACCCGGGCGTCCCCCTTCCTGCAGAGTTCTCGCGCGCGCTCCGAGTCCAGGCGCAGGCCGGACCGGGCGAGGATCGTCAGGGACGTCTCGTGAACCGCATGCATCTGCGCTGCACTCAACAAGGTCAGTCGCGGCCGGGCGATGTCCTGCATCGATACCTCTGTGTGCTGCGGTCCGGGAACTCGCAGGCCCTGCTGGGCCGAGTGTAGCCGGCGTCGGGCTATCTCGCCGCAGGGGTGGAATTCGCGCGTGCCAGGCGGCCTCCTGTCTCAGAGTGCTCCCAGGTCGCCGTGGACCGGTTTCCCCTCGGCCAGGGTCACCAGCACCTGCGTGTCCGAGATCTCCGTCGCCGGGATGTCGAAAAGATTGCGGTCAAGCACGGCGAGGTTGGCGCGCTTGCCGAGCTCCAGCGAGCCGATGTTCGACTCGTCGCGGTTCGTGTATGCGGCGTTGATCGTGAACGCGGCTAGTGTGATCATCCTGCGCCGTGGAAGCGGCGCCCTCGTAGCGCACGGCGACTTTCAAGGATGGTCCGGTCGCGACCGGAGTCTGCTCGCCGCCGACGCCCACTTGTGTCTCGATGCGATCGAAGTGCGGCCGCACGGCTGATCGGCAGTTTGATCCACGGGTGCCGGTCGCTGCCGCCCGCCTCGAGCACCAGCACGCTGTATCGGCCGTCCCGCGACAGCCGATCGGCGAGTACGCAGCAAGCGGAACCGGCACCCAGGAAGATGCAGTCGTGATCCTGCACGACCCGTTTTCGGCTGGCGTCGAAGCGTAGCAGGGGCACGCGCGTCAGGTCATACTCGCCACCATGCGCTGCCTGCTGCTTTCGTTTTTCCTGCTCGCCATGGCGGGGAACGCGGGCGCCGGCGAGGCGCCGAGCCGCCCGGCTGTCGACGCGCCGGAACTGGCGCGGCTCGGCGGCTTTCGGGTCGGCGTCGCGGCGGTTGACCTCGTGGACGTCAATCGGCCGCTGACCGTCGATGTCTGGTATCCCGCCAACGTCGAGGCGGGCACGTCGCCGGAAACGTACTCGGGAAGCCTGCCTGCCGAACCGCCGGCGCCGCCCACACGTTTCACGATTCCAGGCATCGCGGTGCGCAATGCCCCGCCCGCTGCCGGACGCTTTCCGCTCGTGATCGTCTCTCACGGCTACAGCAACGAGACGGTCGCGATGAGCTGGCTGACCGAGAACCTAGCCTCGAAGGGCTATGTCGTGGCCGCGATCCGCCACGCCGACCCGCCGATCACGGACCGCAGCCGGTTTGCGGAGCCGCTGTTCCGTCGCCCGCTCGATATCGCATTCGTCGCCAAGACGCTGCAGCGTTCGCTGCCCGACGCATACGGCGTCGATCCGGCTCGCCTCGCGCTGATCGGCTATTCCATGGGTGGCTACGGCATCTTGACGGCGGCGGGCGCCGAACTGGATCCGGACAGTCCGCTTGCCAGGATCGTATCCGTCGAAATGATGGCGCCCTATGCGCGCGGCGGCGCCTCGCAGGATTCCGTGCGAGTCCCGGGCGTCAAGGCGGTCGTCGCGCTCGCGCCGGGTGGCGGATCTTTGCGCGCCTGGGGAACGGAGGGCCTGCGCGCGATGACGACCCCGCTGCTCCTGATCTCGGGCGATCGCGACTTCACGGTCGACTACCAGAGTGGCGCGCGCGCGTTCTTCGACCTGGCGACGAACTGCCATCGCTACCTCCTGACATTCAAGGGCGCCGGGCACCGCATCGGCCTCGGGCCGGCGCCGGACGAGATGCGCTTTCGCCTGTGGGACTTCGACTGGTTCGAGGATCCGGTCTGGCGGCAGGATCGCATCGTAGGCATCAACCTGCACTTCATCACGGCGTTCCTCGACCGCTACGTGAAGGACGATGCCAGCCGGGCTTCCTATCTCGACCGACTCATTCCCGAATCCGCGCAAGGTGCCTGGCCGGCTTCAGCCGCGACTGTCTATGACGCCTACAGCGCGGGCGCCGGTGAGGTCACCGTCTGGAAGGGCTTTCAGCGCCAGCACGCGGAAGGGCTCGAGATGTTGTACGCAGCGCCGCATGGCCCCGAATGAACGGCTGGGCACGCCGCGCATTGCGACGCGACGGAGTGGTCGCGCGCACCCGCAAGGGGCGGCGCGGCCGTCAACGCGGCGCCGGCGGCCGCGGGTCGACGTCCTGGCGCAGCATGCGCATGAGCGACGCCGCGAGCAGCACGCCCACCGCGATGAGCGGCAGCGACACCACGATGGTTGCTGACAGGAGGACCTTGATCCCGCCCTCGACGAACATCAGCGTCACCGGTACGACGCCGAGCGCGCAGGCCCAGAACAGGCGGTTCCATCGGGCCGGGTTGCGGCCGGCCTCGAGCCGCAGCGTGGACACCGAGGCGAGCGTATAGGACGCGGAGTCGTACGTGGTCGCGAGCAGGACCAGCGCGACCGCGATGAACACGAACAGAGTAACTTGCCCGAGCGGCAGGCTCGTAATCACGGCCGTGATCGCCTCTGCTTCGCCGACGCTCGTCATCAGACCCGTGACGTTCACGACCCCGCCGAGGTCGAGGTGCATCGCATAGTTGCCGAGCACCATGTAGAAGACGCCCGCGCCAAGGCTGCCGAAGGTCAGCATCCCGCCGATCACCTCGCGCAGGCTTCTGCCCCGGGAAATGCGGGTCACGAAGAGCCCGACAAAGGGGCCGTAGGCCATCCACCAAGCCCAGTAGAAGATCGTCCAGTTCTCGACGAAGCCGATGTCGCGCACCGGGTCCGTCCAGGTATTCATGCGGATGAAGTTCTGGAGAATGAGACCGATGCTGTTGGTAGACATCTTGAGGAGGAAAAGCGTCGGCCCGACGACGAGCACGAAGAGAAGGAGCAGCAGCGCCAGTATCATCGTCGCGTCCGACAGGCGCTTGAAGCCGCGCTCGAGGCCGAGATACGCGCTCGTCCCGTAGATCGCGATGCAGCCGACGACCACCGCGACGTCCAGCGTGAAGCTACGATCGAGGCCCGCAAACTCCGCAAACGCGGCCGAGATCATCGGCGTCGAGAGGCCGAGCGAGGTGCCCGCGCCGCCGATGAGGTTCAGCATGTACAGGAAGTCGATCGCACGGCCGCGCGCTCCGGTGACGCCCTCGGAAAGGAAGGCGCTGCAGCCGGTGCTGAGCCGCAGGTACGGCACCTGGCGCACGTAGTACGCGTAGCCGATTGCGAGCGACGGCAGGCACAGGATCGCCCAACCCGTCGGACCCCAGTGGAACAGGCCGTAACTCGCGGCCCATTCGATGGCCTCGGGACTGCGGGGCGCGAAACCGTGGGGCGGCTTGGCCAGGTAGTAGCCCCACTCGATGATCGCCCAGTAGAGGAGCCCCGCGCCGACGCCCGCGCAGAAGATCATCGCCAGCCAGCTCAAAGTCTTGAACTCGGGGCGAGCCTCCGCGTCGCCGAGCTTGACGCGGCCGTACCGGCTCGCCGCCAGCCAGCTGAGAAAGATCAGCGCGCCGAAGCCGTACCACAGGTACAGGATGCCGAAGCGTTCGGTGAGCGCGTCGTAGGCGGCCGTGATCGCGCCTGCGGCGCCGGGACCCAGCCCGAAGATCGGAATGCAGGCAACGAGGATGACTGCCACGGTCAGACCGAACATCGGCCAGTCGGTCGCCAATCGTTCTCGTTTGTCGTTCACGGGCGGACTCCATAGAGGGCATTCGCCTGCAGCAGGCACAGGTCATGATCGGGCGCAGGCCGTGGGCCGATGCGGTCGCCGAGCTCGACGATTCGCGCGCCGCTTTCCGAGTACGACGGCCACTCCGGCAGGCCGGCTCCGTTCGGGTCGCCGCTGCGCGCGAAGTTCACCCAGTACTGCATGACCGCAGCCGTCAGGCGCCGATCCACGCCATCCGTCGCGAGCCAGGCATCGTGCGTGTCGAACACGTAGGGAATCTCGGCCCCGTGGTAGGCGCGCAGCCGCTTGCCGCCTGGCCCGGGGCGCACGCGCGTGAAGCGATAGACCCAGGCCTGCCCGCCCGCGCGCCGCACCGCGCCCGCCATCAGGTAACCGGGGCAGACCATGTTCGCGAAGGTGACCGCCCGATCGTGCCCGCGGCGAAGCGTCGGCTCGGCGGCCGCAAGGCGCTCGAGCGCCGGCCGTGCCGCGCCAGGCAGGTCATGGAGTTCAGCCGCAAGCGCTGCGGCGTCTTCGTCCACGTACATGTACCACTCGTCCTGGTTGGTGTCGACCAGGAGATCCACCGGCGCATTTCGCAGCGGGTTCTGCGCCGTGATCGGCGCCAGGACCGCGGTGCCGTCTTCGGCAGGTCCCCAGTCGTGATCTTTCAATGCCGCATTCGCCGCGGCAAGAATCGTCGCACTGTCGAGTTGCCTGAGTCCCGCGAGGTTCGGGCGCCCGGGCAAGGCGGCACCCAGCGCCGCGCCCGAGTTCTCGACGTCATCGAGCGTCCGCCGCTCGAGTATCTGGTAGCCGCCGCTCTGGCTGACGGCGCGGCGGAAGAGCCCCTGCGCCAACGGCGACGTCATCAGGTAGCCGATGTTCGCGGCGCCCGCGGATTCGCCGAAGATCGTGACGTTGCCGGCATCGCCGCCGAAGGAAGCGATGTGGTCCCGCACCCATCGCAGGGCCGCGATCTGATCCAGCAAGCCGAAGTTCGTCGGGTTCGACTGGCCGCGAAGCTCCGGGTGTCCGAAGAACCCGAAGACGCCGTGCCGGTAGGCGATGCTGACGACGACGACGTTGCCGCGTGCGGCGAGGTGCTCCCCTAGGCAATTTGGCTCGAAGGACCAGCCCGCCCGGTTGGCGCCGCCGTGGATCCAGACCATCACCGGCAAGCGGGAGTCCGCGCCGGGTTTCGGCGTCCAGACGTTCAGGTACAGGCAGTCCTCGCTGAACTGTGGGTCACGCAAGAGCGCCGGATCAGCCTCGAAGGCGGCGCCCACCTTCCGGTACCAGTCCGTGTTGTAGCTGTCCTGGTAGCAGGCCGCGGCGAATGCCGTCGCTTCACGCCGGTCCGGGTGGACGCGCGGGGGCTGCGGCGCCCGCCAGCGCAGCGCGCCGACGGGCGGCTCGGCGAAAGGAATGCCGTAGAAGCCCGCGACATGCGAATACGTGCTGCCGTCTTGCCCGACGAGTACCTGTTCGCCCACGCGAACCTGAGGATGTCCGGGCGCATCGGCGCGGACCGGCCCGTCGGCGAAGAAAAAAATGGCGAGGGCGCCGAGCACTCCGGTGGCCCCGCGAACGCCGGACGCCACGGTCCTCAATCCCCGATGTCGATGACGACGCAGCCGCGAAGGTCCCCCGCCTCGACGAGCTCGTTCGCGCGCGCGAGCTCCTCGAGCGGCAGGCGGTGCGCGATGCGGTGCCGGAGCCCGCCCTCGGACAAAGACCGGGCGATATCCGCAATTGCCGCCTGCTTCGCTTCCTCCGGCATGACGTAGACCAGCACCATGCGCAGCGTGAGATCCATGAACATCATCGGGTAGAAGGGCAGCTTCGGCTCGCGCTCCTGCATCGACGAGTACGTCGCGATCGTGCCGCCGACCCGGATGCACTTCAGCACCTCGGGCAGGTTGGCGCCGAACTCGACCTCGACCACCCGATCGACGGGCTGGCCGCCGTTCAGCGCCTTGACGCGCTCGCCCCAGCCCGCCTCGCGATGGTTGACGACCGCCTCGGCGCCCAGCTCCCGGCAAGTGCGCTCGTCCTCGCCGCGGCTCGCCGTCGCGATGACGCGCGCGCCCGCGGTCTTCGCCCACTGGATCGCGTAGTAGCCGACGCGGCCCGCTCCGCCGGTGACGAGCAGCGCCTGCCCGTCCACCGGCCCGTCGGCGAAAACGCAGCGATGTGCCGTCATGGCCGGAATGCCGAGGCAGGCGCCGACCTCGAAGCCGGCCCGATCCGGCAACGGCGCCGCGCGGCGCGCATCGAGCGCCACGAACTCGGCTGCCGTACCAAAGCGCCGGCCGTGTTGCGCCTGGTACACCCAGACTCGCTCGCCGATCCGCGCCCGCGGCACACCCTCGCCGACCGCCTCGATGAGACCGGCGCCGTCGCTGTTCGGGATCACGAACCCCTGGTTGAGCAGCGTTGGCGAGGAACCGGAGCGCTTCTTGACGTCCGACGGGTTCACGCCGCTCGTCCTGAGGCGCACGAGCACCTCGCCGGGTCCCGGCTGCGGCACCGGCTGCTCGCCGACGACGATCACGTGGTTCGCCGGTCCGAAGGACTCGAACCATGCCGCCTTCATCACGTCCCGCTTCGATGCCATCTCAGTCGAGCCAGTTGGACAGGGACTCGGTGTGCCCGTCGACGCCGAGCGCCTGTCCAGAAATCATCGCGCCCTGGTCCGAGGCCAGGAAGAACGCGGTGTTCGCGATGTCTTCCGCGGAGACGAACGAGCGCAGCGAGGTCTGGCGTTCGTAGAGGCGGCGGATCTCCGCGGCGCTGCGGCCGCGCTGCGCGGCAGCGCGCTCGATGACGCCGTCGATGCGCGGGCCGCGCACGCTGCCCGGGCAGATCGCGTTGACGCGGATACCGTGCGGCCCGAGCTCCATCGCCAGCGTCTTGGCGAAGCCGATCAGCGCCCACTTGCAGGCCGTGTACGGGGTGCGCAGCGGGTAGCCGAAGAAGGCCGCACTCGATGAAATGAAGATGATCGACCCGCCGCGGGTCGCCTTGAGCAGCGGCACCGCGCGGCGCGTGCAGTAGAACTGGCCGTTCAGGTCGACGGCGATCGTGCGGTCCCAGTCGGAGGGAGCGATGTCCTCCACGGGCGCCGTGGGGCCCGATATCCCGGCGTTGTTGACCAGCGCGTCCAAGCGTCCATAGCGCGATGCGATTTCGTCGAACATCGCATCCACGTCGGACACCCGCGACACATCTGCCACGCTCGCCGTCGCAGCCGGCATGTCGGTTCGGAAGCGTCGCACAGCCTCAGGATCCGCGTCGCAGACGTGGACGCGCCGGCCTTCCGCCGCGAACCGATTCGCAATCGCGCGGCCGATGCCCGTGGCCCCGCCAGTGATCAGCGCAACTGGCCCATCGCTCACCTGGAAGGACTCCCCTGCGTGGCAGCGCGATCAGGCGCTGCCAGAATTGCGGGGGAACATTGCATGTCCCCGCCCGCCTGTCAAAGTCACGGTAGAGGCCGCACCGTGAACCCGACCGACCAGAAGCACGGCAGCGCGCTCCTGAAGGGCGCTGTCTTTCCGCATCTTCACAACCGCCACGGTCCCTTTCGCCTTCCAGAGGACTATGCTTGGACCAGGTTGGAGTCGGGCCGTGACGCGATCTGATCGTTTCGACCGGCGAGTCTTGCGCAAGGTTTGCGGGGGCTCTCTGTCCATCGCGCTTCATGTCGGGCTGTTGCTCGTGATCTTGTCCGGCGGCCGTTACGACGGCATGCCTGCGGGTGACGTGCCAACTTCGCTGCTCGTGCTGCTCGAAGCGCCTGAAGCTGACCGCAGCGACAGCGAAGAACTGCGACCGCTGGAGCCCATGGTCGTACCGCCAGCAGGCGACGAGGAGTTACACGCTACGATCGCAAGACTTGCGTTTGCGCCCATCGATGCGTTTGCCCCTCAACCAGCAGATTCCACGCCGCCCGATGAGCTGCCGATTGAGGCAGATGAGCCGGTCCCGATCAGCACCACTGAGATACCAGCGACGCTCACCCTGTCGGGCGCCGAGAAGGCGGAGCTTTCTCGGCGTCTCGAGCGGTTCGCTGAAGAGTCAATCGAAGATTTCCGATCGGAAGTCAACTGGGAACAGCAAGGCAAGCAGTACAGCGCCGTGCTGATCCGCGAGCCCGCCAATGACGGGACCGCGTTGGAGCATGTCATCGCCCAAGTCAGCGCTTCGGATCGCGGCAGACACCTGACGACCATGGTCAATCTCAGGCGCCTCGCGTTCTCACAATTCTCCCAGATCGTGGATACCTGGGATCCGAACGTGCAGCTGCACGACGACGAAATCGTCGGCCGCTTTCACAGCAATTCACGGCTCAATCTTCTATACGACTTGAAAGCGGCGCCGAAATTCTTCGGCAAGGTGACGACGGCCGCGCGCAGCTTCAACACCGACATTCGAGCACGCCGACGAGATGGCGATATGTTCCGGGGCGGCAAGGAAACACGCACCGCTCGAATCGAGCTGCCTGAATCGCCGCAGCCATTCCGCTGGGCACCGATGGACGCGAACGCCCGGATTCACGAGTTCACGAGCGACACCAGCATCAGGTTCGTTCGCGACGGCAGCTACACTTTTCGCACGCGCGGGTCATCAGAACCGGAAAGCCGCTACGAACTTTCCGAACACTCCGTGTATTTCATCGCGGCGACCAATGTCGAGCTGTTCGTGCGAGGGGTCGTAGCGGGCAAAGTCCTCATCTATTCGCCGTTACGGATCGTGATCGAAGGGAGCCTGACGTACGCGAACGATCCGCACGATAGCCCGGACTCCGGCGATTACCTCGGGCTGGTCAGCAACAAGTACGTGGAGGTGGCCCCGCCCGGGGTGACCGGCTCCGGCGACCTTGAGATCGATGCAGCCATCTTCGCCGGACGTCGCTTTGTCGTAACGAACATCGATCATCGACGCGAGGCGACGCTGCGCATCTTCGGCAGTCTTGCGGCTGGATCGCTGACAGCGACCGAGCCGCGCTACGCCACCAAGATCGAGTACGACCGCCGCTTCGAGCACCGGCGTCCGCCGGGCTTTCCGTCCACGAATCGATACGAGGTCATCAACTGGGACGGGCAATGGGCGGAGGTGCCGGAATGACTGGCGCGCCCGCAAGATTGTTCGCGACCTGCGGCCGCCTGAACAAAGCCCTTGAGAAAGCGGGAAAGTCCGTCAAACTCGTGGAGTTCAAGAATCGGGGCCACAGCGAGTGGTCCACGAAGAACGGGATCCAGCAGATCGAGGAAGCGATCGCCTTCCTGAAACCGGTGTTGCAGTAGGCCATGACCACACTCGACCTTGAATTCGTCCGCTCGCAGTTCCCGGCCTTCCATGAGCCGACGCTCGATGGCTTTTCGCACTTCGAGAATGCCGGCGGTTCCTACGCCTGCAAGCAGACTATCGAATGGCTGGACCGCTACTACCGCCAGACGAAAGTGCAGCCTTACTACGAGTTTGCGCCGTCGAAGCGCGCCGGCGAGGAGATGGACCAGGCGAAGGCGCGGATGGCGGGATGGCTCAACGTCGGCACGGACGAAATGCACTTCGGGCCATCGACCTCGCAGAACACCTTCGTACTCGCGCAGGCACTGCGGCGATTCCTGAAGCCCGGCGACGAGGTGATCGTCACAAACCAGGATCACGAGGCGAATGTCGGCTGCTGGGCGCGACTCGCGGACGACGGGTTCGTGGTGCGCGAGTGGAAGGTCGATCCGAAGTCGGCGGACCTGAAGGTGGAGGACCTCGAAGCGCTCCTGTCATCGCGCACGCGGGCGGTCGCCTTCACTCACTGCTCGAACGTGGTTGCGACCATTAATCCGGTGACCGAGATCACCGATCTCGTCCACCGCGCTGGCGCCTGGGCTTTCGTGGACGGCACGGCGTTCTGTCCGCATGGCCTGCCGGACGTCGCAGCGCTCGGCGCGGACGCGTATTTCTTCTCGCTCTACAAGGTGTACGGGCCGCACCTCGGGGCTATGTTCCTGCGGCGAAAGGTCGCAGAGACTCTGCCGAACCAGGGACACTTCTTCAATGCGGACCATCCCGAGAAGCGATTCACGCCGGCTGGTCCGGATCACGCTCAGCACGCGGCGGTGAACGGCGTGATGGATTACCTGGATGCCGTCGCAGATCGACATGGACTGGCTGGCAAACCGGTACCGATGCGGGCCGCGGCAGTGCGGAATCTGTTCCGTGCGCACGAGACGGCCTTGCTACAGCCCCTGCTCGACTTCCTGTCGGCGAAGCCGAAGGTCCGGCTGATCGGCCGAACCCGGGCACCGGAGCGCGCGCCGACGGTCGCGTTCACGGTCGACGGCCGGAAGTCAGCGGACTTCGCGAGCCGCCTGGCGGAGCGCGATCAGGGCGTCGGCGTCGGACATTTCTACGCCTATCGGTTGGTGAAGGCGCTCGGGATCGATACGGAGGACGGCGTCGTGCGGGCTTCGTTCGTGCACAACGCCTCGAAGGGCGAAGTCGAACGCCTGATTGCGAGCCTCGAAGCGCTGCTCTAGTCCGGTTCAGGTCTTCCAGACATCGCAGTACACCCTGACCAGGTTCGTGCCGAGGATCATCTCGACTCGCGCACTTCCGTGGCCGCGCGCGAGCAGCATGTCGGCGGGCGTTTCCAGGCGGCGCGGCGTATTGAGATCGCTGACGAACAGGACCGGGTTGCTGCGCAGCGTCCCGGACGCTGGTTGTTCCCAGCCCTCGTCCGGCCGGCGTCACCGCCGTGCGCAGTGCCGCAGGCGGGGCGAACACCCCGTGATAGCGGGTCAGGTGCGCCCGCGGCGGCGGCACCCGCGCCGCCAGCCGCGCAGGTTCACGGCGCGCGCCGCCGGTCAATGGATGGGCGTCCAGAACCTGTGCGCGAACATGGCCGGCGTGATTGCGCCGGTACTCACCGGCGCCGTGGTCGATCTCAGCGGCAATTTCGTGACTGCCTTCGCGATCGCCGCCGGAGTGACGCTGGCGGGAATCCTCGTCTACGGTGTGGTCATTCGGCGTGTGGAGCCGGTGGCGTGGCCAGCATGATGCGGTTCAGCGTTCGCGCAGGAACAGCCGGTCGTCGCCAAGATGCAGTCGGTACATGCGCCGCACCCGGACCACGGGAGCGAGCAGCGCGGCGGCGGCGAGATCCGTCAACGAGAAGCGCTCGCTCACCAGGAATTCCCGTTCGCGCGTCCGCTCCGCGACCCGGTCGAGCGTGCGTGCGGTGATCTCGAAGGCGCGCGTAATATTGGCCTGGTCCACGACGCCGCCGGCAGGCTCGCGAGCACCCGAGACCCGCCCCCGCAGCGCGCACACCGCTCGATGTCGATCCTGAACACGCGCTGCATGCGACGCGCCCAGGTCATGCGATGAGAACCCCGGCGCGGGGCCGCGGTCTGCCTCAGTCATTTGCCGGGTTATGCTTGCATCCCTTGATGCAGCGGACAGGAACCGAAGCCAAAGGATCGAGAGATGAATGCACGCGATGCCAAATACGTTTTCGAGGCCCGTGAAAAACCCACATTGCCTCTAATAACCGTCCCGCTGATCGAAGCAACCGACGAGTCGGTAAGAGGTTACGGTTGCCTGGTCGATGACCCGGATGGATTTGCAATCGAGATCATCCCATGGCCAGTGCAGGGTTGGCGGCAGTTGGACGAAGGGACCGGGATTGACGGTGGCCACGTAGAAGGCATTTTTCGCGGTGACTGGGACGGCGATGTCCTGGTGGGGCGCAGCGAGGCCGTGGACGGCAAATTTGTACTGGGCTGGAGCTGCGATCCGCAACTGGCCAGAACGGGTACGGCATCGGTAGCGCGAGAACGGGTGCTGCTCTGGCACTTGAACTACCATCCGGACGGCGGGCAGCTGTTTTACCCGTTGGACAAGACACCGTTTGTCGTTCCAGCCGCACTACCCGGTGACGACATCAGACCCGGACAGGTAGTGGCATTCTGGTGTGACGGTAGTCGAGGCTTCTACATTCACCCGAACATATGGCATGAAGGCATCTTCCCAATCGAGGACTCCCAGCGGTTTCTCAATCGGCAAGGACGCGTACATGGACGCATCAGTTGTGACCTCGCCACAGAGTTTGGTGCTTATTTGTCTGTGCCATTGTCACTATAGAAAAAAGCCGTGGTAGCAACCCCGGATGAACAGTGTAGCCACCAGCGGTAATGGATATGCGCTTCGCAAGGCGGTGGACCAGCTTGCGTCAGACGGGTTCGTATTGCTGGATGCACTCTGCGGCAGCGAGTTGGTGGAGGCAGTGCTGGAGGTGTGTCGTCGCCGAGCGCAGGTCATACGGGCAGCGCTCGGTGCGAAGGAGATCGGTATCGGGAGCGCCGCGGGGTATGTGGAGATCGTGCAACGATCCCCGGGCCGGTGGGATGTTCCAATCACGCCGCAGCAGTTTGGAATTGATGACCGGAAAATGCCTTGGTGGCCGTTGGTTGCCGCCGTGCTGGGCGAGGACGCCGAGCACTCATTCAGCGGAGTTGTATCTTCCGAGCCGGGTAGCCCGGCACAGTACTGGCACACGGATTCTCCGCACGAAGCGCCGGAGCACCGCGCGGCGCACGCCATCAACGTATTTATGGCGCTGCATGACACGCCAATGGCCATGGGGACCACCGAGTGTGCTCGCGGCTCCCATTTCCTCACCAACCACCTGAGCAATCCCTCCCTCGTGCTTGATGAGTTGATTTACCAGCATGCAAGCTCATCGCCGGAATCACTGGTGCAGGGTACCCAATGTCGTGTACCCGAAGGCATCGCGCATGCCATGGCTGCTGGCTCGTGCCTCATCTTTGACGATCGACTGCTGCACCGTGGGCTGGCTAATCGGTCGGACTCCATGCGGCATGTGGCCTACTTTTCGTACCGCAGAAAAGGCTATTTCGCGAACACGCACTTTGAGTCACAACGATCTGTGTATGACAGATCATCGTGAACAGCTGACTGATTCGAACTGCAGATTTTCCCGGCGGAGGTAGTTCCTAGGCGATCGCCGCCCGCTGCACGCGCTGCGGCTGCGACATGCCGTAGCCCTGAGCGTAGTCGACGCCGAGATTGCGCGGTGCCCGTCGAGAATGGCGCCCGCGGCGGCGGCGCCAGCGCCGCAAGCCGAGCGGCGCTCGTCAGGCAGACCCTCGCTTCATTGGTTGCAGGTCGTCTTGCGACTTGCCGGCAGTCACGGCGTCGATATGTCAATTGCGACGAAGGCACTCATCGCGGCAGAGACAGCAGAATTGACCGCCCGCTCAAATAGAGGACAATGACGGTCAAACAACCAGCTCCATTGAAAGCCTGGGTCGCATGTGCATCCAGTCTCGGCGGAGCGGCGCGTTGTACAAGAACTCTCGTAACAGGGGATCTGATCATGAAGCAGCAATCCTTCCTGGCACTGTGCATCGGCGTCGTAATACTGATCGCCGGCACAGCGACCGCGGGGAATGTGTTCAAGGGATCGATGTCGACCGCCGGCGGTTACTCGACCTGGGATTCCGATCTCATCAACATCGAGAACGTGTCGCAGACGGGCGCCGGCGTATACGTCGCGGTCCTCGACACCGGTCTGGTGCCTAACTGGCGCGACTATTTCCCGGCGGCGCGTATCGCCGAGAAGCTCGGCACGGGTTTCGATCAGTCGGTAACGTTCAGCGCAGGCGCTGATCCCTGCCAATTCGACACCGAGGTCGGACCACTGCGTCGGACAACCTGGGTCGGCTCCACGGGCTCAACGCATGGCACTCATGTGACGAGCACAATCATCGGCTACAGCTATCAGAGCCCGTTTGACTCGGCCGCCGGCTTCCCGCTGCCTCCGATCCAGGTCCGCGGCATTGCGCCGGACGTTACGATCATTCCGGTCAAGGTGCTGGCCGACTACCAGGTACCGCCCGCGCCACAATGTGGTCAAGCCGGCGGTCACGCGGTGTTCGGTACCTCGGCGATGGTCGCGGCCGGACTGGACTACGTGACCGACGTCGCGCTCGCCGGTTATCGGCCGATGGTCGTCAACATGAGTCTCGGCGGTAGCGCGCTGGAGCCCGTGGAAAAAGCTGCATTGGATCGTGCAATCGCGGCGGGGGTGATCGTCGTGGCCGCCGCGGGCAACGAAGGCACTTTTGGCATGAGTTTTCCAGGTGCCTATCCGCCGGTGATCTCGGCCGGCGCAGCCGGGTGGACGGGCGAATGGCTGTTTCCGGGCGCGGGGCCGCGTTACCGGATGTGGTGGCTGCAGTATCCCGATGCGCCGATCGTGGGAGGCAGTGGAGACACGGCTGATCCGACCAGCGTAACCGACGTCTACGTCACCGACTTCAGCAGCCGGGCGATCGCCGCCAGTGGTCAGCAACTCGACGTGCTGGCGCCGGGCTCGTGGGTGCGCGGACCGTTTCCGGGAGATCCGGGATACAACCATCTGCCGTGGTGGTCGAAAGGCGCCGGCAGCCAGCGTGGAATAAATTCTGGCAATTTTTTCTACGTGGGCGGGACTTCGATGGCGACACCCCATGTCGCGTCTGTGGCCGCACTGGTGCTGGAAAAAAACCCGGCGCTCAGCCAGGCGCAAGTCGAAGCGCTGCTGAAGGGAAGTGCGCTCCCGATTCCCGCGGTAGGTTCGCGGTTGATTTTCGACTTCGATCATTTCACCAACATTCTGTGGGACGCCAGCTGCGGTTCGTTGGGGACCTGCGACGCAGTCGGAGCAGGTCTGCTCAGGGCCGACGCGGCAATTGCGGCCACGCCGTAAGCCAATCATGAAACTGCGGGCCCTTGTATGTGCGCCGGGGCCCGCGCGTGCGATCTCGCAGCCGTCGAGGAGAGCCTCGAGCGTTTGGGGCACGGGCTACATGAATATGTAGCGCGTTCATCAGGTCGACGCGCCGACGCCGGTCGATGAAACCGTAGAGGCGCTCGGGGACGTCGTGCGCCAGGGGGATAGTACGGACGAAAGGGCTTTCTGGTAACAGCGCGCGCGCCGGGTGGCGTCGGTCGGCAACCCGGGGAAACCCGACTAGGATTTCGGCGCCGCCGCGCTACGCGATGGCGGCCCGCTGCACCCGCTGCGGCTGGCTCACGCCGTAGCCCTGCGCATAGTCCACGCCGAGGGCGCGCAGCACCTCGATGATTTCGGCGTTCTCGGCCCACTCGGCGATGGTCTGCTTGCCGGTCAGGTGGCCGATCTCGTTGATCGAGCGCACCATCTCGCGGTCGATCGGATCGTGCAGCACGCCCTTCACGAAGCTGCCGTCGGCTCGAGCGAAAACTGCCCACCCGCCCCGGACCATCCCGCCTCGATCACTCGCGTTTCGGCGTTTTCCAAAAGCGCGATTCCAGAATCTCTGCTATTCGCTCTCGAAGCGTCAGGCGTTTCCCTCGCGCCGGCTTGGTGAGCTCGGTGAGGCCCGCGTCCGCGCCGCTTGCCACGAGGATCTGGGCCGTACGAATGTTGTTTTGCTCCACGGCGAGTTGCAGCGGGGTTTGATTCTGATCGTTTCTGGCATCTACTTGCGCACCTGACGAGAGCAACAGCTTCACCAGCTTTTCGTTGTCGCCTGCATTCCATTCTTCGGCGCTGCGCTCATCTCGCAGGAAGTCACCGGCGAAAACATGCAATGGTGTGTTGCCCTCCTTGTTCTTCGCGTTGACGTCCGCGCCCTGATTGACGAGATTGGCGACCCCTTCGCATTTCTCGTACCAGACGGCTAGATGAAGCGGTGTGTCGCCGGCGCCGGTGCGGGAGTCGATATCGACTCCCTTGGAAAGGAGCAACGCGATCATGCTTGGGCTGCCGAAAGCGGCATCGTGCATGGGCGTAATCATGCTCGTGGAAGGGTTGAGCCGTGTATTTGGATCGGCCCCATGATCGAGAAGAACCCTTACCGCTTCTTCGTGACCGTTTCGGACCGCGACGTGCAGAGGCGTATACCCGAAGCCATCGCTTCGGTCTACTTCCTCTCCTGCCGCGAGGAGCCGCTCGATCTCCGCGACTTGTCCCAAATACGCGGCTCGGTACAGCGCGGTCCAGGTCGGATCCCCCTCAAGGTACTCCTCGCCGGATGTCCTACGAACGTAGGTCTCGTCTCTACCGGACGCTTCACCGAAGCGAATCGCGTCGTTGGGTAGCTTCTCGCGCGCCCATACGGGCCGCACGCCTGCGCGGATCAGGCGATCCCCACGCTCATGGACGTATTCATAGAGACCCTGTGGCTTGTCTTTGAGACTTCCGGAGAGGTAGGGGTATTGCCAATGCACATAGAGCAGCGTCTTTCCGTCCTCCGAGACGGCAAATGCGCTGGGCCGGGAGCGATCGTGGATGACGATACCGTCCACTCCAAGGGCGCCGAGGGGCTCTTTCTCGCCGCTCCCGACGTCACGAACGTGGTAAATCACGATGCTGCCGGGCGCGGAGCGACCACCCCGGACCTCGTATCCGAACTGCGCGGAGATTTCATGATCGCCAGGTGACAGATCCAGATAATCGGACTCCGGGTCGGCCCCAAATGAGGGGCACGGAAACAGAGTCACGCACATAGCGATCGTTGCCGCAAGACGAACTGCGGGAAAGACGAACCCGCTCATGGCGTGCCTCCTTCCGACGGGCGAGATGCAAATAGGCCAGGTCGCTGAGGCGTTGGGACTATACATCGTCCCCCGGCAGCGCGGCGCTCGAGGTTCCGGGTAGTTTCGCTCGACAAGCGGCTATAGCAGCGTCGCCTTGGGACGGTGCCGCCAGTACCTGGGCGGATCAAAGAGAAGGGGGAGCACGCGGGCGCTCCGCCCGCCGGCTTGCCATGGCCTCGCGTTTATGCCATGGATGGACGCGACCACACCACGCCCAATTGCACGAGAACCACCAGCGCGAATTACGGCGAAACGGCCGGATTCGCGACCAGCGGCCAGAGATGGGGGGCAGTTCCATGCTAGGCGATCGCGGCGCGCTGGACCTTCTGCGGCTGCGACACGCCGTATCCCTGGGCGTAGTCGACGCCGAGACCGCGCAGCACCTCGATGATCTCGGCGTTCTCGGCCCACTCGGCGATAGTCTGCTTGCCGGTCAGGTGGCCGATCTCGTTGATCGAGCGCACCATCTCGCGGTCGATCGGGTCGTGCAGCACGCCCTTGACGAAGCTGCCGTCGATCTTCAGGAAATCCACCGGGAAGTGCTTGAGGTAGCCGAACGACGACAGCCCGGTGCCGAAGTCGTCGAGCGCGAACTTGCAGCCGAGCTCCTTGAGCGCCTGGATGAAGCGGCTGGCCTGCGAGAAGTTCGCGATCGCCGCGGTCTCGGTGATCTCGAAGCAGATCTTGCTGCCGTCGATGCCGCTGCGGTGGAACTGCTCGATCACGTAGGGCAGGAACTTGTCGTCGCCCAGGCTCTGGCCCGACAGGTTGATCGAGCACATGGTGAGCCGGCGGCGCTCATCCGCCTCCGAGACCAGCCAGCGGAAGGCGCTGTCGATGACCCAGCGATCGATCGAGGGCGTGATGCCGTAGCGCTCGGCCGCGGCGATGAACTGGTCCGGGGCCACGATCTTGCCGCTCTCGTCGCGCATGCGCAGCAGGAGCTCGAAATGCTCGCCCGCGTCCTCGACCTGAAGCGGCTGGATGGTCATGCGGAACAGTTCGAAGCGCGACTCTTCGAGGGCGTTGTTGATGCGCGCGGCCCACTGCATCTCGCGCCGCCGGCGCATCAGGTCGATGTCGTTCTCTTCGAAGCAGTGCACGCGGTTGCGGCCCGATTCCTTGGCCGCGCCGCAGGCGGAATCCGCCGCCGACAGCACCGAGGCCACGTCCTCGTTCTCGGCCGTGATCGGCACCACGCCGATCGAGGCGCCGAGCCGGAAGGTGCGGTCCTCCCAGGTATAGCGGAAGTTGCGGATCGCCTCGCGCAGGGTCTCGGCGGTGCGCAGCGCCTCCTCCAGCGAGCAGCTTTCGAGCAGCACGCCGAATTCGTCGCCGCCGAGGCGCGCGAGCGTGTCGCGCCAGCGCACCTTGGACTTCAGCAATGCGCCGATCTGGCCGAGCAGCGCATCGCCTGCCGAGTGCCCGCAGGTGTCGTTGACGA
>JBQTKI010000081.1:0-6144 GCA_052386275.1 Gammaproteobacteria bacterium
CGCCTTGCGGTAGAGGATGGCGGCGTAGAGTCCCGCGGGGCCCCCGCCCAGGCACACGATGCGCTTCATGCACGCGCTTCCATGAGGCCGCGCAGTACAGACCTAAATAATTGACTTGTCAAGTAACGGAGTCGAAAAGGGGACGGTCACCTTTTTTGCGATGCCGAAAAGGTGACCGTCCCCTTCATTTCCGCAGGGCCTTGCGCTGCAGCTTGCCGGTCGCGGTCTTCGGCCGCGCGGCCATGAACTCGACGCTGCGCGGGTACTTGTAGGGCGCGATGCGCTGCTTGACGAAGTCCTGCAGTTCCTTGACCAGCGCGAGATCCGGCGAGCGGCCCGGGGCCAGCACGATGCAGGCCTTCACGACGATGCCGCGTTCCGGGTCTTCTGCGCCGATCACCGCGCATTCGCGCACCGCGGGGTGCGCCAGGAGCGCCCACTCGACCTCGGGCCCTGCGATGTTGTAGCCAGCCGAGACGATCATGTCGTCGGCGCGCGAGACGAACCAGAAGTAGCCGTCCTCGTCCACGCGATAGAGATCGCCCGTCACGTTCCAGCCGTGTTGCACGTAATCGCGCTGGCGTTCGTCGTCGAGATAGCGGCAACCGGTCGGACCGGTGACCGCGAGCCGGCCGGTGCTGCCGCGCGGCAGTGGCTTGCCCTCTTCGTCCAGCACACAGGCCTCGTAGCCCGGCAGCGGCTTGCCGGTCGCGCCGGGGCGAATCTCGTCCCCCGCGGCCGAGATGAAGATATGGATCATCTCGGTCGCACCGATGCCGTCGATGATGCGGATGCCGGTCTTCTCGTGCCAGAGATCCGAGACCACCTTCGGCAGGAACTCGCCGGCCGAGACGCAGCGCTTCAATGACGAGACGTCGCGGCCTTTCAGTTCTCCCGCCAGCGCGCGATAGGCGAACGGCGCGGTGAACAGGCAGGTCACGCGGTGTTTCTCGATCGCGGCCAGGATGGCGGCGGGCGCGGGCGCCTCGATCGGCACGGTCGCGGCTCGGAAGTGCAGCGGAAATACGAGGAGCGCGCCCAGCCCGAACGTGAATCCCAGCGGCGGGCTGCCGGCATAGACATCGCGCGAATCGGTCTTCAGGAGGTGGCGTGCGACCACGTCCGCCATCGCGAGCACGTCGCGGTGGAAATGCATGCAGGCCTTCGGCTGGCCGGTGGTGCCGGACGTGAAGGCGAGCAGGCAGACGTCTTCCGAGGCCGTGTCCACGTTCGAGAAGCGCTCGCTGGCCTTCGCCATGCGGCCTTCGAGCTCGCCGCCGCCCCAGGTGAGGATGGTCTCTGCGCCGCCAATCGCCTCCGCGGCGGCCTTGAGTTCCGCGACCAGGCGCTGGTCACAGAGCGCGAAGGCGGGCTTGCCCTTGGCGATGATCGCGGACAGTTCCGGCACGCGCAGCATCGGCATCGTGGTGACCGCGATCGCGCCCGCCTTCATCACCGCGAGCCAGGCGGCGTAAAGCATCGCGCCGTTGTAGCCGCGCAGCAGCACACGGTTGCCAGGCAGCACGCCGAGGTCCACGAGGACGTTCGCGATGCGGTTGGCACGCGCGAGCAGCTCGCGATAGCTGACGGCGCCGTCGTCGGCCAGGATCGCCGGCCGGTCGCCGTGACCCTCGGCGATCGCGTCGTCGAGCAGGACGGTTGCGCAATTCAGGCGCGCGGGATAGCGCAGCTCCGGCAGGTCAAAGTGCAGCCGCGGCCACTGCTCCTGCGGCGGCAGGCGGTCGCGCGCGAACGTATCCACGCCGGCATTCTATGGTGCCGGGTCGTGGATTCGAAGTCATTCATCTTGACCAAGTACAAAGCTGCGCCAACGGCTGTGAATAACTTCGAATCCACGACCCGGCACCATTTAAGATTGTCGGTATGGAGGCGGACCAGGAGCTGGCGCGGCTGGCGCGCAAGGCCGCGGGCAAGCGCGGCGGACCGCGCGTCCTGATCCTGCCCGGCATCATGGGCTCGACCATCGGCAGGTCGCGCAAGGACGGCAGCCCGGACGCCACCTGGTTCGACCCGTTCGAGATCGCCCAGGGGCAGCTCGCCAAGCTCGCGCTGCCGCGCGGCAGCCGCTACTTCGCGCTCGACGCGCTGCGCTTCGCCTACGAGCGCCTGCGCCTCGTGCTGCGCATCGCCGGTTTCGATGCCGCATTCCATCCCTACGACTGGCGCCGCGGCCTCGACTGGAACGGGCGCGAACTCGCCGCGCGGCTCGAACGCGAGCGGCGCAAGGACGTCGTCCTGGTCGGCCACAGCATGGGCGGACTCATTGCGCGCGCGGCGCTCGCGCACAAGGGCGCGGGCCGCATCGGCCGCGTGCTCCAGCTCGGCACGCCGAACCGCGGCGCTTTCGTCGCGGTGCAGGCGTTGCGCGGTACCTATCCGCTGGTGCGCCGGCTCGCGCTCCTCGACCTGAAGCGCGACGCAGAGGAGATCGCGCGGGAGATCCTGACGACTTTCCCTGGCCTGTGCGGCCTGCTGCCGCCGGCCGAGGCTTGCGATGGCTTCGATCCCTTCGACGCCGGGCAATGGCCCGAGGGCCCGCGACCTGCGGCCGCGATACTCGCCGCCGCACAGAAGGAAACTTCGAAGCTGCCCGCGCCCGATGAACGCTTCGCGCTGATCGCAGGCCATGGCAAGGACACCGTCGTGGCCCTGCGCCGCGGCAAGGGCAAGCTCGAGTTCGGCAGGAACCACGCCGGTGACGGCACCGTGCCGCTCGCGCTCGCACACTGGCCCGGGCTGCCGGTCTGGTACGCCGAGGAGAGCCATGGTTCGCTGCCCGGCAATGCCGACGTCGGCCGCGCAGTGATCGACCTCGCGCGCGGCGAAACGACCCACGCGCTGCCACATGTCCTGCCGCGGCGCCGCGCGCTGCCGACGCTATGGCAGGAAGAGACTCGCGCACCGCCCGCGGCCAAGATCGACTGGAACGACCTCTCCGAGCGCGAGCAGCGCGAGTTCCTGCACGAGTTCGTGGGCGTCGCGCATGCTGCGCCCGCCACCGCGCCGGGAGCCGAACGCGGCGCGCCGGTGAAACCGGTCGAGCTCGGTTTCGTCGAGGGCGGGGTCACGCAGAGCGACGCCGCCGCGCTCGTGCTCGGCGCATTCGCGAACGTCGAGCCCGCGGGCGCCGCCCAGGCCATCGACCACATTCTCGACGGCGCCATCAGCGACCTCGCGCGCCGGCGCGCGATCAATGCCTCCGCCGGCGAGGTCTTCGTGATGCCGGTCGGCCGGCGCGAACTCGCGGCGCGGCTCGTCGTATTCGCGGGACTCGGCAACTTCGGCAGCTACGGCTCGGACGTGCAGCGGCTCGCCGCCGCCAACGTAACCCGCACGCTCGCGCTCGCTGGCGTCAACGATTTCGCCATGGTGCTCTGGGGCACCGCCTCGGGCGCGAGCGTCGAGGATGCCGCCCGCGCGCAGCTCGAGGGCGTGCTGACCGCACTCGGCGACCTCGCGCCACAGCTTCGCATCCGCCGCATCTCGATCCTGTCGCGGAACGGCAAGCGTCTCGCCGCCGCGCGCCGCGTCGCCGAGGATCTGCTGCGCGTGCACCCGGCTGCGCGCTGGATGCGTCTCGTGCCGGAACGGCGGACCGCGCGCAGGGCGCCCCGCGTCACGAAACCGACCGCGACCCCGCTGGCCTGGCTGTTCGTGCAGGAGTCCGCGGGGCAGTTGCGCGCAGCACTGCTCGGGCCGAACCCGAAGGCCACTGCGCTCGTCGCCGCGCGCAAGCTCGACCTGCGCGCGCTCGAGCGCGAGCACGCGCGGCTCATGCCGGGCATGTCCATGGGTGAACTCGACGACTTCGGGGAGCGCCTCGCAGATCTGTTGCTGCCCGGCGAAGTCGTCGAGGCGCTGCCCTCAGTGAAGGAGGCGCCACTCGTCGTCGTGCACGACAGCGCAAGCGCGCATTGGCCGTGGGAGACGCTCAACATCAAGGGCTGGCTGCCCGCCGCGAAGAGCGGGCTCAGCCGGCGCTACGCAGCCGAGGGCATGTCGGTCGCGAAATGGCGCGAGCAGCGCCGCCGCGAGCGCGAGTTCAACGTGCTGCTGGTCGTCAACCCCACCAGCGACCTGCCGGGCGCGGCGGAGGAAGGCGAGCGGGTCGCGAAACTGCTGGCCCAGCTCGGCGGCGCCGGCATCACCGCGATCAAGGGCGGCGAGGCCACGCGCGCACGCCTGCTCGCGGAGTTCCGTTCGGGCGACTACGATGCCATCCACTTTGCGGGCCACGCGTACTTCGATGCCGCGGCTCCCGCTTCCAGCGGCATTCTCTGCGCCGGCGGTCGCGTGCTGTCCGGCGCCGATCTCGCCGCCATGGAATCGGTGCCGGCGCTCGTGTTCTTCAATGCCTGCGAATCCGGCCGCCTGCGCACCGCGGTGAAACCGCTGCGGCAGCTCGACCGCAGCGTCGGTTTCGCCGAAGCCTTCCTGCGCGGCGGCGTGGCCAATTTCATCGGCACCTGGTGGCCGGTCTCGGATGGCGCGGCCTCGAACTTCTCGACCTCGATTTACCGCGCTCTCGCGAAGGGGCGCTCGATCGGCGAAGCACTGAATGCCGCACGCCGCGCAGTACGGGAGCTGCCCTCGGCTGACTGGGCCAATTACCTGCACTACGGCAGTTTCGACTTCAGGCTGAAGTCCGGACGCTGAAGTCATGGCGACCGCCCGCATCGCAAGCCTGCACGTCTACCCGGTCAAGTCCTGTCTCGGCATGGATCTGCGCGACGTGCGCATCGTCCACACCGGCTTCGAGTGGGACCGGCGCTGGATGATCGTGGATGCCAACAGCCGTTTCGTCACGCAGCGCGAGCGCCCGCGCCTGACCGCGATCTCGGCCGCCGTCGGCGGCGGGCGCCTGCGGCTCACGACCGAGGGCCAGCCGCCGCTCGTCCTCGACACGCAGCACGACGGCCCGCGTCGCCGCGTGCGGATCTGGAAGCACGAAGCGGCCGCCATCGACGCCGGCGACGATGCCGCCGACTGGCTGCTCGCGCTCATGGGCGAGCCGATGCGGCTGGTGCGCGTCGTCGAGGGCGAGCTGCTCCAGGCGGATCCCGAGTACGCCGGCCCCGGCGCGAACCCGGTGAATTTCTCCGACGGCTACCCGATCCTCATGATCTCGCGCGCTTCGCTCGAGGATCTGAACCCGCGCCTGCCCGCGCCGCTGCCCATGAACCGCTTCCGCCCGAACATCGTGATCGAGGGCCTGCCGCCCTATGCGGAGGACGCGATGACCGTGTTCCGCTTCGGGCGCGTGGCGCTCAGGGGCGTCAAGCACTGCACGCGCTGCTCGATCACGACCACGGACCAGGCGAGCGGCGCGCGCGATCTGCGCCAGGAGCCGCTACGCACGCTCAAGACCTACCGCTGGGACCGCAAGCTCAAGGGCGTCGCCTTCGGACAGAACTGCACGGTGGTCGGCGGCGTGGGCGAGACGCTCGCCGTCGGCGCCGAGCTTGCGATCGACCCTTACCAGGTGTAGCGCACGCGGTAGCTGACGACGGCCTCCCCGCCCGCGGGGATCTTCACCGGGAACTCGATGGTGCGCGCGTCCTTCCTGGTCGAAGGATGCGACTGGGTCAGCAGCGTCCACTTGCTCCAGCGGTACAGGTTCTCGCGCACGATCACCTCGACCGCCTGCTCCTTGTGGTTGCGCACCTTGATCTCGAAGGCCTCCTCCATCACGCGGCCTTTGGAGTTGACGGTGAAGTCGGTCTGGCGCCGCTCGCCTACCACGTCGAAGGTGGTGCCGAGCTTGACGCGCACGTCCTCGTCCTTCGGCGTATGCTCGATCGCGTCCTCGCCGATGAACTCGAGGCTGCCGTCGGCCTTGTCCTGCTGCGAGACTCGGATGCGCCCCGCCGGCAGCGGCATGCCCATGCCGGAGGCCTTGTCATTGCGTAAAGTGAGCCACACGTCCACTTCCTTATTGGACGAAGGCCCGAACTCGCGGTCCATCATCGGCGAGCCCCAGCCGCCGCGCATGGCCGCGCCGTAATAGACGAGCTGCTTCTTCGCGGGCACGCGGGTCGCCGTATCGATCAGCTCGATCTGCTTGGTGGAGTTATTCGGGATCGTCGCCGGACGGCCGAGCGTGTAGAGGTGGTATTCGAAAAA